>URUU01000003.1 GCA_900551235.1 uncultured Lachnospiraceae bacterium
ACATCAGAAATAACATAGCCCCGCCAATGTCCGACATGCAGACCATTTCCTGACGGATACGGGAACATGTCCAGACAATAATATTTTGGTTTTTTACCATCATTGACGTTGACTGGATTTTTCTCCCAGTTCTGACGCCATTTTTTTTCAATCTCCTTATGATTATAAGGTGTTGCCATAATTAAACATCCTCTCTGTTTATCTTATTAAACTATCCTTTATTGTACCAATATTCCGTCTAAAATTCAACGTTTTTGTTTGATTTTAAGCATTTTTAATCGACTTTAATAATGTGCTGATTTTCGGTGTCGTACCATAAAGAAGCACGCCGACACGATAAATCTTCGCTGAAAAAATGCCGATACCAAAGGCCGAAATAATTAAAATAGCAATGGAGAGGATAATTTCATATATCGGCACTGTACTCATGGCAATCCGGGTAAACATCGCCATCGGGGAAGTAAATGGTACAAAGGAACAGATTTTCATGGCCATATTATCTATGTTGCCGCTGGACATGGAAAACACAACGACAACAAAGGCCGCGATAAATAAAAATGTCAGAGGCATGACAGATGTATTGATATCCTCCACTTTGGATGCGGTTGAACCAATGGCTCCATATAAAAAGGCATAGATAAAAAAGCCTAAAATAAAGAAAATAAGCATATAGACCAGAAGGCTCAGCGGAACATTAAAAATGGATTTAATGAGCCCATTACCGCCCCAGTAACTTGCATTTAAGTTATAAAACAAAGCGGAAGCACCGAAAACAAGTATGAGCTGAGTCAATCCGGCCAGCCCCGAACCAATAACCTTTCCAAACATCATGCTCGACGGCTTTGCGCTGGTAATGAGCAGTTCCATAGCCCTAGAGCTCTTTTCAGTGGCAACATTTGTAGCCACCATCTGGCCGTAAAGCAAAATCACCATATATAATGCAAAAATCATAATATACGTGTAAAAGAAATTCTGCATCTGGTCCTTTCCAAGATTTTCGACCTCATGCTCAATCTGCACATTTAAAATACTTCCGGCCTCCATCGGGTCAATACCCTTTTCAACCATGGCGCTCATGCGATAAATATTTTGGAAAAGTTCATCCGCTATCGACATATTCCCATCATACATCGAAAGATTATTCACATAGTAAGTATAAGACACAGGGCCCGTGACGGCAAATGCACACTCAGCTTCGCCGGACAATATTTGTTCCTTAACAGCTTCCATATCCTCTGTTGTCGCCTGAACATTATAATCCTCAAAGGCAGCCGAAAAAACCTGTTCCAGCGCCTCGGCCTCCTCCTCTGTGCCCGCTGTCACCAGCATCACCCTTTTCTCTTCCTTCCCAGCCGGTTCTGATTCCTTTTTGAAAAGCCCTGACATTCTCGGAAAAAACATGACAATGCCAATGGCCAGCACAAGGAAAATGGTAATGCCCACAAAAATTTTATTTTTAAAATAATGCTGCAATTCAAATTTCAATATGATTAAAAACTGATTCATGATTCTGTCCTTTCTTATTTATTGTCCCGCATATTGGACAAAAATGTCATTCAATGATGGTTCATACAGCCTTATTTCATCCACATCATAATTTTCAACAAGTTGGCGCATCACCTTTTGCTTTTCCTCCGGGTTTTTCAATCTAATAATAAGTTCTTCCCTGTCACTTTCCATGCAGGCCTCCGCGAAATCCCTTTTAATCGCTTCCCTTTTATCGGAGCGGACCGCCAGGCTGTCCCGCCCATGGCTTTTCTTTATTTCACTTAAATTCCCCTGTAAAACAATCTCTCCATTATTCAAAATGGCGATATAATCACAAAATTCCTCAATATAATTCATCTGATGACTGGAAAACAGAACAATCTTTCCCTTCGCTATCTCTTCCTTAACGACATTTTTCAAAAGCATCGCATTCACCGGGTCCAGCCCGGAAAAAGGTTCATCCAGAATCACTATCTGAGGATTATGGGCCAATGCGGTAATTAACTGGATTTTCTGCTGATTTCCCTTTGAAAGTGTGTCCAACCGTTTATTCCGATATTCGGCCATTCCAAGATGCTCCAGCCAGTAGTCCACCGCTTTCACAGCCTCTTTTTTGCCCAGTCCCTTCAGCATGGCAAAATAAACAAGCTGGTCGAAAATCTTCTTTTTCGGATACAAGCCCCTTTCCTCCGGCAAATACCCGATTTTTACCTTTTCATAATTTATCGGTTCATTATCAAGCAGTATTTCGCCGCTGTCTGCCGGAAACACATCCATCAAAATACGGATTGTCGTCGTTTTTCCGGCGCCGTTGCGGCCAAGCAGCCCAAAGGCTTTGCCGCCGGCGGCCCGAAAGGATATTCCTTTCAAAACCCTTTTCTCGCCAAAACTTTTTTGAATTTCATGTATTGAAAGTTCCATTCTTTTCTCCTTCAAAAAATTATATTTTCATTTTTATGATAATACGATTACAGAGAGATAACAACTTAATTTTTTCTTACTTATATTCAACTTAATGTAATTTTACCAAATAGCAAAACAGCCAGCCCCGGTAAAAGGCTGACTGCTTTCAATACAACATTCACATTCAATATTTAAAGATTATTCTGCTTTTTCGTTATCCGCAATAACTTTCTCCTGAACATCACTTGGAGCCTGCTCATATCTGCTGAAGGAATAAGCATAGCTTCCACGTCCGCCAGTCATAGAACGGAGGTTTGTGGAATAACCGTAAAGTTCAGACAGCGGAATATCTGCAATGATTTCTGTCTTTCCGCCTTCGGTTGGATTCATACCAAGTACACGGCCACGGCGTTTGTTCAGATCGCCCATAACGTCTCCGGTATATCTATCTGGGACAGTAACTTTTAAAGACGCGATCGGCTCAAGAAGTACCGGGGATGCCTCCAGGAATCCTTTTTTGAATGCCTGAATAGATGCTGTCTTAAATGCCATTTCTGAAGAATCTACCGGATGGTAAGAACCATCATACAGAACAGCCTTCACACCAACTACCGGATATCCGGCAAGAGGTCCTTTCAGAACAGCTTCCTGGACACCTTTTTCTACTGCCGGAAAATAATTCTTCGGAACGGCCCCGCCGACTACTTCCTGTTCAAATGCATATGGTGTCTCCAGATCTCCAAGCGGTTCAAAGCGCATTTTTACATGACCATACTGTCCATGACCTCCGGACTGCTTTTTGTATTTGGCTTCCACATCAGCACTCTTACGGATCGTCTCGCGGAATGCAACCTTTGGTCTTTCCAGTTCGATCTCAATCTTATATTTTGTAAGAAGTTTACTCTGAATAATATCAATGTGCTGATCGCCCATACCGTAAATCAGAGTCTGACTGTTCTCTGCATCATTAACTACTTTCATCGTCAGATCTTCGTGCGTGATCTTCTGAAGTGCCTGTGCAACTTTATCTTCATCACCTTTGTTCTTTGCACGGTATCTCTTATATGTATAAGGTGTCGAAACTTCAATCTTTCCATAACGGATCGGTGTCGCCTTGGTAGAAAGCGTATCGCCGGTACGTGCCTTATCCAGTTTTGCGATTGCTCCGATGTCCCCGGCGTGAAGCTCCGGAACCTCGATTGGTTTGCTTCCTTCAAATACATACAGTTTATTTAATTTCTGTTCTGCATCTTTATCAATATTGAACAGTATATCATCATTTTTCACAACACCGGATTTTACCTTGATCATGGAATATTTTCCAATAAACGGATCTACGATCGTTTTGAACACCTGGGCAGATTTCGCTTTTGCAAAATCATAGTCTGCCTCAAAAATTTCATTTGTCTTTGTATTGATGCCGGCAACGCTGCGCTTGTCCGGACTTGGGAAGTACTGTACAATGTCATCCAGCAGATTGGCAACACCGCGAAGCTGTACCGGTGAACCCATGGCAACCGGAACAATGTCACCGCTGGAAACATTCTGTGTCAGCGCCATCATGATCTCATGAACGGAAAACTCTTCTCCCGCAAAATAACGATCCATAAACTCCTCGCTGGTCTCAGCCACTGCCTCTAACAGGGTCTCTCTGTATTTTTCCAGATATTCATCCAGATATTCCGGAATCGGACACTCCTCCTTCTGACCCTTTTCCAGCCATTTTCTTCCGGCTTTCTTTACAACATTTACATAACCGGTAAACTTCTCATTTTCACGGATTGGAAAATGGATCGGTGCGATCTTCTTTCCAAACTGTTCAGTCAGTTCTTCTGTGATCTGGCGGAAGCTGGCATTATCGAAGTCCATATTTGTGATAAAGATCATGCGCGGGAGGCTGTATTTTTCGCACAGCGCCCATGCCTTGAGTGTACCTACTTCTACTCCGTTCTTTCCATTTACAACGATCACGGCTGCATCTGCTGCCGCCGCTGCTTCTTCTGCTTCACCTACAAAATCAAAATAACCCGGTGTATCCAGGATATTGACCTTAACATCGCCCCATGCGATCGGTACAAGGGAAGTACTGACGGAAAACTTGCGCCTGATTTCTTCCTTATCAAAGTCACTGATGGTATTACCGTCTGTTACATTACCCAGTCTGCTGGTAATACCGCCAAGATATGCCATGGCCTCGACCAGACTGGTCTTACCCGAGCCGCCGTGTCCAAGAAGCACGACATTCCGAATTCTATCTGTTGTGTAAACTTTCATGCTGTTGTCCTCCAATACAATTTATTCTTGAACTCTTCAAGGAATCATGTTTATATTCTACTAAAACTTTTGTAGTTTTTCAAGTATTTTATTCAAATTATACAAGTTTTTTCAAAGTTTATAGATTTCATTTTACTATTTTCTCCATTTTTCGTTTGAATTTCATATTTATTTCAAACAATATACACAACTCCATGTCATCTGTTGCATTTTTTATGATTCTGATGAGATTTGCTTCTTTCTTTTTTGCATTTTCACTTTAACGTGGAAAAGTGTTGACATTCTATTTTTGCAATAGTAAAATGAACAGGAGTAAAAAAGAAAGAATTGTCGGCATGTTCCGGCACACAAGAGGACATCATCATGGAAACAACATTTACCGCCGGGTTTATCGGTCTTGGCCTGATCGGAGGCTCCATTGCCCGGGCTTTAAAAAAATATTATCCCAATGTACATATCCTGGCGCATACAAGAAGCACCCACACGACGGACTATGCTCTGGAACATGGAATTATAGATGAAATCTGTGACTGCGTGGATGAACGTTATCTGAAATGTGATTACATTTTTTTATGTGCACCTGTGGAATGCAATGCTTCCTATTTAAAAGCATTAAAACCATATTTGAAAAAGGGCTGTATTCTCACAGATGTCGGAAGCACCAAAACAAATATTCATAAAAAGGTGGAAGAACTGGCTTTGGAAGAATTTTTCATCGGCGGACATCCGATGGCAGGTTCTGAAAAGACCGGTATCGAAAATGCAAAAGCACATCTGCTGGAAAATGCCTACTACGTCCTGACACCTGCTTCCAAAGTATCACAGGAAATGATCGACCGCTATTATGAACTGGTTGCATCTTTGAAAGCCATTCCTCTGATTCTTACTTATGAAAAGCACGACTATGTGACTGCTGCGATCAGCCATCTGCCGCATATCATCGCTTCTTCCCTTGTAAACCTGGTAAAGAACTGTGATTATGAAGACGGCACCATGAAAAGAGTTGCTGCCGGCGGCTTCAAAGATATCACAAGAATTGCTTCTTCTTCGCCTGAAATGTGGGAACAGATCTGTTCTGCCAACAGTGAAAATATCATCCAGGTACTGGACGAATACATCAACAGCCTGATCGGGATCAAATTTTCTCTTGCGGAGCATAATACGCACTGTATTCACGATCTTTTTTCCACTTCCAGAGATTACCGCAATTCCATCTCGGATTCCGGAAGCGGACCAATTCCAAATTCCTATTCCATCTACTGCGATATGGTGGATGAAGCCGGCGGAATTGCAGCTCTGGCAACGATCCTTGCCACGAACGGCATCAGCATCAAAAATATTGGCATCGTACATAACCGTGAATTTGAGGAGGCCGTTCTCCATGTTGAATTTTACGAAGAAACCGCAAAAATAAAAGCAGCCGGGCTGCTTCGCAAATATCGTTATACTATATATGAAAGATAATATCAGGAGGTTTTGATGGAATTTACAAAGACCAAAAATCCGCTTCGCGGCGAGATTACAATTCCGGGGGACAAATCCATCTCCCACCGCGCAGTCATGTTTGGCGCGATCAGTGAAGGAACAACCGAAATCACAAATTTTCTGCAAGGGCAGGACTGTCTTTCGACAATCTCCTGTTTTCGTAAGATGGGAATCGAAATTGAAAATACAAAAGATAAAATCCTGGTTCACGGGCGCGGACTGCACGGACTGCAGGCTCCGTCCGATATTCTGGATGCAGGCAACAGCGGCACAACGACAAGACTGATCTGCGGCATCCTTGCCGGACAGGATTTCACAAGCGAACTGACCGGAGATGCTTCCATTCAGAAACGTCCTATGGGACGTATTATCACACCGCTTTCTCTGATGCATGCCTCGGTGGAGAGTATCCGCCAAAATGGCTGTGCACCGCTTCGCATCACCGGTCATTCCCTGAGAGGAATCCACTATGCATCACCGGTTGCCTCCGCCCAGGTAAAATCATGTGTCTTGTTGGCAGGACTTTACGCTGACGATAAAACTTCGGTGACCGAACCGGCTTTATCAAGAAATCACACAGAAATCATGCTTCGTTCTTTTGGAGCTGCTATCACGTCTGAGGGCACAACCGCAACGATCCTGCCAAATCCAAAGTTATATGCCCAGAAGATTGAAGTTCCAGGCGATATCTCTTCTGCCGCTTATTTTCTGGCTGCCGCCCTGATTGTCCCAGGTTCAGAAATACGGATCTGCAACTGCGGCATTAACCAGACGCGCGACGGAATCCTGCGTGTCTGCCGTGCCATGGGTGCAGACATCACACTTCTGAATGAACATACTTCCGGCGGAGAAGCTGTCGCAGATATTCTCGTCCGCTACACACCGGATCTGAAAGGCTGTACGATCGAAGGCGATATCATACCGACACTGATCGATGAAATCCCGATCATTGCCATCCTGGCCGCTTTTGCTCAGGGAACAACAACGATCCGCAACGCTGAAGAGCTGAAAGTCAAGGAATCGAACCGGCTCGACATCGTGGTCCATCATCTGCGTGCCATGGGTGCAGATATCACAGGAACAGATGACGGGATGGTTATCCGCGGCGGAAGACCGCTGCACGGCGCTGTACTGGACAGTTTTCTGGATCACCGCATCGCCATGTCCTTTGCCATCGCTTCCCTGATGACCGAAGGCACACTGACGATCGAACATGCTGACTGCGTCAATATCAGTTATCCTGCTTTTTATCAGGATCTTCTTCGTCTTTCTGAATAAATGCCAGAAATCTTCTGTGTAATGCCGGATCTTCTTTTTTAAGTGAAACAGGTTTTGCTTCTTTATTTAAGAAGCAATGCCTGCTTCTCCCGGTTGTACAGAGCTTTTTGCTCTCATGACCGTACACCTCATAAGAGAAATCCAGAACGATTCCATTGTACTTTTCTACTTTCACCGCAATATCTACCTGATCATCAAAATGCACCATCGCCCGGTACACGGCTCCTGCTTCCAGCACAGGGATGATGATCCCTTTTTCTTCGATTTCCCGGTAAGAAAGACCACATTCTCTCATCCAGTTGATCCTTGCTTCTTCAAACCACCGGATATAGTTGGAATGATGTACAATCCCCATCTGATCCGTTTCATAATACTGTACTCTGCGTGTATACATGGCTCTCCTTTCTCAGATCAGACCATAGTGCTTCATGGCAAATGCAATACCATCATCTTCTACCGTCTTTGTTACAAACTCTGCATAAGGTTCCAGAACGGAACTGTGTACTCCCATGGCAACCGCATGCGGCACATACCGGAACATCGGAAGGTCGTTACTGCTGTCACCAAATACATAGGCATCTTCCAGACGAATGTTCATGTGTTCCAGGATATAGGCGATCGCACTGGCTTTCGAAAAACCTTTTGGCACTACTTCAAAGAAATCATTCTGCCGGTCAATCAGATCCATATCTTTTTCCAGATTCTTCCTTATCGCAGACAGATTTGTCTTGTCATCGTAATAAAAAACAAACTTATCATAATCAAAGCGATCCTGCTCTATGTATGTTTCAATGCCAAGTCCCATCGGTGCAAAATATCTTCTGGTATGTTCCACTCCTTCAAACCTTGTCATGTGCTTTGGAAAATAACAGTCATCTGCTGCTTCCAGAATCGGTTCCGCATGGTTTTCCTGTAAAATACGGATGATCTCTCTTCCACGCTCATGTGGGATCACACGGGAAAACATCACTTCATCTCCTGCCATAAGGTAAGTACCGCAGCCGCACAGATATCCTGAAAAGGGTGCTCTTTTCAGCTCCATCGGTACGCTGCAATAACACCTTCCTGTGTTGATAAATGTGATATTTCCAAGTTCTATGGTTTTTTTCAGTGCTTCTATGGCACTGTCCGGTATGTTTCCTGTTACATCGCTCAACAGTGTACCGTCAATATCAAAAAATAACGCTTTTCTCATACGTCTGTTTCCTCCTGTATTTCCGGCCAGATATTTCATCATACTTTGGCAACAAAAAAGCTGCCGGCTGACTTTAGGCTGTCAGCCTGACAGCGAAATATTCATTCCCGGAATGCCGTTTCCTGCCTTTTGATTCCTGGCCAGGCCAGGTGGGTATCCGCAGCCTTAGCCGCTGTCCACCACTTACGCAAAGCGGCACGACATTGTATAAGGCGATATAAGATTCCCTATAATAACATTGCAGGTTCAAAATAACAGGAGTGTCGCACATCCCAGGTGATTTTTCATTGACTACATTATACTCTAGTATATCCGATTTTTCAACTGAAAATTCAAGAAATCTATATACACTGTTTTTTCAATGTTTATTCTTTTTTTATTAGCAATTTTCCTAATTTTGTGTTAAAATAAGGATCATATTTGATTACTTTATGAAAGAAACAAAGAAATGGAGGAACTGCCAATGAATATTTATTCAGAAATTACACCTGAAATATTGTCCCTGACAAAACTTGCAGAAAGTACCAGCAAGATTGACCCTGCCCTTTACACCAGGTACGATGTAAAACGTGGACTGCGTGATATCAATGGTAAGGGTGTCCTGGCAGGTCTTACTGATATCGGTAATGTCCATGCTTACGATATGGTAGACGGAAAGCAGATTCCATGTGAAGGAAAACTCTACTACCGCGGATATGATATCGAAGATCTGGTAAACGGTTTTATCAAAGATCAGCGTTTCGGATTTGAAGAAGTTACTTATCTGCTTCTGTTCGGAAAGCTTCCATCTTCAAAAGACCTGAAAGATTTTTCCGATATGCTGGCGACTTATCGTTCTCTTCCTACCAGCTTTGTCAGAGATATTATTTTGAAAGCACCAAGCCAGGACATGATGAACACGCTCGCACGCAGCGTTCTGACCCTCTATACTTACGACGATCGTGCAGATGACATCTCCCTTCCGAACGTTCTGCGTCAGTGTCTGCAGCTCATCGCACTGTTTCCGATGCTTTCCGTATATGGATACCAGGCATACAGCCATTATCACGACGGAAAAAGCCTTTATATCCATATGCCGGATCCATCGCTCTCCACTGCGGAAAATCTGCTCCATATTCTCCGCCCGGACAGCAAATACACCAATCTTGAAGCCCGCATCCTAGATATTGCGCTGGTGCTCCATATGGAACACGGCGGTGGTAACAACTCTACGTTCACCACACATGTTGTATCCTCTTCCGGTACGGACACTTATTCTACCATGGCATCTTCTCTTGGCTCTTTGAAAGGACCGAAACACGGCGGTGCCAACATCAAAGTCGTGCGCATGTTTGAGGATATGAAACAGACGGTAAAAGACTGGAACAACGAAAAAGAAGTCGGCGATTATCTGCGTGCCCTGTTAAATAAGGACGCTTTCGATCATGCCGGTCTGATCTATGGTATGGGACATGCTGTTTATTCTCTTTCTGATCCGCGTGCCAATATTTTCAAAGGCTTCGTAGAGAAACTTTCCAAAGAAAAAGGCAGAGAAGACGAGTTCCAGCTTTATTCTATGGTGGAACGCCTCGCACCTCAGATCATCGCCGAAGAACGCAAGATTTACAAAGGTGTCAGCGCCAACGTGGACTTCTACAGTGGCTTTGTATACAGCATGCTGGATCTTCCAACACAGCTCTTCACCCCGATCTTTGCGATCGCCCGTGTAGTTGGCTGGAGTGCCCACCGCATCGAAGAACTTGCCAATAACGGAAAGATCATCCGTCCTGCATACAAAGGCATTTCCGAACTCAAAGATTATCTTCCGCTTGAAAAACGTTAAGATTGTCAAAATGTACCGAATACCAGAAACATTTTTGAATACAGAGCAGAAAAAGTGCCGGAAGAACAATTCATTCTTCCGGCACTTTTTCTTTTTTAATCTCAGATGTCTAATTTCGGCGGTTCATCCAGTGTTTCGGATACATATTTGCCGTTCTTTTTGCGTTGTCTTACGCATTCTGTGAGCAGATATTCAATCTGCCCGTTTACGGAGCGAAAATCATCTTCTGCCCAGGCTGCAAGCTGCTCATACAATTTTGCCGAAAGCCTGAGCGGGATCTGTTTTTTCGGTCTGTCCTCTGCCATATCAGTACAGGCTTCCCGAATTTACAACCGGCTGTGCATCGCGGTTTCCGCAGAGTACAACAAGAAGATTGGAGACCATGGCAGCTTTTCGCTCCTCATCTAATTCTACCACCTGATTCTCATTCAGACGCTCCAGTGCCATCTCAACCATACCGACTGCTCCGTCAACGATCATTTTTCTCGCATCAATAATCGCTGATGCCTGCTGCCTCTGAAGCATAACGGCTGCGATCTCCGGTGCATAGGCAAGATAAGTGATACGTGCCTCTATGATCTCCAGACCGGCTTCTGCTACTTTCTTCTGGATCTCATCGCGGATGCGTTCTGCAACAATTTCGCTGGAACCACGCAGGCTGCCTTCATCAGCAATGCCATCACCTGTCGTATCGACATTTGGGGCTACGTCATAAGGATAGATCCGCACGATGTTCCGCAGGGCACTGTCGCACTGCAGCGAGAGATATTCCTTGTAATTATCAACGTGGAAAACTGCTTTTGCCGTATCCGTCACACGCCACATAACAGCGATCCCGATTTCCACCGGATTGCCAAGACAGTCGTTAATCTTCTGACGATTGTTATTGAGCGTCATGATCTTCAGGGAAATCTTTTTGTTTGCTACAGACATATTCTCAGAAGCAGTTGCACCTGCTGCCGCAGCCAGCACAGATTTCGCACTGTTTCCGCCATCCACATCCCCACTCTGGTTCAGCCTGGTCTTTGCTGCAGGATTCACACTGCTGCAAAATGGATTCACCCAGTAAAAACCTGCATCTTTTAAAGTACCGACATACTTACCGAACAGGGTAAGCACCAGAGCTTCCTGAGGTTTCATAACTTTCAGGCCAAGGAAAGGAATCCAGCCGACAGAAAACCAGATAATCGCCGGCACCACAAGCGGGATCAAGCCTGTATTCGCACCAACAAGCATTATGCCTGCAGCTGCTGCATAAAAAATGATAAACAGCAGCAGCATTGCCATGCCGTTTTTCCTGTTGTTCAAAACTTTTTCCTTGATATCGATAATCTTTCCTCCTTGCTTTTTTGATACTTGAATGATATCATTTTAATATTATCTTGTCAATAACTATCAATCATTTTATCAATAATTATCAGCACGATGCTACGCCAGATGCCTGTGTGACAAAACACCAATTTTATTAAAAAAAATCGCATAAATCAAGGTTTTTATAAACTCCACTATTTCGTTCTATGTTTGCGATTATTGCTTTTTTCGTTTCTGCCATTTTTTCTCTTTATAATCAAAAAGACCTTGCGCCTGGTAAGAATTGGGTACAAGGTCAGTTTTATGTTTGGATAATAATGGGGCTATGTAATTTGCCCCTTAACAGGATATTTTACTTTGCCTGTTGACAAAATCTGTCGTGGGACACACTGCCACATTCTCAAAAGGGGTAACTCCCACAACCTCCAAAGTAATGCACCTGGTTATATTTTTATGGAAACATTGGTTAAAATGCCTCTTTCGATGTTCAGTTTTCATGGTAAATAAAATCCCAATTTTATTTACCGCCTTGAAGCCACTAATCTATCTCCTCAAATAATTCATCAAAGGTGATCTTTATTTTAGGGAAATGAATTAAGTGTAATTCGTCTTTATTTTCTTCCGTAACCGTTTTTAAAAGGTAGTATTTGGGAGTCTCGCCATCATAGTCCAGTTCATAGATTTCAACTGTTCTTTTACGCCAGTCAACAATCCAATACTCTTCTATCTCCTGCTCACAATAAAGCCGCATTTTCTCTGTCCGGTCGTAATTTTCTGTTGATGGTGACAGAACCTCCATAACAAAACGTGGCGCATCTGTAAATGTGTTTCCACGCCTTGATTTAGTACGGCAGTTTATAGAAGCATCAGGAATTACAATCTTGTTATTACCCTGATTATCTTTGAAACGATATTGAACATTATCCGAATATACATAGCATGTACTGTTCTTTAACTGGTGTCTGATTGCTGCAACAAAATTTACGATTACAGCAGAATGTTCCGGCGTAGCTCCTGCCATATCTGTTATTTTAAGATCCCAATCCATATTTCCACTCCTTGTTTTATAATATAAACGATTGCTTATTTTAACTAACTCTGTTAAATTTCAGGAATATCCGGGACTATTGGGCATTCAAAAACTGTCATAGGATCAATATCAATACACTCGTATTCATTCCGGTTTCCGGCTATGTCCCACGCAACTGTCCCATTCAAAACGGTCAGCGTATTTTTAAATACTTTTTCATCCTCAATTTTCTTGAAAATACCGCCTTTCTTTATCAGAGGCTCAACATCTAATTCCCGTACACTTCCGTCATTCAAATAGGCATAGACTGTATAGTTGTTTCCTGCCACTGCCTGATAAACTTCTGGATAGAATCGTTGATCAAGTTTATTATTACCCATTCCATTCACCCCTCTTTAAATTAACGGATTGATTCTGTTTAATGGCTTATTATCCTTTGACAACTCCCAGTTCTGCATCAATTCATCCTTATGAATTTCCGCCCATGCAAGAACAAATTTTAATTGACGTTTCGGTAAATACCCCTCACTGATTGTTCCATCTTCAATTAACACGATTGCTTTATTATTTCCATACTCTGCATGAAAGTATGGTGGATTGTGATCACTCCAATACATTGTTATACGTATTCCATAAAATAAACTAATCTCAGGCATTGGATAATTCCCCCTTTTTTATATCGAATGTATGCAATTATTTTCGTCTACTTCATTATAACATCATCCCGGTTGATTAGAAAAGTACTTTTTATCCGCCTCCTGTATTGACATCATTCGCTATCTGTTTTGTCTGGTTTGCTGTATAATCATGGTAGTTCCGCCACTAATTCTTATACCATATGCAGGAGGTTTATTATGGATGCTAATTCAGTACTTATCGCCGCATTAACCACATATTCACTGAATCTTGGAGATTACAAAGTGAATATTACCGTCACAAACAATGCCATTTCTAAATGTAAGGATTATCTGTCACATAATCCTGTTACTACCGATTGGATGAAAAGGAACTGGAGTATTATGTCTCATGCTGTTAGTGATTACCGCAAATATTTGGTTGGTGAAATCCATCATGCCAGAAACACCGAAAATAATGAAGTTCTTGCAAAATTACGGGCTGAATATGACATTTTAGCCCCTTATATCGACTTATTTAAAAAGTTCCCAGATTTTATCCAATGAGACATGGAAATCTGTGCCGTTTCGGATTCGCTCCACAACACGTTTTTGTCTGTCTGTTAATGGCTCTTTATAGCCGTGGTCTTTGATTGTAAATGCCGCCATCTGTCTTATTTTCCTGGCAGCATCCACTTTATAGTCCCTGACTGTCCATTCTTCTTCAGGTTTAGGATTGCGGAAATTCTGAAAGATGTAACCGAAATACTCGGTAAACGGCACATCCTTTGGGATTTCCTCACCTATATGTTTATACTTTTGGAGACAATCTAAATGCCGCCACATGCCTTTATCATATTGCTCAAGCTCTTTTTCTAGTTCTTTTAACTCGGCATCTGATAAATCGTCTATTTCTCTTCGGGTGTCGATTATCTCTACCGGTATGTTTTCTGTATCATTTATTTCGATTTTTTTATTTTCTTTCATTATTTGATCCTCTCTTTTTTGTTTTTTTGCCTTTTTTATGTTTTGGGAGAATCATTTTTGGGAAATTGGTTTTGGGAAAAATCGCTGTTAAGGCTGCTCTATGATAGCAAAAAAGACCTTGCGGATCTGTATTTCTACAAATCTACAAGGTCAATTCTTATGCTTGGACAATTATTCTGTTGGATGGGCGTTTTGCCCCTTAACAGGATATTTTACTTTGCCTGTTGACAAAATCCTAGTTCTTTCCGTTAATATAGGAGATAAGACCTTCTGCTTTGATGATCTTCTGCATAAATTCCGGGAATGCCTGTCCTTTGAACTCGGTTCCTTTTGTGCGGTTGTAGATCATGCCGCTGTCGAAATCTACTTCTACATCATCGCCGTCCTCGATGCCTTCGGATGCTTCCTTACATTCGATGATCGGCAGTCCGATGTTGATTGCATTGCGGTAGAAAATACGTGCAAAGGTCTCTGCGATAACACAGCTTACACCTGCTGCCTTGATCGCGATCGGTGCATGTTCTCTGGAGGAACCGCAGCCGAAGTTTTTCTCAGCTACAATGATATCTCCCTTGTGAACTTTGTTCACGAACTCTTTATCAATATCTTCCATACAATGTGTTGCCAGTTCTGCCGGATCGGAAGAATTCAGATATCTTGCCGGAATGATAACGTCGGTATCTACATTGTCTCCATATTTAAATACTTTACCATGTGCTTTCATCTTATCTATCCTCCTATAATCCAAGCTCTGCAGGTGCGGAAATCTTTCCGGTCACTGCACTTGCTGCTGCAACTGCCGGGCTTGCCAGATATACTTCTGATTTTACATGTCCCATACGACCTACGAAGTTACGGTTGGTAGTTGAGATACAACGCTCGCCCTCTGCCAGGATACCCATATAACCGCCAAGGCATGGTCCACAGGTCGGTGTGCTGACAACGGCTCCTGCTTCGATGAAGATCTCAATCAGTCCCTCTCTCATGGCCTGCAGATAAATCTGCTGGGTTGCCGGGATCACGATACAGCGGACACCTTTTTTCACTTTTCGTCCCTTTAAGATTTCTGCCGCACAACGCAGATCCTCGATACGTCCGTTTGTACAGGAACCGATCACAGACTGATCGATCACAACATCTTCTGTGATCTCATCAATAGTCTTTGTATTCTCCGGAAGATGCGGGAATGCTACGGTTGATTTCAGAGTACTGAGGTCAATCGTATACTCCTGTTCATATACGGCATCCTCATCTGCTTCGTATATTTTATATGGACGTTTGGAGTGTTCTTTCATATATTCAACAGTCAGGTCATCTACCGGGAAAATACCGTTCTTGCCGCCGGCTTCGATCGCCATGTTTGCAATTGTAAAACGGTCATCCATGTTCAGGTATTTGATGCCTTCGCCTGCAAATTCCATAGATTTGTAAAGAGCTCCGTCCACACCGATCAGGCCTATAATGTGCAGGATCACATCTTTTCCGCTCACCCATTTTGCAGGTTTGCCGACCAGGTTGAATTTGATCGCAGACGGTACTTTGAACCAGGCTTTTCCGGTTACCATACCGGCTGCCATATCGGTACTTCCGACACCGGTAGAGAATGCTCCCAGTGCTCCATATGTACAGGTATGGGAATCTGCGCCAATGATCACATCGCCTGCTACGGTCAGTCCTTTTTCCGGAAGCAGTGCGTGTTCGATTCCCATCTCTCCTACGTCAAAATAATTGGTAATCTCATTTTTACAGGCAAATTCGCGTACACATTTGCAGTGTTCTGCAGATTTGATATCTTTATTCGGGATAAAATGATCCATTACCAGTGCGATCTTATCCTTGTCAAATACTTTCTTTTTGTTAAACTTGTCCATCTCATGAATGGCAACCGGGGAAGTAATATCATTTCCCAGTACCAGATCCAGATCTGCCTCGATCAACTGACCGGCTTCTACACTTGGCAATCCTGCATGAGCTGCAAGAATTTTCTGTGTCATCGTCATTCCCATGTCTTGTTTCCTCCTCATTCTCGTGTTTCATGCAGAAACTCTTTTTTCTGCATACTCCGGAATTGAAAACCCACCTTTTGCGAGTTTTAAACCTGTTTTTTATCATAGCATAAATATTGGTAAATTACAAGAATGTGACAAAGCACATTCTTGTACCTGCAGCGGTTGCTTGCGATATCTGCCTTGTATTACGCAGTGTGCATCCTCGCGGAGCATTTTTCATTTACCCGAAAATAATTTTCGATAAAGGAAAAAAGATGCCGCCCATTGATACAGGTGACACCTTTCTTTATACTTATCTGAAAATATCTGAAAGTGCTCTTTTAAAAAGGCATCACAGACATCTTATTTATTGCTCAGGAATTCATGGATACCTTTTGCTGCTGCTTTACCTGCACCCATAGCCAGGATAACGGTAGCTGCTCCGGTAACGGCATCTCCACCTGCATATACACCATCTTTTGATGTTTTTCCGGTTTCTTCATCTGCAATAATACATTTTCTCTTATTGACATCCAGACCGATGGTCGTAGAAGAAATCAGCGGGTTCGGTGAAGTTCCAAGAGACATGATAACCGTATCTACATCCAGGACAAATTCAGATCCCGGGATTTCTACCGGTCTTCTTCTTCCGGAAGCATCCGGCTCACCCAGCTCCATACGGATACATTTCATGCCTGCTACTGCATCGTTCTCGTCTACCAGGATTTCCGTTGGGTTAGTCAGCAGATCGAAGATGATGCCTTCTTCTTTTGCGTGATGTACTTCTTCTGCACGTGCAGGAAGTTCTGCTTCACTTCTTCTGTATACGATATGTACTTCTGCACCAAGACGAAGAGCGGTTCTTGCAGCATCCATTGCTACGTTTCCGCCGCCGACAACGGCTACTTTCCTGCCGTGTACGATCGGTGTATCGTAATCTTCAAGGAATGCTTTCATCAGGTTGTTTCTTGTCAGGTACTCGTTTGCAGAGAATACACCTTTTGCAGTTTCACCAGGGATTCCCATGAACATCGGCAGACCTGCACCGGAACCGATAAATACTGCTTCAAATCCTTCTTCCTCCATCAGTTCATCGATGGTGATGGAACGTCCGATGATAACGTTTGTCTCAATCTTAACACCAAGTGCTTTTACGTTTTCTACTTCTTTTGCAACAACATCCAGTTTTGGAAGACGGAATTCCGGGATACCATATACCAGTACACCGCCTGCCTCATGCAGTGCTTCGAATATGGTTACATCATAACCCAATTTTGCCAGATCACCTGCACAGGTCAGACCGGATGGGCCGGAACCGATGACAGCGACTTTTTTGCCGTTCTTTTCTGCAGGAGCTGCCGGACGGATACCGTTCTGCCTTGCCCAGTCAGCTACAAAACGCTCCAGCTTTCCGATGGAAACGGCTTCGCCTTTGATACCGCGGATACATTTTCCTTCGCACTGGCTTTCCTGAGGACATACACGGCCGCAGATCGCAGGAAGTGCACTGGACTCAGAGATGATCTGATATGCTTTTTCGAAGTTTCCTTCTTTTACTTCATGTACAAATGCAGGGATATTAATAGATACCGGACATCCCTGCATACATTTTGCATTTTTACAGTTGATGCAGCGGGAAGCTTCTTCCATTGCTTCTTCTGCATTATATCCAAGACAGACCTCGTCAAAATTGGCTGCTCTTACTTTTGGTGCCTGTTCTCTTACAGGAACTTTCTTTAATACATCTGCCATTATTTGTCACCTCCGCAATTTCCACATCCACCATGATGTGTGTCACCTTCACGCAGCTTCAGAAGTGCACGTCCCTCTTCTGTCTTGTAAAGAGTCTGTCTCTTCATTGCCACATCAAAATCAATCTTATGACCGTCAAATTCCGGACCGTCTACGCAGGCAAATTTTACTTCATCGCCTACCATAACACGACAGGCTCCGCACATACCGGTACCGTCTACCATGATCGGGTTCATGCTGACAACAGTCGGGATGTTCAGTTTCTTTGTGGTCAGGCAGCAGAATTTCATCATGATCATCGGACCGATCGCTACGCAGTGATCATATACTTTTCCTTCTTTTGTTACCAGATCTTCGATCACTTTTGTTACCATACCGCTTCTTCCGTAAGAACCGTCATCTGTAGTAACGTAGAGGTTGCCTGCTACTTTGGAAAGTTCTTTTTCCAGGATAACCAGATCTTTTGTCTTTGCACCGACAATAACATCCGCATCAATGCCGTGCTCATGCAGCCATTTCACCTGTGGATATACCGGTGCGGTACCTACACCACCAGCTACAAAAAGGATCTTTTTCTTTTTTACTTCTTCGAGCGGCTCTGTGCACAGGTCAGATGGCTGTCCCAGAGGACCTACAAAATCACGGAAAGTATCTCCTGCCTTCAGTGTGGTAAATTTTTCTGTGGATGCTCCGATCGGCTGAAATACGATGGTGACTGTACCGGCTTCTCTGTCATAGTCACAAATAGTCAGTGGGATACGCTCACCGACTTCATCCATTTTTACGATGATAAACTGTCCAGGCAGACAATGCTTTGCAACACGCGGAGCTTCTACGACCATCTCATAGATATTGCCTGCAAGTTTTCCTGCTTTTAAAATCTTGTACATATCATACCTCCATATTTTTTGTTTTATAAAAACACACCTGACTGTGTTTTTTGTATACAGTCGCAAGGATTCTACAAAACACTACATTAAAGTATAAAACAATCCCCCAAAAATTTCAATACTTATTGCCCCTGCTCAAGATAATTTTCGAACTGTTCCATACTCATCAGTACTTTTCTTGGCTTGGTTCCTTCTTCCGGACCGACAACACCGGCATCCGAAAGCTGATCCATGATGCGCGCCGCCCGGTTAAAACCGATCTTGAACATACGCTGGAGCATGCCGATCGATGCTTTGTCTTTCTCAATGATAAATTTTCCGGCATCCGTAAAATATTCGTCCACATCACTTCCACCGTTTCTGGTATCCTGCACTGCCTGTACCACTTTGGACATCTGCTCCTGCATTTCTGCATGGTATGTTTCAGCCGTATTCTGATCTGTCAGAAATTCGACTACTTTTTCCACTTCCTTATCTGTCACAAAAGCACCCTGCAGTCTTGCCGGCTTCTGGTAATTCTGCGGATAAAACAGCATATCACCTTTTCCAAGCAGCTTCTCTGCTCCGTTCATATCCAGGATTGTCCTGGAATCCACACCGGAGGATGCCTTAAATGCAATCCTTGACGGCATATTTGCTTTGATCAGGCCGGTAATAACATTGACAGACGGTCTCTGTGTAGCCAGGATCAGATGCAGACCGGCTGCACGGGCAAGCTGTGCCAGACGGCAGACCGCATCTTCTACTTCTCCTGGAGCTACCATCATCAGATCTGCAAGCTCGTCTACGATGATCACGATCTGCGGCAGCTTTTTCATTTCGGTGGTGCGCTGTTCCTGTGGAATTTCTTCCAGTTTTTTGTTATATCCCTTCAGGTCACGTACACCGAACATGGCAAATTTCTGATACCGCTCTGTCATCTCCGTTACCGCCCAGTTCAGCGCACCCGCCGCCTTTTTCGGATCCGTAACAACCGGAATAAACAGATGCGGGATTCCGTTGTAAACGCTTAACTCCACCACTTTCGGATCGATCATGATCAGCTTGACATCCTCTGGCGAAGATTTGTAGATCAGACTCATGATGATCGTATTGACACAGACCGATTTACCGGATCCGGTCGCACCGGCGATCAGAAGATGGGGCATCTTTGCAATATCTGCCACCACGATCTTGCCAGCCAGGTCTTTTCCGACTGCAATAGAAAGATGGGAGGAAGCTTCCTGAAATTCTCTGGACTCCAGAAGCTCTCTTAAATAGACCCCGCTGCTCTCTTTGTTGGGAACTTCAATACCAACGGCTGCCTTTCCCGGTATCGGTGCTTCGATACGGATATCCTCTGCTGCCAGATTCAGCTTGATGTCATCTGCCAGGTTGACGATACGACTGACTTTCACACCCTGTTCCGGAGTCAGTTCGTAGCGGGTAACGGACGGGCCGCAGCTCACATTCGTCACATGTGCTTCCACACCGAAACTGTGTAGTGTATTCTGCAGTTTCTGTGCTGTGTTTTTCAGAAGCTCACTGCTGTTTCCGTTTTTATTTTTCTTAGGAAGTCCAAGCATCTCCATCGGTGGAAATATATATTCCGGTTTCTGCATTTTTTCTGCAGCCTCAATTTCTTCGCTGACACTTTCAAGCTGCGCTTTCTGCTCGCTCGCAGAAGAACGCGGATTTTTCTTATTTTTCTCTGGTTTTTCTGCCTGTACCTCTTCTGCTCCTTCCGCAGGCAAAGACACCTGTTCTTCCGGATTGGATGCTTTTTCCTCTTTATGTGGAAGTTCTGAAACAATTTCTTCTTCCAGAACCGTTTCTTCTGGTTCTTCCAGTCCTTCGATTGAAAAATGCTCCATAAAATCAAATACCGGTCCGTTCTCCGTTCTTTTCGGTTCTTTTGGTGCTTCTTCCTGCACTTCTTCTGTTTTCTGTGGAATTTCCATCTGTGACATTGACGCAGAAGCAGAGGATGGCTGCAGATCTGTCTGGAAAGTCACACCGGAAGCTTTATGATCCATACGACGCTGTTTTTCTTCTTCGAATACCTCTTTGCGATGCAAAAAGGCCTCCTGTTCCCGAAGAAGCTTCTGTTCCCGATATAAGGTCTGCTCCTCTCTGCGAAGTCTCGCCTGCTCCATCCTGCGTCTCGCATCCGCTTTTGCAGATACATAAACGCGCTCACTTCCTTTTTGTACACCACGAAACAGAGAACGTTCTGTAATCAGGATCATCGAAACGATCACCAGAGCGATCACTGCCACATAGGAGCCGACTATTCCAATCGACGGGCAGAGCAGCTTACAGAACATGCCACCAACAATCCCGCCTCCGGTATGTTCTTCCATACTGTAACGATAATACTCCAGCAGTGTTTTATGCTTATCAAATCCGTTGATCAGTTCACTGAAAATCGTAAGTGCCAGAAATAAGAGCAAAAAGCCACTCATTTTCACCCACATGATCCGCGTTTTCCGGTTTGAGATTGCAAAAGCCACACCGAAAAACAGTGCAAACGGGAAAAGATATGCCAGAATACCAAAAGTGCCCATAAAAAAGTGGCTGACTGCATTTCCCAGAAAGCCGCCAAATCCAAAATTGCTGATCAGGATCAGAATGGAAAGTGCCAGTATCAGCCAGAGTGCAATCTCCTCCCCCATGGAAATCTTCGCTTCTTCTATCTGCTCCTGTTTTTTTGTTGTTTTTTTGATCTTACCGGATTTCGTTTTTGTTTCCAACCCGGAAGACCTCCTGCTGTTTTTTGCAGGATTCCTTTTTTCTGCCATAAATAGTAATACTCCCTTCTGCATGGCAAGGGTGCAAAAAACTGTTACAGTTTCTGTGCCGTAACAGTTTTTTGTCTATCCTATACGAAAAAGTTTGCTATGATCGCGATCACGCCTACTGCAAAACAATATATCGCAAATCCCTTAAATTTCTTTTTGCGTACAACCGCAAGCATGGTTTTGATGCATATATATCCGACACATCCAGCCACAACTGCTCCGATCAGTCCATTTAGAACAATGCCGCCTGAAATCCCTTCGCTTCCGATATCCTTAATCTCAACCAGTGCCGCCCCAAGGATCGCCGGTATCGACATAATAAAAGAATATCTTACTGCGAATCTTCTGTCATATCCGCTCATCATGCAGGCTGCAATCGTGGTTCCTGAACGGGAAAGCCCCGGCAATGTCGCACATCCCTGTGCTGCTCCGATCAGAAAACCGCTTCCGTAACTGATATCTCTTGGTATCTTTTTTCCATCCGGTGCCATCTCTGAAACGATCAGGAGAATCGATGTAAGGATCAGGCCGATGCCCGGCACGATCAGAGTCGCACTCGCCTTTTCTACCAGATGTCTTCCCATATATCCGATCACACCGGTCGGTATCGTCGATACCAGAACCAGCACTACAAATTTACGATAATTATTTTTCACAATCCTGCGATAACGCAATGCACTGTAACTGCGCTGGTTCTGAATATAACTTTTCAGATTGTAAATAATATCCCTGCACATATTCAGTGTCTCTATGATCATCCTCAGAATATCCTTCCGGTATACGACAAAAATCGCTGCCAGTGTTCCAAGATGAAGCATAACGTCAAAAAACAGTCCTCCCTCTGTCTCGATATGAAATATATTTTGAATGATCGCCAGATGCCCGGAGCTGCTGACCGGTAAAAATTCGGCAATCCCCTGCACAATACCCAATATTATCGCCTGTATAATTGACATATTAACCTCCCGTACCGCATCCTGCGCGGTTTTATCGAACTTTTTAGATTATATCATACTTTCCCGCAAGTTACAAATACTTATTTTGTGATTTCCAGAATCTATATTTTAACGGAATGTTCGCAATTTCTTCACGAAGCCATGCTATAATAAAATATTATCAGATATCGAATAACACTATTTTCATCTCAACATGAGGCATACGAAAGGAGGTACTTCTTTATGGATACTTTACATATAGCTGTGTGTGACAACCACGTTGCATCCCTGACTTTTATCACCAGTGAAATCACAAAATATATCATGAATATGAACGTTCAGGCAGATATTTCTTCTTTCCGTTCCAGCGAGGACGTTATGCGCCGGGTATCGGAAGGCGATTTTTTTGACCTGTACATCCTGAATATTGAAATGCCAAGGCTGGACGGTATTACGCTTGCGCTGCAGATTCGAAATCATCAGAAAAATCCTGTTATCATTTTTGTGTCTGCCCGGGAAGAGTATGTTTTTGATTCCTTCAAAGCGCATCCTTACAGTTTTGTACGTAAAGATCATTTTCATGAAGACCTGAGTTCCACCCTGAAGGCTTTTATGCTGGAGTATCATAAAAGGGAAGATACTTTTCTTTATATTCTGCGCACCGCCGATTCCATCCACAAACTGAATCTTCATCAGATTCTGTATATTGAATGTTCGGACCCTGAACATATTCTGATCCACCGAAACGATGGAACCATACGCCGCATCCGTTACCCTATGGATCAGTTGGAATGTGAACTTGTCCATTATGATTTCATACGAAGCAGTAAAGTCTGTCTGGTAAATTGTATTTATATTTTCCTTATAAATAATAACTGTCTGGAGCTGGATAACGGATCTTCTCTCCCCATCGATGCACCATATCTTTCTGCCCTGCAAGAAAAATTTGGTGATTTCTGATTCAGCAGCAAAACATAAAATATCCAAGCAGCAGCAGACCAAAAATGAAGACAATGGATACAAAAACATTAGGCATAAAAAATGCAATGGTCATGCCGAATGCGATCCAGAATAAGGTATAACCGATCAGACGTTTCATCATTTTCTTACCATTTTCTTTACTATTAACCTATGCATCTGCTCTGTTTTTAAATCCTTTTTTATTCAAGTTGAACCTACATGTGGCCTGCTGCAAAGAGTTTTTTATCTTAGACAGAGATTGGACTTTGATCAAAAAAATGGGACATCCTTATTTCCGATGCCCCATTTTCACTATTCTTCTGTTTCTGCTTTTTCTTCTTTGATTTCTTCCTGTGCTTCCCCGGACGAGAAAAATTTTCCGTCTGTGAACTTATTTACAAAATCAGGTACCATATCCAGAATCTTCGTAAGGCCATCCTGATTTTTTACATTGACCAGCCTGGTCGTTCCATTCTGGATGACCAGCACAGCACTCGGGCTCATTTTTCCGCCCATACCGCCACCACCGTTCTGTTTTTTGTCCTCATTTTTTGCCGTAGCTGCCACACCAAAAGAGACATCTACCAGCGGTAAAATAATCGTATCCCCAACCGTGATGGCATCTCCTACTACGGTTTTGGTCGTAATAAAACTATCCATTCCTTTAAACAGGGAATTTACGGTTTCCTGGAAATTGTTGTTTTCTGCTGCCATGCTCAAGCCCTCCTTAACTGTTTCAAACGTTTCCAATATAGTTTTAACTTTTTATCAAAAAATATTTTTACTGCTGTCTTTGTAATATGAAAAACACGAATATGCCCTGAAAAAGTCAGCTCTCCTTCACAGACCCTGTTTTCAAAATCCGGACAGAGCTGAAGTCCGCTGTACCCTGCCGGAAGAAACAGATAGAGCATTCCGGTAAATTCCCCGGTGTATGCCGGATCTGAAAATCCATAATGAAGCCTTCCTTTTATCCTGCGCGGCCGGATATGGAAAAGCAGATATCGCAAATGTCCCTTTAAAATCTGATAAACCTCTCTGCTGAGATCTGAGCCAAAAAAGCCAAGATAATCTTCCATTTTTTCTTTGCTTTTCCGCAATGAGCGAAGCGTTTCCCGGATATATCTGCATGTATTTCCGATGCGGTCCCGGATCTTCTGTAACGCCCCCTGTATCTTACGCTGCCATCTGCCCCATACGTGACCGGAATGATCTGGCTTCGGTTCTGAACCTGGCTTCGGTTCCGGGAGTTGTTTTTCTTCTGCAGGGGCATCTTCTTTTTGTATCTGTCTGACTTCTTTTGGCTGCTCTGTTTTTTTTCTATCCTGCTTCGGTTCCGTTGTTCCCGGTCCCGGTACCTTTTCTTCTGCATTCTGTTGCTTTGCTGCTTCCTGTTCTTCTCCGACAAGCATGATTTTTTTATGAAAAATCTTAAGATAACAGTGGAATGTTTCCTTTTCATAAGTTCCACGCACAGTAAGAAGACCGTACAGCCAGTACACGTTTACATATGCCGCGGCCTCACGCCATGAGGTATCCTTTTTCATATCTGCCCGATATCGGATCGGCAGGAACAGAACTGTAAGCAGAAGCAGCAGCAAAAGCAGCAGAAGCACCGCCAGAAGAATCCCTGCTACTTTTAGTATTGTCAAAATGATATGTAACATATCAAGCACCCGTTAAATTCTTTCCTGAAAATTTTTGCTGCATCTGCTCTTTAAATAGGATCTGATATCTCCGCTTCCAGTCTTATGGTACGTCTCCTCTGCCATCTGTACGATCAGCTCTACCGCCTCATCATATCCCTTTGCAACTCCGATGATCACAGGCAGTTTTTTCCGCACCGCTCTTCGCTTCAGCCAGGCAGATGAAAGAATGTCAAACTGATCAACTCCATTTGCCGCTTCCGTTATCACCCAGACATCTATCTGGCCGGCTCCTGTCTTTAACCGCCTCAGAATTTTATTTTTTTTCTTTGCTGCCCTTTCTCCTATATAAAGATACGGATACCACTTCATGCCATCTCCCCTTTGTAGCCTTTCTCTTTTTATAGTTTACCAAATCCTGTAAAATAATGCAATCGAAAGCACAATTTCTTACTGAATTTCCCGTATCATGCAGTACTGCTTCAGCGAAAAATTTTTTTCAACTATACCGTAGACTTTAAAGCCGAATCTTTGATAAAATTCTACGTTATTCTGATTATGAGTCTCCAGTGATATCATCATTTTATGTTCTGCCGCATATCGGATCGTCTCTTCCAGAAGCTTTGCTGCAATGCCATGATGCTGCATTTGAGGACTGACCGCCAGATAGATCACATGCAGACGGCTGTCCTGATGGAGCTGATCTGTCCAGTTTGAATTAAGATAATCCCCACCTTTGATAAAATTATAAAAAGTATGCAGGGATGGGTCTTCTTTTATAAGAAATCCATCCGTATGTAAAACTGCTTTTGCTTCCGTATAAAGAAACCGGAATATATTGCATGATTTTGTCTCATCTGATACGACCAGAACGCTGTTCAGATCCTCGCTGTCTGAAAAAATCTCACAGGTTTCATAAAACTCATCCATATCGCAGTGAAACAGTTCCGGCATCAGTTTTTTTCTTATCTGTGTATCCGGTATCAGAGTTTCGTAAAGCGGATCATGCGCAAAACACAGGTTTAAAAGCTTTTCCAGTTTCGGCAGATCCTTTTTCTGCACGCGGTATAAATTATCACTGTCCATAATATTCTTTTCTATTTCCCTTTCTTTCTCTTAAGTTTTACAGATAATATCTGGTAATCGTTTCTGTGATCACATCGATTGCATGTTCCAGATTCTGGTACTGCTTTTCACATACCATTTCCAGACAGCTGATTTCTTCTTCAAAATCAACGGCACCGCTTCTTTCTTCTGCCAGAAGCTGACGTACCAGACGGTACAGTTTTTCATGTTCCGGTATCCTTCCATATCCCCATTTCAGCCGTTCTCTTGGCTGATGGAATACATAGTCCGTAAAATGATCGTACACGTCTTCATCAAACATAAATGCATAGGCATGATTGTCTACCTGATAAAGTCTTCCAAGTGCCTCTGATACAGCACCTTCCTTTAATTCCCGTATACTCTGCTCCAGCAGACGGATATTTCTCGAAAAAATCTCATGCGGATACAGAACATTTCCATACCAGTCCATCCGGACAAACGTATCCTGCTCTTTTTTAAATTTTTGAAGCTGTCTTTTTTCCTGTGCCTTCTGCTGCAAAAAAAACTGTTCTGCTTCCTGCAATTTCCCCTTTTCCAGAAGTTCCCGGTATATTTCATTCTGCCTGGAAAGAAAACGATACTCTTTTTCTGCTTTTTCTTCTGCCTTCTGAAGCAGATCTTTCAGCCGATCGGCTTTCTGAAACAGTACTTTTCTTTCCCCGACCTGCGTACAGACAGAAGAAAGGCTTTCTTTGGCACGCTTCATGACCGGTGCAAAACACAGCGGAACAACTGCCGTCTGATCCAGCGCACAGATCAGCAGTGCAAACAGCTCATGATGCAGGCGGTATACCTGCTCATCATAATAATCATCATTATCAAACTGTGAATGATAATGTGTCTCCATAAAACTTCCGCCCGTAAAATCATTGACCATGGATGGAATTCCCGCGATCGCCATGGAAAAATCATCAGACCAGGTCTCGATCGGCGCAGTGATCCTTGTCTCCTCCGGATATGCCTGTGTCAGAAGCGGAAGGTTCATCAGAAATTCTTCCAGATAAGGTACATACTCATAACAACTGCGTATCCTGGCCCTTGTCCCATGTGCCAGTGCCGGAAGTTCAAAATTGAGATCTGCGATCACTTTTCCAACCCATTCCGGATGCGCCGTAAATACCTGCTCGTAAGCACCTGCCGACCAGTCAAAATCAGAATCGATCACGCCCCATTCTTCTGCTGCCATTGCACAGAATACAATGGTATTGTTTGGCTGAAAGCCGCCTGCAAGAAATGCCCTCGCAATACCAAACATCATGGCAACTGCCGTGTTGTCATCCTGAAAACCGCTGAAATAGGAATCATAATGTGCAGATAAAAGAACCATCCGCTCCGGATGTTTCCCCGGAATGCAGCCGCGGATGTTGTAGGTAGTACAATCACGATAAACCCGGCTGTCCGCATCAAAGAAGACTTCCAGTTCTTCTTTGTCTTTCAGCAGATTTTTAAGAATCACCGCATCCTTTCTGGAAATTGAAAAAGCCGGTGCATCGGACGGTCCTGCGATATCCTGGGCATTTAACGCTTCACTGTCAATCTCTGCATATCCGCCATCCTGCACTGCGATCAGGGCTTTTGCACCTTTTAAATGTGCCTGATAAACCGGATAATTGATCCACCACTCATCCCGCTGATTGATATCCGCCAGAACCAGCTTTCCTTCGACATCATGCCCTTCGTAATCTTTTTCCGTTCCTTTTCCCAGATAGACCAGTGAAAATTTTTCAAACCCATCCGTCTTAAAATTCGTCTGATAAGCTCCGAGCTGAAATTCGAAGCGCTGCTGATCTGTTTCAACAACCATCACTGCTTTCTTAAATTCCCAGCCATCTACTGTCACTGCATCTTTGCAGACATCCGACAGACCGATGGCTTTCATTTCCCGGTACAGCATCTCTCCGGTCTCAAATTCTGCCTTTGAACCCGCCGGGCGGTATCCCAGTACTTCATTGGAACGGAATTTTTCCATCCTTCTTGCCAGTTGATAAGAATATTCAATGTCCAGTTTTTTCAGAATCTCTTCCTGCATATGCATCTTTGTATCTCCTTTTTTCTGAATTCAAGTCGAACACATGCGAATTTCTCCGACTAAGATGAAAAGGGGAGCCTTCGGTATTCCGAGACCCCCTTCCATCTTCCTTGGTGCAGTAATTTGTCAAAAATATTTTTTGCTGCCCCAGAGATTTCTTTTTTTCAGATCCAGATATTCATTGTATGCTTTTTCCAGAATAGCCTTTTCATTGGAAAACTTCAGCAAATGGTATGCCTCATGATACTTGTAATATCCGGAATCTACAAAATATTCTTCTCTCTGCGGTCTGCTGTAATAACTGTCCGCCATCATCAGATACCAGTGTACATCCTTTGAAACCATGTCTTCCGGAACGTTAAATGTATACTGACTCTTTCCGACATATTTTATAATGGAAGCATCTACACCTGTTTCCTCCAGCACTTCCCTGGCAGCGGTATCTTTAAACTCTTCGCCAGCTTCTACAGTTCCTTTCGGCAACACCCAGCCTTCGTATTTGTTCTTGTAACTTTTATACAAAAGCAGGATCTTCCCACGAAAGATTACCACACCGCCACAGCTCGTTGCCTCGATCATTGCAATTCCTCCTGTATGCGTTGTGTCTGAAACTGGTTTCAGTATAACCCTTTTTCACTTTGAGTGCAAGCCATATTTCTTTTTACTGCTGATACTGCAGCTCATACCACCATTTGTCAAAGACCATCTTGGCTGCCGGTACAGCCGATGCACTTCCTGCCCCGCCGTCCTCAATGATCACGCTGATGGCAAGTTTGGGATTTTCTGCATCGAGATATCCGGTAAACCAGGAATGCGTACCTTCCACCCCGCCCTCGGAACCAAATTCCGCGGAACCGGTTTTTCCTGCTGCAGTATAGGCTTCCCCTGAAATCTTTCGTGCTGTACCATCCGTAACGACTTTTTTCATGAAGCCGGAAATAATCTCCACTTCTTCATCACTCATCAGTTCTTTGTATTTTACCGGTTTATACTGTTTCACTACATCTCCGTCATACGTCTCGATATGATCAATATAATATGGGTTCATCATCACTCCTCCGTTTGCCACGGTTGCTGAAACAAGCGCCATCTCAAACGGTGATACCACAGTGTCCCCCTGTCCTATGCCTGTCATCATTTCTTCTCCGTAAGATGCACTTTCTGAAAGTCGGAAAAGACTCTGGCTTGATGGCAGATCGATCGGCAGATCCTTGTTAAACAAAAAGGATTCGCAGAGTTTTCTGAAAGACGCATTGTCCACATCCATACCAATCTGTGCAAAAGCACCATTGCAGGAATCACGAAATGCGGATTCCAGATCCTCGTATCCATGCACTTCTCCTTCATAGCAGGTGATCCGTACATCCTCCCTGGAAATGCTTCCGTCACAGTTGTAACTGAAATTCTGGTAGTCGTCCGGATGTTCCCGGATATATTCCAGTGCAGTCAGGATCTTGAATGTTGATCCCGGCGGATACTGTCCCTGCAGTGCACGGTTGAACAGAGAACTGTTGCTGCTGTCATTGATCAGGCTGTCCCAGTCCTGCTCGATCGTATTCGGATCAAAATCCGGTTTGGATACCATCGCCAGGATCTTTCCGGTAGACGGCTCGATCACTACGATCGCCCCTTTGTTGTCACCAAGCGCCTCATAACAGACTTCCTGCAGGGCAGAATTCAGTGTCAGTACCAGACTGTCTCCCTGTACCTTAGTGTCAAGCTTCTGCTCACGGATCTGATCAAGGATCGATGCATGGCTGTTTGCCAGGTCATAATTGTGTACGGATTCAATGCCGGATTTGCCATTGGTCGCATAACCGACCACATGGGCAAACAGGTTGTTGTACGGATAACTGCGGCTTTCGGTCCCATCCTCTGCAACATCCGTCTTTGCCAGCACATTTCCATCCGCTGAATAAATGTTCCCGCGTATGATCTGTTCCTGATAAACTGCCTGTTTTGTATTATATTGATTATTATTGATATCATCACGCAGCACTATGTTGAAATAGATCAGATAACCTGCCATTGACAAAAACAATGCCACCATAAAATAGCTGACACGTACCAGATCCTTGTTTTTCTGACGGCGGGTGCGTTCCTCCTCTTCTTCATCGAAATACTCCGGCTCTGCATAGGACTGTTGCCTGGAGGTACCATCTTTCTCCTTCTTCCAGCCTTTGCGTTTAGTACTGCCCGTATCCCTGCTGTCCTTCGTAATATTCTTCCTCATCAAATGGATCATCCTCATCTTTTCTTAATATATATAGTCCCTGTATCACCGAGAACATGATCAGCGTGCTGAGCATCGAACTTCCTCCGGAACTGACAAACGGAAGTGTGACACCGGTCATTGGAATCATCTTCATGGAACCGCCGATCGTCAGAAATACCTGGATTGCATACGTGCAGGCAAGTCCAAGTGCCACATACCTGTAAAAATCATTTGTCATCTTCATCGCAATGTTGACAAACATGATAAAACAGCTCATACAGATTAGAACCGTGCAGATGCAGAAAATGCTGCCCATCTCCTCTGCGATCGCCGCAAACATAAAGTCCTGATCCACATATGGGATTTCCGTCGGGGAACCCTGATACAGCCCGGTGCCAAACCAGCCGCCGGCCGCGATCGCAAACAGTGCCTGTGCTACCTGATAGCCGCTTCCTTCATATACACTGAACGGATCTTTCCAGATCTGCACACGCACACGCACATGGGAAAACAGGAAATAAGAAGCAATGGCTGCCACCGCAAAAGCGCCAAAACCAAGTGCAAGCCATTTCCAGTCTCTTGTCGCCACAAAAAGCATGATCAGATACGTCATAAAATAGATCAGTGCACTTCCAAGGTCCGTGGAGATCACCAGGATCAGCACATGTACGGCCGCCAGTACCGTAGTCCTGACAATCTGTGCAAAGTCGGTGGACTTTGACAACATGCCGGCAATGCAGAAGACATAAATAATCTTGACAAATTCGGATGGCTGAAGTGTGATGCCGCCCACGGTCAGTGCAAGTTTTGCTCCGTTTGTCACCGTTGCCATCACAGCAACCGCCACCAGAAGCCCGATGCCAAGAATGGCATAGACTACTGCAAATTTCGTGATAAATTTCAGCTTGCTGATCAGCCATGGTACGATCAGTGCAATGACTGTTCCGATCACACAGATCTTAAACTGTTTAACCGATTGATCATAGGATAATCTGGTTACCATGATAAAACCGATTGTGATCAGCATACACATGTTATTAATCGCAAGTTTTGATGCTTTCGGATACAAATGCCTGAAAAAGATCAGCGTCGCTGCCAGATACAGTGCCTGCTCACCGTAAAAGAGCAGGATCTGTGCCTGGTCCATCTGTAAATACAGCACCATAAATGCCACAAAATGAATACAGAACATCACGATATTCTGTCTCAGGAAAAGGAATTCCCTGGCTGCCTCGCTCCGCTTTGCAAAAATCAGGATACTTTGCAGCGTATAGATTCCCATTAAAACAATTAAAACGTATTTTGAAAATTCTACTATCAGTTTATCCAATCTCTCACCTACTCTACTCCTCGTTTGTAGTGTCCTCTTGTAAACGCATATCCAGGCTGATATGTACCGTCTCCGTAAACATATTCCTTTACAAAGCCATTTACGATCCCTGCTGCTTCTTCTTTTGTTTCGGTCGTAAAAGCAAGCCTCAGTGTCCCGGCATCAAGCTTCTTTACTTCCTGTGAGATGCCGTGCAGGGAAACCGGCACCGTGTTATAGATCACATTGTAACACTGCGTGCAGCAGTTTTTCACCGGAAACACATTTCCCAGACGATCCTGCAGGCTGTGCAGGCCCGGTTGTTTTGTGCATCTGCCGGCTGTCTTTTGCAGACACTGCACCGAAGTCATGACAGGAAGCCTTCCATAGATCAGAAGCTCATCCCCTTCGCATCCCCGCCTGTGCAGTTCTTTGAAATTCAGCTCTGCCGGGCATACGGTAAAGTCTGCCCCCAGTTTTTTCAGAAGTGATTTTGCATCCTGGTTGAAACTGTAAACGTTATAATCAGATGCCCATGCTCCTTTGTAATCCTGCCTCTGAAGACAGGCGATCTGTTCCGGATTTTTTACCAGTACACCGTCAAAACAGGCCAGAAGGTCTTTCATCTGTGCCTCCCAGCGCAGCGCATCTTTTTCACGGAACAGATGTGGGAACACATACCACAGCTCCTTATTCTTTGCCCTGCATTTTCCTGCCATCTGCCGGATACAGTCACAGTTTTCAAGAGAAAGAAAACATTTGCTGTCAAGATAGATTCTTTCGATCTCCGTGATCTCTGTCAGACTTTCCAGCAAAGATAGATCTTCCACAGAAACCACCAGGCGGTTTCTTTTTGCCGCAGTCGTATTTTTGTCGTTCTGTGCGGCTGCCGCAGAAGTTCCGGTGTGTTCTCTTTGCGCATACCTCCGTTTATACGGTGCCAGCCGTCTTTGATCCAGCTCTTCCAGTGCCAGCCTGCGCAGTTCATTGATGCTCTGCATAGGCAGAAAACAGCTTCCCTTAAGGACAATATCCAGCTTTTCAAAGGCATACGAGGAATTGCCCGTTTTCAGCATCTGCCTGCGGATACGTTCTTCCTGTATCGGCTGATTCTGTGCAGTCTGCACGGCTGCTCCTTCTCTGGAAACCTCATAAGTCCCATCCGGTCCGGTATAAGTCACCGACAGTATAGCAGGTTTTCCTTCCAGAATCATTAACTTGCCCTTAATTTTTTCATAGAGCGTCTTTCCGGTATAGGTCTCTTCCAGACGTTTCATAAGCGGTGCACAGTAAGTACGGTGAAAAACCGCCCCCTGTTTTTGTTTTTTCGCATCCCGCAGCTTCAGAGAAAAAATTTTCCCTTTTTTGATATCTGTCGTAAGCGTGGCCGACTCCAGCATATCACCTGCATACAAAGTCTCCAGTGCCCGAAAAGATGCCTGCCCGCCTTTTTTCTGTTCCAGCAGAACGGCACCTTCTGTCCCGTAATGATTCTGCCGTTTAACGGACATCATCGATATACCATTATAACGCCGGTAATAGCCTGTGGAAAAACCGCCGCGATTATACAGATCCATCAGTTCCTGGATATCCTGTCTGTCCACCTGATAGTATTCCCTGCCTTTTTTCTTATATAAATCTACATATTTGCGGTACATAGCTGAAACACCGGCTGTATATTCCGTCCGTTTCATCCGTCCCTCAATCTTCAGAGAATCCACACCTGATTCCAGAATATCCGGCAGGATCTCCAGGGTACAGATATCCTTCGGGCTGAGATAAAACTGCTCCGGTCCGTTTTCATAGCGGTAAGGCAGCCGGCATGGCTGTGCACAGCGTCCGCGGTTTCCGCTCCTTCCCCCGATCATGCTGCTCATCAGGCACTGACCGGAATAACTGTAACACAATGCCCCATGAACAAAACATTCGATCTCCAGGGCGGTTTCCCTGCGGATCTTTGCAATCTCTTCCAGCGAGATTTCCCTTGCCGGAACGACACGGACTGCTCCGAGGCGTTCGATCTGTTTTGCCCCGTCCGCAGAATGTATGGACATCTGCGTGCTGGCGTGCAGATCCAGCTCCGGAAACTCCTGCTTCAAAAGAGACAATGCCCCCAGATCCTGTACGATCACCGCATCCAGTCCTGCTTCATAAAACGGTGTAAGCCAGTGCACAAGCTCCGGAAGTTCCTGTGGTTTCATCAACGTATTGACCGTCAGATATAACTTTTTCTTATGTAAATGGCAGTACTCTATGCAGGCAGTCAGCTCTTCATCTGACAGATTGCTGGCATAGGCTCTTGCACCAAACATCCTGCCTCCTGTGTATACCGCATCTGCACCGGCATACAGTGCTGCTTTTAATCCCTCCAGAGAGCCTGCCGGGGCCAGAACTTCTGTTTCCACAAAACACCTCCTGATTTCTGTTAAAAGAAAGAAAAAGGCTGGCAGGCTATGTGCCGTTCCAACCTTTTCTGATTATTTTTTTCCAAGCTGCGTTTCCAGTCTGACAATCTGCTTCTGATATTCTGACACGCTTTCTTTCAATGCTGCAAGCTCTTTCGCACCATCTTCCAGCCTGATCTGTGCACCGATCAGCTCATGTTTGAGATCGTACAGCTCCTGGTCTTTCTGCGTAAGCTCGTCCTCGATCATCTCAACCTGTTTTTTGGCTTTAAAATAATCATCTGCAACGTTTAACTCCAGCAGTATGCTTTTATTTTCCTGGGACAGCCTTCCGTATCCGTCCAGTTTTTTCAGTTCTGCCAGTTTGTTGTTGATATATGTGGCAACCCGCTGCAGATATTCTTCGCTTTCATATCCGCTAAGGGTATAGATCTTCCCATCAATGAGTACTTCCGTTTTGTTCTTGGATGACATCCTGTGTGCTTCCTCTCTTTCGGTAATTTCTTTCCGTATGATCTCTCTTTATTATAACCTCATATCCCTGTTCTTTACAAGAGAATATTACAATTCTTTTTCATTTTGTTTCTTCCTGTGGGATTCCAAGGTGCTGATAGGTGCGGTCTGTAACGATTCTTCCCCGCGGTGTACGCATAATGAAGCCATTTTTGATCAGGAACGGTTCGTAAACTTCCTCGATCGTACCGGCATCCTCCCCGATCGCCGCTGCAAGTGTATCCAGTCCGACCGGTCTGCCCAGGAATTTATCGATCATGGTATAAAGAATCCTCCGGTCTGTCTGATCCAGTCCACAGGAATCTACCTCCAGCAGATCCAGGGCAAAGGCTGCCACTTCCCCGGTGATCTTTCCGTCATAACGGACCTGTGCGAAATCTCTTACCCTTTTTAAAAGACGGTTTGCAAGTCTTGGCGTACCTCTGGAACGTTTTGCAAGTTCTGCCGCTCCCTGCGGATCGATCTCGACATCCAGCACATCTGCCGAACGCATAATGATGGTTGTAAGCTCCTGTTCGGTATAAAATTCCAGATGATGTACTACGCCGAAACGGTCGCGCAGCGGTGCCGTCAGAAGTCCTGCCCTTGTGGTCGCGCCTACCAAAGTAAATTTGGGAAGGTCGAGGCGGATGGAACGCGCCGAAGCACCTTTTCCGATCACAATATCGATCGCATAATCCTCCATCGCAGGATAAAGGACTTCCTCGACCTGACGGTTCAGGCGGTGGATCTCATCGACAAACAGCACATCCCCCTCCTGCAGATTGTTTAGGATAGCTGCCATTTCCCCCGGCTTTTCGATCGCCGGTCCGGAAGTGATCTTGATATGGACACCCATTTCATTGGCAATGATTCCTGCCAGTGTAGTTTTTCCAAGTCCCGGCGGTCCGTAGAAAAGCACATGATCCAGTGCATCCCCTCTCTGTTTTGCCGCCTCGATGTACACTTTTAAGTTTTCTTTTGCCTTTTCCTGTCCGATATACTGCTCCAGTGTCTGCGGACGCAGATTTTTTTCCGATGATACATCTTCTTCCAGAATATCCGTCGTGATAATTCGTTTTGCCATAGTTTTCCTCTTTTATCAAATCATTTGTTTTAATGCTGCCTTCAGGATCGCTTCGGTATCCATCTCATCACTGACTGCGATCTTCTGCACTGCCCGCAGGGCATCCGCCGGACTGTAACCCAGAGCCGTCAGAGCTTCCACTGCTTCGCCGGTCGCGCCATTTGCTTTTTCCTGGTTTTCTTTCTCCTGCCCGTGCATCAGCTTCTTTTCAAAAGCATCTTCCAGATCCAGTTTGTCTTTCAGTTCCAGGATCAGCTTTTTCGCCGTCTTAGTACCGATGCCCGGTGCTTTGGAAATCGTCTTTGCATCTTCTGCCAGAACAGCAAACCGCAGATCGTCCGCAGAAAATACCGTCAGAATACCAAGGGCGGCTTTCGGTCCGATCCCGCTCACTCCAAGAAGCAGGGAAAAAACTTCCAGATCATCCCTGCTGCAAAATCCGTAAAGCTGCATCCCGTCCTCTTTTACGTGAAAATACGTATGCAGCTTGATCTGCCTGCCAATACGCGTCAGATCTTCTGCTTCTCTTCCGGAAATATATACGCGGTATCCAATGCCATTGACATCCACGATCACGCTGCCCGGCAGCGTCTCAACAAGTTCCCCCTTAATATATGCGATCATACTCTACTCCTGTTCTTTCCTGTCATCTTCTATTTTTTCTATTACGGTAATTCTTTTTTCTTTCTTCCAAAGTTCTTCGAAAAGAGCGATGTGGTATCCCATGGCATTTTTGATCTGCCAGTCATAAAACGGTGCTTTTGGCACAGCCAGGCACTCCAGAATACTCATGATCGTACCGCCGTGTGCCACGATCGCCGCCGATGCGGCATGCTTTTTTCCCAGATCCTCCACAATCTCACAGAATGCCCGGACACAGCGGCTGCAAAACTCCGTCTGTTCTTCTCCTGCCGGAAACGGAAGCGTCCCGTTGCTGTCCAGCCATCTCTGATAATCTGCATCTTCTGATAACTCCAGATAATTTTTCCCTTCAAACCGTCCAAAATCACATTCCCGCAAATCAGAAACGGTGCAGGCTTCTTTCTGCGGAAACAAGATTTCGGCACTCTCCTTACAGCGCTTCATCGGACTTTGGAAAAGATAGTCCGGATACGGGTATTTTTTCTGTTCCTTCATGGAAAAAAGCGCCCGTTTTCCTTCTTCGCAAAGCGGTTCATCCGTACTTCCGATGTAACGTCCCTGCAGATTTCCTTCCGTCTTTCCATGGCGTATCAGATAAATATCCATAATCCCCTCCGTTCCTATTTGATCCTGGTTCCGATTCCGCACACGACACGGTAGACCTCTTTTGCCTCTGCCGCTGCCTGCGTACAGATACGACCGGTCGTCTCCCGGTAATTCCGGTCAAAGGCATCGATCGGAACAACGCCATAGCCAAGCTCATTTCCCACCAGCACGATATCCGGATTCTTCTGCATCAGCGTTTCGATCAGATGCGCTGTATCTTTGTGTTCCAGAAGCATTCTGCGGATATATTCATGAAAATGCACCATGCCTTTTGCCTGATAAATGGCATCCATTTCACAGTCCATGCCGTCTGCAAATGCTTTCATTTCCAGATGCATCTGCTTTGCTGCAAACTCCTTTTTTCCCTGGAAAGCTCCACCAACGATCAATATCATATAAAATTCTCCTTCTGATTACATACAGAGTTTCAGTCCGATCACACAGACTGCCATGGCAAGTTCACAATTCTGCAGAAAAAATCCTGCCAGATCTCCTGTGATACCACCAAATTTCTGATAAGAAAGCTGGCGATACCAGAAAAAGACTGCGAATGCCCCCACAAGCTGTGCTGCTCCATAAAACGGATCCAGATAAAGCAGCAGTCCGGCACATGCCAGGACATAAAAGATCATCACAATGCGTACACGGTTTTTCAGTGCCATATCTGAAAACGTTGCCGCAAGCCCTGTATTTTTTGCCATGCGGAACGTAACCAGGGAAAAACCGCTCAACGCACGGGACAGCACAAAGCCAACCGCCAGAAGCAGCAGCGTGTGCTGATCTGCCTCAGAATAAATCCCAAAATCCAGGATAAACCAGCAGATCCCGACAATGATCGCAAAGGCTCCGGCATGGGAATCTTTTAAAATTTCCAGTTTTTCTTCTTTTGGTTTATACGAACTGAGTGCATCTGCCGTATCTAAAAGACCGTCCAGATGGATCCCGCCGCTTATAAGCACCGGAATCAGGATCAGTACTGCCGTAAACAGTGCACTTCCGGCAAGCCTGCCGCCGGCAAGAAAATCCCACAAAAGGGTGGCTGCCCCGATCAGCGCTCCGATCGCCGGAAAAAAGCAGATGCAGTAACGCATACTTTCTTTGGTCCATTCTACCTGCGGCATCGGGATCTTGGAATACATGGAAAATGCAACACACAGGCTTCTAAAGATATTTTTCATATTTTTTCTTCTTTCTTGGATTTGTATTTCCGGTTATGCCAGACTTACCGAAATTTCAGCGGGATCCCATAGACAACTTCATAACAGGCATCGGAAATCTCTGCCAGAAATGCATTGAGTTTCCCTAAAACCCGCTGGTAATTCTGTGTTTCCATATCATAAGAAATCCCATCTGAAAAAATCTCATTTGTCACCACGCAGACATGACCTGCCTGCTCTTTGAGATGCAGAAGTCCGCGGCAGACTGCCTCGTAAGCCTGATCCTTTGCCCCATCCGGCGAAAAGATCTCATTTGCTGTAAGGTTTGACATGCACTCCAGCAGAACCGTACTGCCATATGGAATGGCTGCATGCTCCAGATCAGTATAGCACTCCAGCGTCTCAAACTGCTTATCTTTTCGCATCTGACGATGCCTTGCCACTCTTTTGCGGCTTTCCTCATCAAAACACATCATCGTTGCAATATAAATGCGATTTCCCGGCGGGAATTTCAGAATCTGTTCTTCTGCAAAGGCGGATTTGCCGCTTCCGCTGCCTCCGGTAACGGTAATAAACATAATGTCCTCCGATCCGCTTAAATTCAGCTCAAATGCTCATACTGTTCAATGCTTGCTTCCTCAAATGTGCTCATACTGTTGTAGACTGCACAGGCAAGGTCCAGGATCGGGAAGAGTGTGATCGCTCCCGTTCCTTCTCCAAGATGCATGTCACAGTCCAGCATTGCCTCCAGTCCCATCCTTTCCAGCAGCATCTGCGCCGCAGGCTCTTTGGAAAGATGCGAAGCCAGCATATAATGCACACACTTCGGGCAGATCACAGAAGCCGCCATCGCTGCAGCTTCGGAAATAATCCCATCTATCACAACCGGTATGCCTTCTGCCGCACCGCCAAGAAAAACCCCGGCCATGCCTGCAAGATCAAATCCTCCTATTTTTGCCAGCACATCAATGCCGTCTGTCTTATCCGGCTGATTGACCTGTATCGCCTTATGAATAGCAGTGATCTTCTTTGTCAGACCGGAGGTAGAAAGACCTGCGCCTCTTCCGGTGACCATCTCGACCGGGGTATCCAGAAACACTGCTGCCATCGCACTGCTGGTAGTCGTATTGCCGATCCCCATCTCACCGGTTGCCACGATCTGATACCCCTGCGTTTTTAATTCCCGCACTACGCGGATTCCGGTCTCGATCGCCTGAACAGCCTCCTCTTTTGTCATGGCAGGACCTTTTGTCATGTTTCTGGTGCCATATGCCACTTTTTCATTGCGCAGTGAAGTATCTCTTGCAATTCCGATATCCACCGGGAAAAGATCCGCACCGGCTACCCTGCACATAACACTGGAGGTCGCTTTTCCGGCAAGCAGATTTTCTGAAACGATCGCCGTTACTTCCTGCCCGGACTGTGTAACCCCTTCTTCTACTACGCCATTGTCTGCGCACATGACAACCAGTGCTTTCTTATCCAGCAAAATCCGGCTGCTTCCGGTCATACCGGCAATCCGCACCAGATCATCCTCCAGCTTTCCAAGACTGTGCAGAGGCTTTGCAATCTGATCCCAGTGCCGTCTGCATGCTTCCATCGCTTCCTTCGATGGTTCTTTGATCTTCTCTAATGTTTCCTCTAAAATATTCATCTTCTGCTACCTCATTCCTGCCGTAAAGATGTTAAGGTGAAAACCTGCAAAACGGCAGCCGGAGGATATTTCCTCCAGCTACCGTAACTTTCAGGGCACGCCTGTTCCTCGTTTCTCTATAAAAGAGACAATGCAAGGGAAAGTTCGGAGCGATAACGTGTCGTGTATGCCGGATATGTTTTCATGCGGTAAGCATAAAGCTTCTCCAGGAACTGCCTGTCCGTTGTGCTGTTCTTGATGTCTGCAGCCTTCACTGCTCCCGCTGCCGTCCACTGTCCATGCTGGATGGAATAGCTGAACACAGCTCCCTTTACTACATCCGGTCTTGCACTCATACTGATGCCAAATTTATTTTTCAGATATTTTTCCGTCACATCATAATATTCCTGCTTTGCAAAGGCATCCTGATAAGAAGCAAACCCTTTCGGTGACTTATTATAAATGGTTCTCCATGCAGCATAAAACTGGGTATTGCTTTTCAGAAGAGATTTCTGACTGTCTGTATAAGCCGCATACTTTTTAAACTCGGCAAAAAAAGTCTGATTACTCTGGTAACAGTATTTTACAAATGGAAGCAGCGAATAGCGATAATCAAACTGATACTTGCCGCAGGCATTGCCATTGTCCCCGCCGACCTGCGCATAAGCTGCCGTTCCGGACTCAAATGTTGTAAAAAACAGCATCTTGTCTGTGATCTCGTCGTCCTTGTCCGTAAGATTTGCCGTGCATTTTCCGTTGTCATCAATGTTGTATACAACACCCTCGATCGTCACTGCTTTGCTTTTCTGCATGACACCTTTGGCATTGAAATAATAAGTGACACGGTTGACAGAAACCAGTCCAATGCTTGCCGCCGAGCCATTTTCCGGATCCAGGTAATAGCGTTTGCCTTTTAAATCCATCCATCCGCTCTGAAGCACACCGTTCTTTGAAAAATAATACTTCTTTCCGTCAATGATCTGCCAGCCCGTCAGACGGTAATACTTTTCACCGGCATAGTACGTCTTATTTTTCAGCCTGAACCATCCCTGCTTACACTTGCCGTCTTTCTTTCGCAGATAATAATACTGCCTGTTGATCCTGCGCCATCCTGTCAGCAGGTATCCGCCGCCGGATTTTGTAAAATAATAACGGCTGCCCTCGATCATACGCCAGCCGGAAGCCCTCGCGCCATCTTTGTTCGGATCAAGATAATATTTACGCTTTCCAAGCTTGATCCATCCGATCTGCTTTTCGCCTTTTTCCGTATAATAATACCACTTTTTCCGGATCTTTACCCAGCCGCCTTTGAAACCGCGGATCCATTTGCCGTCCTCACCGACAAAATATTTCCCGATCCACTGATTTGTCACCAGTGTTCCATCTGAACCGGCATAGTAGTCACCAACCCACTTGTTTTTTACCAGCTTCTTCCCCTTGTAGGCATAATAAATACCGTCCACCTGTTTCCAGACTGCTTTCTGTGCCGCCTGCGCATTCTGCGGCATACAGAGCATGGCAAACATCACCGCCAGAACTGCCCAGAATACCTTCGTTTTCCTTTTCATTATGTAATCCTTTCCGTTGCCGCCAAATCCCAGGACAACTATTACAAAATTGTTACATTTTATGGCTATTATAGTGTATTCTGCTGTATTTGTCAAATCATGGCTGCGGCAGATTTCTGTTAAAAATTATTTTTCCAGAGATCCTTCCAGTTCTCCCACACTATAGAACATTCGTTCCCTCCCCCGAAAAATTTTCGCAGAAATCAAAAAAAGAGAACAAAAGTCCGGTTTCTTCAATCACCAGATGGAGCTGCATATTTTTCCCCGGAACAATAAATTTCAGCACACCATACTCCATACTGACACACAGATAAATCTCTGCATTAAAATCCCCGACCGTTTTTCTCAGAATACGGATATCCCTCTCTTTCCCTGAAAAAAGCAGTTCCTCTATCAGCCGGATACGATCCTCCTTTTCCAGTGGATGATACAATTCTTCCGGCCATTCGCTGACCATACCGGTATCAAGGAAATGCCGGATACCTTCCATCGATGTGATATAATGGATATTTTCTGCCTTGCGGATCGCATCTCCGTAAATATGGAGCGTCTGTATCAGCTTTTCCCGTCCCGGCAGATCTTTTCTGATGTATTTTTCATAGATATCATCGGTCAGCACCGGTGTCAGGCACGGTGTCATCTGAAAACTCTGGATTTCATTTCCGCTTTGCAGGATTTTCCCGGTGACTTCAAACTGTTCCTCCAGGCTTTCGATGCAGCGGATCATTGGTTTGGAACCTTCCAGACATTCTTCAAAAATCTCCGAAAACATCTGAAGCATCCTCGGCTCTGCCGTTATGTAACCCTTTTGCATGTCTGATGTCAGGACACAGGCACATTTTGACGAAAGGACCAGATACGGGAAAAAGCTGAATTTTTTCTCCTGCACGGGTATCTGGCTGTAGTAGTACCAGGTATGATAATCATAATGATAATTGTACAGCGGCAGCACACTGCGCAGACAGTCCAGATTATAATTCTTCCCAAGATGCATATTCTTCGGTGTATTGCTCAGACATATGATATGGTCGACCCTGGTACGACACACGGAATTGCCATGTGCGGCAAGAATGTTGCTCAGAGAATTACTGTCAGGCTGAATCATAAGGCGCAGATGCCCGTCCTTTCTCTTGATCTCCTCTCCGATCAGATGAAACAGTGCGGTATCCACCTCATAGCTGCCGCGCAGTGTAATATTCTCCGTATCCAGCATGGAATAACGCGCCGGCTCCTCAATCGCCGGAAATGCCGTATCCAGATTGCTCATCAGCAGAAGCTCTGAGAAAAACTTCTGTACATCCTTGCGCCGGTAATAATTGTCGTATCCCTGTACCGATATCTCATAAGCTTCCCACAGCTTTTCTTCTTCCGAAGGAAGCAGATGCATATATTTAGCTGCCTTTTCCACGATCTCCCGATCTGAGGGGGTGCGCTGCCCCTTTAAGATCTTATACAGATTTGCACGGTCATAGCCACAGTACTTCGCAAATGCCTGCACTTTCACATCCTTCTCTTTAATCAGCTCAGAGAGCAGATTTGCAAATTCATTCATTTTCTCACCCTTGTGTTTTTATTTTATCTTGAAGTCTTAGTATAACCTTTCTGTGTGGAAAAGGCAATCATTTTCTTACTTCCGGTAGTTTTTTCTGATAATAGATAAATCCCTGAGAATGTTTTGATTTCATCAGATATTTTTTAGTGTAAAACAACAGCAGCAGATGAATATCTTCACCTGCTGCCTGCTCACTCACACTACGCCCTATTTTTTGATTTTTACACTTTTTGTTTTTGCCATCAGAACTGCCAAATTTCTTTTCTGCATGTTTGGCATCATCTCGCCATTCCTCCTTTGCTTTCTGATTGTTTCATTGTATAAACTTTTCCGCATCAAAACAAGATGTGTCAAACTTTGTGGTCAGAGTTTTTTCACAGCCTACACTTTCGCATAAGCTGTACTCTTAAAAATCATTTTACCAGAAGTCTGTTTTCTTCTATCCAGTTCCGGACATCATCTTCACTGACTTTAAGCAGTCTGGCGATCCTTTCGATCTCCATGCCCTCCTGCATATCGTGTGTTTCTCCCTGACGGATCAAGTTTAGAATAATCCGTTTGCGGCAGTCGTAATGTTTCATGCAGGCATAAACTTTGGCTCATTACCCACCTGCGTCAAACAGGCAGCCTACCTCTTTAAGTAGACTGCCTGCCCTTCCTATATGATGATACAGATCATCCTTCCGCTTGATTCATTCACGATCTTTTTCATGGTATCCTGCAGTTTGCCCTGGCTCTCTTCGCCGATCATGGCAAGTTTGGTGCGGATGCCGTCCTCCACCAGCTGGCTGACAGATTTTCCAAAAATATTGGTATCCCAGATACCATTTTCTTCTTTGGCATTTTCTTCGATATAAGCGATCAGGTCTTTTGCCTGCTGTTCGCTGCCGACGATCGGTGCGATCTCCGTCTCGATATCTGCCCGGATCAGATGCACAGACGGGCTGTAGGCTTTTATCTTGACGCCGTAGCGGTTTCCCTGTTTTGTGATCGCAGGTGCTTCGAGGCGGATCTCTTCTCTCTGTGGTGTGATCACACCGTAACCTGTGCCATGTACGGCATTTAAGGCTTCCTGCACGCTCTCATATTCCCTGCGTTTCTTAGAGAGTTCCCGGATCATGGAGATCAGTTGATATTCTCCGTCGATCTGCACGCCTGCCATCTCGCTGAGCATCTGATAATAATACCTTTCCGGCACTTCAAGACGCACCTGTACGCTGCCGTCGGACAGCGAAATCTGTTCCAGTTTGCTTTTGTCAATGTATTCGCAGGATGGTGCCAGTGATTCTGCCGTCACATCCCGCAGGCTGCCGACTTTTGTAAAAATTTCCCGGACTGCCTCCAGGATTGCCTTTTTTACCGGATGTTCGGTGTCCAGTGTTTCGATCCACCGCGGCACAAAAAACTCAATGCGGGTCAGTGGAAATGCATAGAGAAGCTCCGTCAGGATCCTGCGGATATCCTCTTCTTTCATCTGCTCACAGTTGACCGGGATCACGGCAGTTTCATACGTTTTTGACAGTTCTTCTGTCAGCGCTTTCGTCTCCTGCGAATATGGTTTCTGCGAATTTAAAACGATCACAAACGGCTTGCCTGTTTTTTTCAGTTCCGAAACGGTCTTTTCCTCTGCACTTTTATATGCTTCCCTCGGGAAATCCCCGATCGTTCCGTCGGTTGTCAAAAGGATCCCGACGGTTGAGTGGTCGCGGATCACTTTTCCGGTGCCGATCTCTGCTGCCTGCGGGAATGGGATCGCCTCTTTTAACCACGGCGTTTTTACCATCCGCACCTGATTATTTTCATCGAGTCCAAATGCCCCGTCGATCACAAATCCTATGCAGTCGATCAGGCGGATTTTTGCCGTAATCCCTTCATCCAGTTCTACTTCCGCTGCTTTTGCCGGAACAAATTTCGGTTCTACGGTTGTGATCGTCTTTCCGCCGCCGCTCACCGGAAGTTCATCCGTCGATATCTGACTGTTTTCTTTTTTCATATGCGGCAGAACAAGCTGCTCCATAAAACGGCGGACAAATGTAGATTTCCCTGTTCGCACCGGGCCGACCACGCCTATGTAGATCTCGCCCTTCGTCCGTGCCTGTATATCCTGATATAGATGAAACGTATCCATAATTTAACCCCCTCACTATACTGATACAGCATATGTGAGGGGGTATCGCTTTTAGAACGGATTATGTAACAGCTCGTGTGCTTTTCCTTTGAAATCTTCGCCGTTGTAAAAGACATCCATCAATGGATTTTCGGTACATTTCTTGATCGCCATATTTCCGTCTGCACGGTACAGTCCTTTCGCTCTTGCTTCTTTATGTCTTGGACCTGCCGGGATCGTCTGGCCGCCGCCCATGATACAGCCGCGTCTGCATGCCATGACCTCGATCAGATGATACTGTTTTTCACCGCTTTGTACCTGTTCCATGACTTTTCTGGCATTTGCAAGTCCGCTGGCTACGCAGATATTCAGCTCTTTGCCTTCGTATGTGATAGAAAATTCTTTGATGCCTTCCTCGCCACGCATACCTGCTTCTGCGATGGAATCCATCACAGCATTCCCATGTCCCGGAACGAGTCTTCGGATCACCGCCTCAGTCACACCGCCGGTCACACCGAAGATCACACCGGCACCGGATGCAATGCCAAACGGCATATCGCAGGATTCTGCCTCGATCTTATCAAGTGCAATACCGGCGGTACGGATCATCCTGGTAAGCTCTGTTGTGGTGATGACAATGTCCGTGTCCTTCTCGCCTTTGGTATAGCTGTTCGGACGCTCTGCCTCCATCTTCTTTGCCGTACATGGCATGATGGATACGACCATCGTCTTTTTGCCTTCTGCATGCTCCGGATTGCGGTAATATTCTTTGATGACCGCGGAGAACATCTGCTGCGGAGAACGGCAGGTGGAGACATTTTCCTTAAAATCCGGGAACTGATCCTGCACAAATTTTACCCATGCCGGACAGCAGGAGGTAAGAAGCGGCAGGTTCTCGCCTTTTTCAAGACGTTTCAGGAATTCTGCAGACTCCTCCATGATCGTCAGGTCGGCAGAATAGCTGGTGTCAAAAACTTCATCAAATCCCATGCGGTGCAGGACTGCTACGATCTTGCCCATCGCATTCTCACCTTTTGGCAGTCCAAAGGCATCACCGGCTGCCACACGCACTGCCGGTGCGATCTGGGCAACAACTCTGGTGTCTTTATCTTCCAGTGCCTTCCAGACTTCCCCGATGTTGGTACGGATCGTGATCGCACCGGTCGGACAGAATACACGGCACTGTCCACAGTTTACACAGTCTGTCTCTGCGATCTGCCGGTCAAATGCCGGCATGACCATCGCATCCGTTCCACGGTAAGCAAAGTCAATCGCTCCGATTCCCTGGATCTCATCGCAGACACGCACACAGTTTCCGCACAGGATACATTTATTCGGGTCTCGTACGATCGCCGGGGAAGAAAAGTCAAGCGGTCTTTCTTCTCTGGTATTCTGGAAACGGACTTTTTTCACGCCGAGGCGGTGTGCCAGCTCCTGAAGTACACATTCGCCGCTCTTGATACAGGTCGTACAGTCCCTGCAATGTGCAGCCAGCAGAAGCTCTACAATCAGCTTGCGGTATTTTCTTACTTTTTCTGAGTTTGTATAGATCACCATGCCATCTCTTGGCTCTTCGGAGCAGGACGCAAACGTTCTGCCTCTGTCATCTTCCACCGTACAGAGTCTGCATGCACCAAAAGTAGAAAGTTCTGAATGGTAACACAGTGTCGGTACGTCAATGCCTGCTTTCCTTATGACCGACAGAATGTTTTTTTCATCGGTAAATTCTACTTTTCTGCCGTCAATTATCATTAATCCCATAATCCACCCTCCTACTCTTCTATGTAAATGGCATTAAATGCACAGTTTTCTTTACATGCACCACATTTGATACAGATATTCGGGTCAATATGGAACGGATGTTTTACTTTTCCGCTGATCGCATCAACCGGACAGTTCTTCGCACACTTGCTGCAGCCTTTGCAGTATTCCGGATTGATCACATATTTACGCATAGCCTGACAGACTTTTGCGGCACATTTATGCTCGTTGATATGTTCCAGATATTCGTTTCGGAATAATTTGAGGGTACTGATGACCGGAAGCGGTGCACTCTTTCCAAGTCCGCAAAGTGCCATGCCGCGTATCATTGCCGCAAGCTCCTCCAGGCGGTCGAGATCTTCCTCCTCGCCTCTGCCCTCTACGATCTTTTCCAGGATCTCCAGCATACGCTTTGTACCTTCCCGGCACGGAACACATTTACCGCAGGACTCTCTCTGCGTAAAACTCATAAAGAATCTGGCAACTTCTACCATACAGGTGTGCTGATCCATGACAACCATTCCGCCGGAGCCTACGATCGCATCAAATTTCTTTACGGAGTCAAAATCAAGCGGTTCATCCAGATGCTTTTCTGTCAGACAGCCGCCGGACGGTCCGCCGATCTGTACGGCTTTAAACTCAGAGCCTTCTTTGAGTCCGCCGCCGATATCATAAATGATCTCACGCAGGGTACTTCCCATCGGCACTTCGATCAGACCGGTGTTTTCAATCGCACCGGTCAGGGAGAATGTTTTTGTTCCAGGGCTTCCGGCCGTTCCGATCGAGCGATACCAGTCGGCACCCTGCAGAACGATCTTCGGCACGTTGGCAAACGTCTCTACGTTATTGAGGACAGTCGGTTTCTCCCAGAGTCCTTTTTCTACGGTTCTAGGCGGTTTGACACGCGGCATGCCTCGTTTCCCTTCGATGGATGCCGTCAGCGCACTTCCCTCTCCACATACAAATGCACCGGCTCCGCGGTTGATATGCATATGGAAACAGAAATCCGTTCCTAAAATGTTGTCACCGAGCAGATTGCGTTTTTCCATCTCTGCGATCGCATGGCGGAGTCTGGATACGGACATCGGATATTCTGCACGCACATAAATATAGCCATTGGCTGCCCCGACTGCATAGCCGGCGATCATCATACCTTCCAGAAGTTTGTACGGATCGCCCTCCATAACGGAGCCATCCATAAAGGCACCCGGATCGCCTTCATCACCGTTGCATACGACGTAACGCTCTTTTTCTTGCTGACGTGCCACCTGTTTCCATTTACGGCCGGCCGGGAAACCGCCGCCGCCTCTTCCGCGCAGTCCGGATTTATCGATCTCTTCGATCACTTCTTCGCTTGTCATCTCAAACATCGCTTTTTCCAGGGCTGAAAAACCGCCGGATGCCATATACTCGTCAATGGATTCTGCATCAAAGCGTCCGCAGTTCTCCAGAACGATCCTCGTCTGTTTCGCAATAAACGGGATCTCTTCCGGATGACGGTAAACTTTTTTCTCTTTGCGGTATAACAGACGCTCTACCTCTTCATCATCAAGTACCGCACGGTCAAATAATTCCTGGCAGTCATCCAGCTGAACTTTTACATACTGAACAGTCTCATCACCTTTCGTGATACGCACAAGCGGTCCCAGTTCACAGAAACCCTGACATCCTGTTTTTTTCAGTCCAATATGCTGATCTTCGTCATGTGGTGCAAACGTTACGCTCACACCCGGTGTTGTATTGGCAAGTTTTAAAAAGCGGTTGTATATTTTTTCAGAACCGGTTGCGATACAGCCGGTGCCGGAGCAGACCAGAATACGACAGACGGCCGTCTCCATATCTGCTTTTGCCTTCTTTCGACATTCTTTTAACTCGTCTCTGTTATGGATCATCAGCACTCACCTCGCAATTCTGTAATCAATTTCACTACTTTCTCCAGTGTCATATTCGGGTGGACTTCATCGTTTACCGTGCAGGTCGGCGCCAGTCCGCACGCACCAAGACAGGATACCGTTTCTACGGTGAAAAGCATATCGTCCGTTGTATGTTTCTTGTCGGAAAGTCCAAGTTCTTTCATAAACGCATCGAGGATTGCCGCTGATTTTCTTACATGACAGGCTGTTCCGTCACAGACTTTGATCACATATTTTCCTTTCTGTTCAAAAGAAAAATTTTCGTAAAAAGTCGCAACACTATATGCCTTGGCCTCTTTTACACCGATCTCTTTTGCAATGTATGTCAGCAATTCTCCCGGCAGATAACGATATACCCCCTGGATATCCTGCATCACAGGGATCAGGGAAGATGGTTTTTTACCATAAAAAGCAATGATTTCATCCGCTTTTCGGTAATATGACTGATCCAGCATAAATCATACCTCCTACTCTCTTGTATTTATTGACAAATTTTGTTTAATTATTATATCTTACCTGTCCAATATACACAATACCTTTTTCGATAATTATGTTCCGATTTTTGAGCACAGACTTATCTTGATAAGGTTTTATCAATATGTTATAGTGCTTTGAGAAGGAAGTATGCATGCCACCATAAATTCGTAATTGATATAAAGGAGTTTATAAGACATGAGAGGTATTGAAACACAAGTAAGAAAAATCCGCCGTCAGATCTTTGCTGAAGTTTCCAGGATCGGCTTTGAATCTGATGACGGATCACTGATCCACGATATTGAAGCGATCCCCTATAAAATTGTAACCGAGGAAGGTCCCCAGTACCGTGACAGCATCTACCGTGCACGTGCGATCGCTACGGAGCGTGTCCGCCTTGCCATGGGAATGTGCCTGCGTCCGACAAACAAACCGGTTCATCTGACCGACGGCATTGAATCCAGCAATATTTCCGAGAAATATTATGAGCCGCCTCTGATGCAGGTTGTTCCGTCTGCCTGCGCTTCCTGCGAGGATAATAAATATGAAGTCAGTGATATGTGCAAAGGCTGCCTCGCCCATCCATGTGCTGAAGTCTGCCCGAAGCATGCCATTTCTATGGTAGACGGACATTCTTATATTGATCAGGAAAAATGCGTACACTGCGGAAAGTGTAAATCCGTTTGCCCATATGATGCAATCTCTAAAAAGGAACGTCCATGTGCACGTGCCTGCGGCGTAAAAGCGATCGGAAATGACGAATTCGGCCGGGCAAAGATCGACACTGAAAAATGCGTTTCCTGCGGTATGTGTATGGTCAGTTGTCCTTTCGGAGCGATCAGCGACAAATCACAGGTTTATCAGCTTGCACGGGCTTTAAAAGAAGGTCATGAAGTCATTGCCGAAATCGCTCCTGCTTTTGTCGGTCAGTTTGGCACTATGGAGCCAAAAGATGTCCACGCTGCCCTGGAGACTCTGGGATTTTCTGAAGTTTATGAGGTTGCTCTTGGTGCTGATATCGGTGCTGTCTCAGAAGCCAGACATTATGCCGAAAAAGTATCAACCGGAGAACTGCCGTTTCTTCTGACTTCCTGCTGCCCTTCCTGGTCCATGCTTGCCAAGAAATATTTCCCGGCTATGATCGATAACATTTCACAGGAACTGACACCGATGGTTGCCACTGCGAGAAGTATCAAACAGGAACATCCAAATGCAAGAGTTGTATTCATCGGTCCGTGTGCCGCAAAAAAACTGGAAGCCAGCCGTCGTTCTGTACGAAGTGATGTTGACTTTGTTATCACTTTTGAGGAACTTGTCGGTATGTTTGATGCAAAGGGAATTGATATGGGTGAAAAAGAAAATGCCCACTCCATGCACGATGCCACTGCTGCCGGACGCGGTTATGCCGTAGCGGGCGGTGTTGCCGGTGCGATCGAGGAATGTCTGAAGGCTTATTACCCGGATGTCACACCAAAAATTATCCATGCAGAGGGACTTGCAGAATGTAAAAAGACACTGGCTCTTGCAAAAGCCGGAAAAATGAACGGATGTCTGATCGAAGGAATGGGATGTCCAGGCGGCTGTATTGCCGGTGCCGGAACCAACCTTCCTCTGAACAAAGCTGCTGCAAAAGTGAAATGGTTCAAATCCGTTTCCAGCAAACAGCTTCCGCCAAAAGAACTGGCAGAAATTGAACTGAAATAAATTCAAGCCGAATGTCTGTCTTAGTCGGAGTGCATTTCCGACTAAAACAAAAGAACCGGTTTCCTGTTGCGGAGTCAGGAAACCGGTTCTTTTATCTTATGGCAGGTGCGGATTCCTGCCACAGAAGGAGGTATGCTGTGAATTACCCCCAATATGTTCAGGATTGCTCGAGATGAATTCAATCACTATTTCTTCATAAAATAATAAACATCTGCTTACCCTTAGCAGACATCATACGAAACCAGACCGTTTCTGACTTCGGATTGGATGTTTTAGCTCTACACGGAAGCTCATCTCATGCACCAAGCAGGTTTCCTGACTTGCCTATCTTCACGCTGTCTTACCTTCTCACAAATATGGGTATGCAATGGTTTTCAAGACAGTGCTCCTTGCTTACAGTGGCCGGACCGTTCAGGTTTTGCACCTGATTCCCTTTCACCCGATTTTCATCGGCACTTGCTACAGCAATATGTAATTCACGTCATTATTATATTCTCTTATGTATCTTTTTGTCAAGACTCATTTTTGTTTATTATTTTTCTCATTGGTTTATACTTTTGTCACAGGAAGTACATAATTCTTTGTTATATTGAGTTTATATTTTGAGGAATTTTTGATATTTTAAAGGAGTTTTCCATGACTGATACTGAATACTACGATCTGATCCGGCCATACGACGATGCAATGAAGCTGCTTCTGACCAGGCTGGAGATCTTAAACCACAATATTTATAAGGCTTCCGCCGAAAACCCGATACATACGATGCAATACCGCATCAAAAGCAAACAGAGCATCGAAGAAAAACTGATCCGCAAAGGCGAGGATCCGACGCTTGAGAATGCAAAGGATCTGCTTCAGGATATCGCCGGTATCCGCATTGTCTGTTATTTCGTCGGTGATATTAAAAATCTGATCGATATGTTAAAAAAGCAGTCTGATCTGATCTTCATCCGCGAACGCGATTATATCACCAATCCCAAACCAAATGGCTACCGGAGTCATCATATCATTCTCGGTGTGAATGTTTTCTGCCTGGATGCCAGTGAATATTATCCGGTCGAGATCCAGCTCCGTACGATCTCCATGGATTTCTGGGCAGCCATGGAGCATCGCATTTCTTATAAGAAGGAATACGACAACCGGGAACAGCGTGTTGCGGAGCTGTTAAGCTATGCAGATACGCTCGTCGATATGGAAAAAGAATTTGAAAAGTATAATGAAAATGCTGCACCATAACAGAAAAGCAGACAGTGAAATCAGATTCGAGATCACTGTCTGCTTTTTCTCTTCTTATCTTTAATCAAGAATGATCAGTGCCATAAATACCAGGTCAGTATCTCCGGTATTGGTCAGTGCATGACCATGGTTATCCGGTGTGTAAGTGACATCTCCTGCCTTGACCGGGCGTACGGTTCCATTATCATCATAATCACCCTGACCTGCTAAGATGAAATATGTTTCGCTCTCATTGTGATGTTCATGATAGCCAAGAGAACATCCCGGTTCAATCGTTACTTTCGCATATAATCTGCATTTTCCGTTGAGTTCTTTTTCACCGAGGATACGGTCAATGATCACGTGTCCTTTTCCACCACACATTTTTTCAACTACTTCTCTCTTTGTTGTCATCATTACGCCAACTCCTTTTAAAAATTATAAAATGATGATGCCAGGGTCAAAAGCCGGAAAACTCCATATGACTGTAGAAAAGTGCTTTTACGGCTTAATGACACGCTCTGCACCGGTTAAAAAAATTTTGCGATCTCTTCTGCTGTCTTTCTCTTTGGTCTGTCCGGATCTGCATCGCTGTATCCCACACTGATCACACTGACAATGGATTCTTCTTCCGGAATTTCAAATGCTTCACGCAATTTATCTGCATCACGCAGTCCCATCACCAGAGTGGATAACCCCTGATTTGCTGCTTCCAGCAAAAGATTCATATCGTGCAGACCACAGTCGTAATAACCCCATCCGTTCCCAAGTTCGTTATCTGCAGTGCCGTCTTTCTGAAAACCGGCACGGTTCAGGATAACGGTAGATATCAGGAAAACCGGAGCATTCTGCGTCTTTTTCCGATTACCTTCAACCAGTGCATCCAGTACCGCCTGTCTTTTTTCTTCGGAAACTGCCACATAATAACGGATTTCCTGAGAATTTTTCCAGGTTGGTGCAAGGATTGCTGCCTCGATCATGGCTTTTATCTTTTCTTCTTCTACCGGAGTCGCCAGATACTGACGGATACTTTTGCGTTTCTGCATGACTTCCTGAAGTTCCATTTGTCTTACCTCCTTGCAGCCGCTTTCTCTGCTGCGTCCACTACATGTCCGATCAGAACAGATGTGGTAACACTTCCGACACCGCCCGGTACCGGTGTGATTGCATCTACGATCGGTTCTACTTTATCGTAAGCTACGTCACCGCAGAGTTTGCCTTCTGCATTGACATTGATGCCGACATCGATGATCACCTGTCCGGCTCTTACATAGCTGTCATCTACCACACCTGCACGGCCTGCTGCAACGATCACGATATCTGCCTCTTTTACAACTGACGGCATATCAACGGTTCTGGTATGGCATACGGTAACGGTTGCATTCTTTTTGATCAGCATCATAGCTGCCGGTTTGCCTACTACCAGGGAACGTCCTACTACCACTGCTTTTTTGCCTGTGCAGTCGATTCCGTAATGATCCAGGATCTCCATGCAGGCCTGCGGTGTACATGGAGGATATCCCAGGTCTTTGCCTGTGAACACGCCAGCCATGGAGCCGTTTGTCATACAGTCAACGTCTTTTGCCGGATCTAATGCCTGTTCGATCTCATCCTGATTTAAATGTTTTGGAAGCGGACGGAATAACAGAACACCATGAATGCTGTCATCTTTGTTTACTTCATCGATCACTGCCAGAACCTGCTCCTGTGTCGCATCTGCCGGAAGCAGATATTTTTTGTATTCCACACCCAGTTTTTCGCAGCGTTTTGTTGCTCCTCTTTCATAAGAAAGGTCGCTTTCATTTTCGCCTACACGTACAATACCGAGTGTCGGTGTAACACCGTTTGCTTTTAATACTTCTGCTTTTGCGATAATACGTTCGTTTAAAGCTGCAACAACTTCTTTGCCTAATAACTGTTTTGCCATAATGCTTATCCTCCGCCTATTTCAGTCTTCCAAGAACACCTGCAAAGATTTCATCTGCCATCGGCGGGTATTTTGCCAGCATAGCATCTGCTTTTGCATTCAGTTCTTCTGCATATTCTCTGTTTTTCATGGATTTTGTGTTGATATACACATTCAGGGAGGCTCCTTCCAGTGCTGCCTTACAGAATGCGGCACCTACGCCTGCATCACTGATCGCAAGGACTGATCCCTTTGCTGCAAATTCCCTGATCAGTTCAATCGCTTCACAGCATTTTTCCATGATCTCCATCGGTACAGAGCATGCATCTTTCAGCACGATCTCCATAACGCGTGCTTTCTCTGCTTTCTCTTCTTCCGTTTCTCTCGGCATGCCATATGCCTTGGAAAGTGGCTCAAATACTTCTGCATCTTTCTCTACCAGAGTCAGCAGCTCTTTCTGAAGAACATCACATTTTGCTTTTAACTCCTGCATTTCTTCTTCCACATCCGCATATTTTTTCTTTCCGACGGTCAGGCTTCCGACCATATTTCCAAGAGCTGTGCCGATCGCACCAACCAGTGCAGATGCACCGCCACCGCCCGGAACCGGTGCTTTGGAAGCCAGAACTTCTACAAATTCATTACATGGTACCGTTGAAAATCCCATTGTAAAATCCTCCTTCATTTTCTTTAATGTCCCGATCGCAATATCCCCGACAACTGCCAGATCCTCTGCTTCAAAGGACAGCGGGAAATTATCCGAAAACAGAATCTGGGAGGACGGGGGAAATTCTTCATCTCCTGCCCACAGCAAAAACTGTACGCGATGCCCGTTGATAAATTCAAATTCATATCCGGCATCGCCATGTCCGCAATCTGCTGCCCCCAGTGCTTCCATTTTATTTTTAAATTCCTGCAATTTATTTCCATAAGAAAAAGCAAGCCGCATCATACATCTTCCGTTAAACTGACGGTAATAAACTTCTCCATGCGGCACTTCCCGATAAGTCAGAAACTTTCCGGTGCTTTCTGATTGCACACCTCTTGTAAGAAAACGGATCACCATGATCTTTGGCGGAACGCCATCCTCCATGGCTCCATATCCTTCATCAAACGGATTTGCCTTTCGGATGGTACATTCCGGCCATTTTACAAGAAATGCTTTCTGCATCATTCGCACTTCAAATTCCTGTGTCTCTTCATGCCAGGGTACTCCCACCCTGGCTGCGGCCTCTTTTGGATCGATTGCTGCAAATTCCTCCAGATAATGTTCAAAAGGAATTCTTTCCTTATTATCTTTTTCGTATCTTACCTGCATAAAATTCTCCTTTTGATGCCGCATTATCTTCCGTCTCACATACGTTCGACTTAAATTTTACCGATTCGGAAACAGGGATGCATCTGTGTGCGGCAAAAAACATGCCCCTACAAATTCATCCATATACTGCGGAATCGTACTGAGTTCAATATATGTCATATTAGCGGCAAGATCATATACTTTCCGCTCGGATCCGGTAGAACAGAGCATCGCATACGCACCTGCCAGTGATGTATTTCCTACATAATGATACATTTCAACCGGAATATCCGGGAACATACCGATATTGATCGCATTTTCCATGTTGATACCGCTTCCGATACCGCCTGCAACATAGACATTCTCGATCATAGAGATATCAAAGTCACAGTAAGAAAGCATGGTGCGGATTGCAGAGAAAATAGCTCCTTTCGCACGGATAAAGCTGTCGATATCCACTTCTGTGATCTCTACATCTTTGCTCGATCCTGCTTCTTCGCCTTCAAATGCCAGCACATAGCTGCCCATTCCGTCTGCATCGCGTTTTACACGGCGACCTTCTCTGACAAATTTTCCTTTTGGATTGATGATCTTGCAGCGGAACAGCTCACTGATAATGTCAATGATACCGGAACCACAGATACCAACCGGTTTTGTGCCTTCCCCGCCAACGACCGTCAGCTTTGGCTCCATCGTTTCTGCATCGATCGTACATGCCTCGATCGCACCATCGGTCGCCCGCATACCGCAGCTGATATCTCCGCCTTCAAAGGCAGGTCCTGCGGAACATGCACAGCTGAACATAAAGTCTGAATTGCCAAATACGATTTCACCATTTGTACCAAGGTCGATAAACAAAGAGAACGGCTCCTGATTCCACAGCATCGTCACAAATGCCCCTGCTGTGATATCTCCGCCGACATAACTGCCGATATTCGGTGCAAGGATGATGTGTGCATCTGGGTTTACCTTGATGCCGATATCTCCTGCAAAAATTGAGTTCGTCTTAAAGAATGTCGGGATATACGGCTCCATACGAACCGGATCCGCATCGACACCGATCAGAAGATGGTTCATCGTGGTGTTCGCTGCAACTGACATACGGTAAATGCTCATCGGGCTGATCTTTGCCTGACGGCACATCGTCTGTACCAGTGGATTGATGGTCTCTTCAATGATGGCTTTCTGAAGCTTGTCCTGACCTCCCGGCTTGCGGGATTCGATGATACGGTTGATAACATCTGCACCATAGCGGATCTGACCGTTACCACTGGAGCCTTTTGCAAGGATCTTTCCATCTGTCATATCTATGATGATCGCAGATACGGTGGTTGTACCGATATCGATTGCAAGTCCTGCAATGACCGGTGTTTCATCCGCACCGCAGATGTCATAGACAAAAATGTCTTTTTCTGTTTTTCGGATCACAACGTTTACATCAAAATTGTGTTCACGCAGTACCTGTGCCATTTTATGGATCACAGAATACGGAAGCTTTACACGCTGCATTCCGGTAATTTCGCGGATGGCTCTTGTCAGACGTTCGTTGTCCGGCATAGTGTCATCCAGAGTTGGTACATCCATCTTAACATGGATGCTTTCAAGATTATTTTTGAGTTCGATACCTGCTTCTGTAATCGATTGCTTAATATTATCAAAGATTTTTACTTCATCCGGCGATGACAGATCCGCAACTTTCATCCGGCTGCGATATGCGGAAGCAATATCCGGCACCAGTACAGCAACATCCGCATTTATTTTGCTGCAGCATGCCAGACGCCATCCCTGTGCATATTCTTCATCACTGATGTGTCTCGTTTGTTTGGAATCCAATTCTCCGTCCACGAGTTTTACTCTGCATTTTCCGCAAGATGCATTTCCTGAACAAGGTGCATCGATAGCTACATTTGTTTTTCTCGCTACCTCAAGAAGGCTCTCACCGAAAGCAGCGAAGACTGTGACATCTTCGCTGTTTTCAAACTTAAAAGTAACCTTATACATTTATTAGATCTCCAGGTAGGAGTCCGCATACAGAGTATTGCCTTTGAATACGTCACAGGATTTGATGGTTTCCATCAGACGCAGGTCGTTCGGGTTAACGATTGCAGAAGTCAGACCCTGCATCATAGCCATTGCAACCAGGGCAGAATCCATGATCGGACGGATTGCTTTCGGCATACCGTTGGAGTTATTGGACAGACCACCTGTAGAATTCAGACCCATATCAGAGAACATCTTGATACATTCCAGAACCTGCATCTGTTTGTCCTGCATGCCTTTTACTACCAGGAACAGCGGATCGAACCACAGATCCTCTGCTTCCATACCATGCTCCAGACCTCTTTCCAGAAGCATCTGGCAGTAACCCATACGCTCATCGTTGTCTTTTGCAATACCTTCGCCGTTGCACAGTGCAATAACGATTGCATCATTTGCTGCTGCCAGGTCAATGTTTTCGATTCTTCCTGCAGCATCTGCAGAGTTTACGATTGGTTTTCCTTTAGAACGGTTGTACACAGCGATACCGGCTTCGATGGCTGCTTTATTGGATGTATCCAGTGCCAGAGGTACGTTGTCAAATTCACCCTGCAGCAATTCAACTGCCCATTTCATCAGATCCGGGCCATATCCTTCTGCCGGTCCGATGTTTACATCCAGATATGTAGCTCCTGCATCCAGCTGCTGTTTTGCTCTTTTTAAGATCGGTTCCGGATCTCTTTCCAGAAACGCTTTATTTACTGCTGGAGCTGTTGTTGAAAGTCTTTCTCCGATTGTAATGAATTTTCCCATTATTTTGTTCTCCTTTTGCTTGTATATTTAGTTTATGCAAAGTCTTTCATGAACTTAACAAGCTGAACTGCTTCGTTTGGAGCAATGATGATCTCCCAGCCTGGCATTTTTGCTTCCAGCTCGCCCTTCAGGACAGCTACTTTACCAGGAATGATCAGTTTTCTGCTCTTAACCTTTCCTTCGATATCCTGTTCCTGGAAGAACTTGGCGATAGAAGAGGAAGAGAATTTACCAGCAGCCCATGATGTCAGTACGGAAAGACCGCCAGCATCATTGATAATCAGGTTCACCGGTACACCGGAACGTTCCAGTTCTCCGGAAACCAGGAAGTAGGTCAGTGCGAAGTCTACGGTTGTCAGGCATACAGAATTTTCATCTGCCCCGTTCAGAGGATAAATGCCCGGCTCCACTTTCATTGGCTTCTGCGGGTCTGTGAACAGGTTCTGGCGCAGACCATACAGAGGCAGAGCTTCTGCATAACCGATGTGTTCTGCAACGATTACAGAACCATATTTCATGGTAAACAGGGACAACAGTGCTGCCTGTTTGTGAAGATCACCTGCTGCGATCGTGTGCAGATTTACAATAGAAGGATATCCGAATGTCCGGTCGCCGTCTTTGATCGCTGCTTTACGGATCTGAACAGCATTTTTGAATGTCTCTTTTACGTCCGCTCCGGTTACATCGATCACCAGGTTCTTGTTTCCAAGACCTTCCAACTTTTCTACTGTATCATGGATTTCAGACAGATCTGCTCCGCTTACGCCAAGTACAACACCTGCTGCTGTGGCAGCAGCGTTCATTGCTTCGTAGTTGGAAGCATCTGCACCATTCAGGATCGGTTTTCCGTCTTTGCATACTTCCAGTGCTGCTTTTGCAACTTCAGCATCTTTGCAGCCCAGGATCAGGATACGTCCTGTCTCTGCTGCTTTTTTTACCAGCTCAACATAATCCTGTTTGCCGTCCGCACTGTAATTTACATATACCATCTCAACGAACATACGCTCGCCGATACGTTCATAATCAACTTTTTTGATATCTTCGAGTTTCTGTGCAACGGTCTCATCATCCATGCATGTGCAAAGAGACATTGCATATCTTGTTCTGCTTACGAATGTTTTCTCATGACGGAACAAAACAGTTTCTCCACCCAGGGACTGCTCTGCATCGCCTGCACCAACTTTGATCGTTTTCATTGGCGGCTCGGTAGCTGCTGAAAGTTTAGCCAGTGCTTCCGGTGCGAAATAAGGACAAGCAGCGATATCAACTGCACCCTGTGCAACTTTCATAGAGAATGCCATACATGTCGGGCATCCACATTCTTTACAGTTTTTCTTTGGTGATAATTTAAAAATATCAAGACCTTTAAGTGCCATAATTACATCTCCTCCTTAACGCAGCTCTTAGACTAATTCTTTCATCAGACCGGAAATGGTCTTGATGGATTCCGGATGTTTCAGGATTACCGCATTGGAACCGGCAGCGATAACTGCCATTGCAGTTTCTACTTCCATATCGATTCCACGTTCTTCCTGTGAGCCCCATTCAGGAGCATCTGTTTCAGAAGCCATAGCTTCTTTTACACCCCAAGCCTCAGATGCTACCGGAGTAATGATCGGCATCTGCAGATTTGCATCGCCCTGCTGCAGAGCTGCTGCTTTTACACGGTCCATAGTAGAGATAACATACTCAAAACCGTATCCAACTGCTGCAGTACCTACGTTCATAACGACACTCTTGCTGTCAACACCAAGCTGAGAGATCAGTACGTTAAGCTGTTTAGCCAGGTTGATATCAACGGCTGATTCAGCACCTACTACCTGTTTGTAAGCCAGGCCTGCTGCTGCACCTACTGTCTTGTAATTTTCTTCTTTTGCTGAGAGGATAACTGCATTTTTACCGTTCAGGGCTTCTGCCGCTTTAGAGAACAGTTCTGCGTCTTTCTCAACATTTTTACATCCGCATACTACAAGTGGAAGATCAACTGCATCTGCGATCTCTTTCAGTTCACCAATCAGTTCTTCTGTAGATTTGTTTGCCCCGTTTGGATCTCCGCCTTCCATACGGAAACTTAAAAAGTCTACACCTTCCATAGAAGCTGCTTTCCTGGCCATATCTGCCAGAGTAGCACAGCCTTCATAATATTTTTTGATGCACTCCGGCTCATGTTCCATACCGAAATCTGTGATCTCGATACCTACCTTCGGTGCATTTTCGATCGCAGCATCAAAAGAATACAGCGGGAATACATTCTCGCCTCCGATCTTCACTGCTTTATCGCCAGTACCAAACTCAACAGTGTTGATGCTGGCATTGAATTTTCCTGATTTTGCTGTAAATGGCATTTCTAAAAATCCTCCTTCATGCTTTTTAGACTGTTATAAAAACATTACTTTTATTTTACAACAGCAGCCTGTAAAAATCAATTATTTAACAGTAAATTATAAAAGTCGGCTTTCCGGACTATCCGCATAAAGCCAGAAAGCCGATATTTGTTTCAAATGCCTGCTTCGCAGTCGCTTGATTTCTTTCCTCTCGTCCTTTCGGACATCTCCAGAATCGCAGCTTCGCTGCTTCGCACTTCGTGCTCCTGATTCTGTCGCTAATCGCCGTTTCAAGCATGATGCTCCAGATTGCTTTGCATTTCATGCTCTCGCAATCTGAAAATATTCGAAATCCACCCTGTCGGGCTACTTTCTCATATTTTTGTGGGATCCAAACTCATGGATTCTCATGCAAGCATGAAATCCATGATCTTTTCTCCCTTGCATCATTACATCATCGGTTCCATGGTAAGAGCCGGATGTCCTTTTTCTTCGAGGTATGCCAGCAGTGTTTCCGGATCTTCTGCGATGGTCTCATCTGCGATCATATCACAGAAGTTATCGATGCCGTACAGTTCTTTTGCTGTTGCGTTCAGTCTTTCTGCTACCTGTTCTTTCAGTTCTTTCGGCATCCATACGATACGTGCTACTCCGCCTTCTGCTTTCATGAATTTTTTGGAAGCGATGAAATGTTTTCCATGTCCCATAAATCCAGGAGTCTGTACTCCACCACCTGTCATGGAAGCCAGTTCTGAGAATGTCATACCGATCGGAGTCATGCCTGCATATTCACGGTTTGCGATGCAGACACCGTTTGACAGCGGTTCGATACCACAGATACACTCGAAACATCCACAGGATGTCATCGGTTTTTCAATGATAGAGTACAGGGATACGTCTTCCAGGGCACCCTGTGAGAATTTCTGGACTGCTTCGTTTACGTCTTCGTATTCACCGATACGTTCATCGATCGGTCTTTCTTTTGTGATAACCTGGCATGGTCCCTGAGGATCCAGCTCGTTGGTTGCTTTTGCATCCAGCCATGAAACAGCTCCGCAAAGTCCCAGTCTTTCCGGTGTAACCACGCATACGTGGGACGGGGAGAATGCCTGGCACATGATACAGCTGTAGTATACATCAACACCTTCGTCTGTCAGTGTGTTCAGACGCTCATCACGTTTGTCAAACAGCGGCATAGCTACTTCATGACGGACTCTTGTACATTCTGCCGGGTCTGTGTAGATGGTTACCTGACATTTATCTACAACGGCTGCGAATTCGCTCTTAACTTTTGCATACAGAACTTCACCGATGTGTTTTGCACGGAAGCCTGCTTCAAATGTTTCTTTGCTTACACGGATACGGATCATATCACGCTGACCGGTATGCATCATACCTTCTACACAGTTCAGGTATGAGTGGAATTTACGCTCGAATACCGGCTCGAAGTCGGACTGCATACTCTTTCCTGCTACTTCTACTACATAACAGATGCTCTGTTTGCTTCCTACCGGCATTTCGTCGATGTCCGGTCCTACCAGTGTGATCTTGTGATCTTCAATCTCAGATGCATCCTTTGTCATAACCAGCTCACAGCAGTCTACACGGGAGCCGTCGAATTCAACCTGCATATCGCCGCGGCGGATGATCTCACCTTCAAATGCAGATGCGAATGCAACCGGAATGTCGATGTTTGTGATCTTGATCTTGATATCTCTTGCTTCCAGAGAAGTTGCGTTGAATTTGGAAACGTCCGGCTGAACGATCAGGCTCTTTGGAACTTTGAACGTATCTTCGTTTGTGATTACCGGGAAACCAAGTGCGATCGCACCTGCTCCACATGCAACGATAACCGGATCAAGCGGTGCAAATGCATTTACAAATGCCGGTACACGTTCCATGGTGTATTTCATCAGGCCTGCTGCATCACCCGGCTGAATGTTGCCGAAGATCAGGGCTGCTCTTACTGCAACGGATACAACATGTATTACACTTGTAACATCTTTGCCCAGAGGAATCACACGTACGTTTGCGCCTGTTTTGTAGCCAAGTTCTTCACACTGATCGATGATACCGCCAACCAGTGTAACCAGGATACCCTGTGACTGATAGCTCTTTACCAGGTCAACGCCTTCCTGTGCAGTCGGTGCAGCACCAAGGATAACTGCAACACCCGGGATATCACCTGTTACCAGCGGTACACCAAGTTCACGGATCACTGCATCTGCCAGATGTCCGTAGCACGGAGCTTCGTATGGTGCTGCTCCGTCAATATATTTCAGTACTTCGATAAATTCTGCACACAGAGCGGTTGCAATACCGGACATAAATGCATCATTTAATTTCTGCTCTCTTGTCATCAGCGTTTTTACAACACCCAGAGCTTCTTTTAACTGTCCCAGTGTAGCAACCTTTGTACCGGTTACTGCATAATAACATGGCAGGCTGTAAGCCGTATCCGGGAACGCAATTGCTTTGTCTGCACCATGTTTTTCGATCGCCGCATCGATTGCACCCTCTGTCAGGCCATATACGGTATCATTTCCGCTGAATACAACATCAAATAATGTCATTTTATTTACCTCCTTTGGACAGATCTGCGTCTATCCTGCTTTTTATTATTGAAATCTCTGCTTTTGCGTTCGGGCTTACATCAAACGGTGATCTTCCCTGGCGGTCTGCATCGATTATTTCTGAATTGTAATGAATAAATCCAAGCAAATCTTCCTGTGGTATTTTGGAACGGATAAATGTCTCATCATCCTCGTTCCTTACTTTGTTGGCAACCACGCGTACCTGACGGACTCCAAGTTCCGCTGCAAGTCTCTTTACATTTTTATAAGTCTGGATACTTCTTGCTCCCGGTTCGATCACAACAATGAACTGATCCATGCCTTCTGTCGTTCCGCGGCCAAGATGCTCAAGCCCAGCCTCCATATCAAGAATTACAACATCGTTGCTCCTTAACACCAGATGATTGATGATGCGCTTCAACATCACATGCTCCGGACACACACAGCCGCTTCCTGCTGTTTCCACGGTACCAAGAACCAGAAGTTTTACGCCATTACAGGTTTTTGAATAAGCATCTGGTATATCATCCACTTTCGGATTCAGTTTGTAGAACTGATTCTGGTCATTTGCACCTGTACGTTCCTGAATCAGTTTTCGCATCCTGGTGATCGGCACGATCGAATCCAGATCTTCTTCCGAAAATCCAAGTGCCAGTCCAAGATTTGCATCCGGATCTACGTCTGCAGCAAGAACATGCTTGCCTTCCTGTGCATACAATCTGGCAAGTGTGGCTGCAAATGTTGTTTTTCCGACACCGCCTTTTCCGGTAACTGCAATTTTCATATCACTATCCGCCTTCTGTTTTTCTTTGCAGGGCGGATAAAACCGCCCTGCGTTTGTTTTCATAAAGATTAGATTCCCAGTGCAGTTCTCTTCTCTTCGATTCTTGCGATCATAGCATCGCCCAGTTTGTCGATATCTTTTTCTACGGTATATGCAGCTTCTACCCAGTCACGTACGCCTTCTGTCAGCAGCTGTGCGATCTGGTCAGAACCGGATACATACGGATCAACGCCCAGGAACGTATCGATACCGGTAGCTACTACATAGTTACCAATGGATACTGCTTTTTCGGACATCCATTCCGGTGCACATCCGACAACCGGAAGCTGAGAAATGTTCAGCCCGGAATCTTTTGCCAGCTCTGCTGCCAGGATCATCATACGGGAAATATCTACACAGGATCCCATATGCAGTACCGGTGGGATATCCGCCAGTTCGCATACTCTCTTCAGACCTGCTCCGCAGAGTTCTTTTGCTTCTTTGTCCATCAGACCTGCTTTTGCAGCAGCCTGTGCAGAACATCCGGAAGCAATGATAATGATATCGTTTGCGATCATTTTCTTCATCAGCTCGATATGGGCTGTATCCGGTCTTACTTTCGGGTTGTTACATCCAACCATGGCAACTGCACCGCGGATAACACCGGATGTGATACACTCAAGAAGCGGTTTTGTTGTTCCCATCTCATCAACCTGAGAGTTTGCAACGCCATCCAGAGTTTTTACGATTGCTTCTACAGAATATCCAACCGTTGCTTTCTGTTTCATATCCGGAATATGTACCAGTTCCGGTTTTCTGTTCTTGAAGTTTTCGATCGCCATCTTAACGATTGCTTTTGCATTTTCTCCTGCTGTCTCTGCGTTAAAACGAATGTAATCAGCATCCGGCATCTGTGCGATCGGAGAAGTGGTCACAAATTTAGTATGGAAACATTTGCTCAGAGGGCCAAGTGCCGGGAAGATACACTGAACGTCTACAACGATCGCTTCACATGCACCGGTCAGTACTACGTTTTCCTGCTGCAGGAAGTTACCTGCCATCGGAATACCACGACGCATTGCAACTTCGTTTGAAGTACAGCACACACCGGATACGGTGATCCCCTTTGCTCCCATTTCTTTTGCGTAAGCGATCATTTCCGGATCATCTGCATATTCACAGATCATCTCAGACAGTGACGGATCATGTCCATGAACAACAATATTTACGTTTTCAGCAACCATAACACCCAGGTTTGCTTCGGTTTCGATCGGTTTCGGTGTTCCGAACAGAACGTCTGAGAACTCCGTACCGGCCATGGAACCGCCCCAGCCATCAGACAGACCGGCTCTTAAGGACTGACGGATCAGTGCCTCCGGAAGGGAAGAACATCCCATGTGGCTCATATGTAAAGAACATGATACTTCGCGGTCGATCGCTCTTGGTGCGATCTCCTCTCTCTCCCAGATCTCCTGTGTATGCTGAGGAGCTCTCTTTAAGAAGTTCTGTGTGCCGAATACTTTGCCGTATTCGCTCATGCCAAGATATGCCATCTCATGTGCCAGATCGTAAATATCTTTTCCTTCTGTCTCAACACCCCATTCTTTTGCGATGCGGATCAGCTTCTGAGGGTCTTTGACCTTGTAAGGTCCTTCAGGTTTTGCACAGTACAGTGTGTGGCAGATCTCGCGGCCGTGATCAGAGTGTGTTGCCGCTCCGCCTGCTGTAAATTTCAGGTAGTTACGTCCTACAATACCGTGTACGTCGCATCCGCAGATACCTCTTGGTGCCTTCGGTGTGATACGGCAAGGTCCCATTGCACAGATACGGCAGCAGACACCCTGCTCACCAAATTTACAGTGTGGGGTCTGTTTTGCTGCACGGTACTGCCATGCATCTGCTCCTACTTTTTTTCCTGTTTCCAGAAGTTTCTCTGTAGCCGCTTCGAATTCTTCAACGGTTGTCAATTTAAAGTTTCCCATCATCTACCTCCTTGTTTATGGGTTCCCATCCCACAGGTTTTCTCATATCCTATCCGCCCCCATGGGATATGGGGTTTTGAAATAAATCCCCTCACGGCTTCCCGCAAGGGGCTGTGCTTTATAAACTGATAGAGTCCAGTATTTTATATAGTGCAGTTTTTACCGCTGCATTTTCTGGAAGCTCTGTCATTGGCTTTCCGTCACAGTCATACTCATAGACTTCCTGATCCTGCGGAACGACACCAAAAAGTGTAAGACCCTGTCTCTTGATCTCTTCTTTTGTTCCGTCGTTCAGTTTGCCTTCCGGTGCACGGTTTACGATCAGTCCGATCTGTTTTGGATTAAGTCCGCACTCTTTCACCAGTCCGGCAATACGTCCAACTGCCTGAACACCTCGTCTGGAGCAGTCGCTCACAAGAATGACCGTATCAACTTTTGGCAGGATGCCGCGGCTGATATGCTCCATCCCTGCTTCATTGTCTACGACCATGTATTTGTAGTTCGGTGTCAGTTTCTGTACCTGGGCCTGAAGCAGACCATTTACAAAACAGTAGCATCCTTTGCCCTGTGTCCTTCCCATGACCAGCATATCATAGTCATCTTCTTCGACCAGGCAGCGGTTCATCATAATCTCTGCATAGTCTGCTTTTGACATACTTGGCGGGATCGGGCTTTTTGCACTGTTCGCTGCATTTTCAATCTGCTCACGAACTTCACCGAGTGTCATCTCTACTTCAACGCCCAGTACTTCGTTTAAGTTGGAATTGGCATCTGCATCTACTGCAAGAACCGGTGTTTTCCCCTTCTCACAAAGATACTGTATCAAAAGCCCGCACAGCGTTGTCTTTCCCACGCCGCCTTTTCCTGCAACGGCTATTACCTGTGCCATAAATATTTCCTCCTGTTGCCTGTCTCTTTATACCAGTGTACGCAGACCGGAACGATTGATGATTTCAGAAACATCTTTCCATTTGTTCAGTGCATACAGATGGATGCCCTCAACGCCCAGTGCACGGTATGTATCGATCTGTCTGATCGTGTATTCGATACCTTCTTCTTTGAACTCTGCGATTTTCTTATCATAGAATAAATCAAAAGGTTTGCCTTCTGCATCTTTTGCTGCAAATGGATTTGGGAACAGCCAGTGTCTGGAGATCAGTCTGGAAAGTTCACGGTCCATTACACAGCCGTTACGTGACAGTGCCATATTGATCGTAGCTGCCTGATCCAGGATTGGCATAACTCCTACGTCTACCGGCATGGTAACACCTGCTTTCCGGATTGCATCCAGCCAGTATTTGAACTGTTCCATATCCCAGCAGAGCTGTGTCATGATGTAGTCTGCACCATTGTCCTGTTTCTGTTTCAGAACTGCGATATCTGCTTCCAGGCTTCTGCAGGAAATGTGGCCTTCCGGTGAACCTGCTACTGCGATTTCGAATTTGTCGCCGTACTGGTCACGGACAAATTTCACCAGGTCGGTCGCGTAATCGAAATCTCCCATGGTGCTTGTCTCACCCATTGGGAAGTCGCCGCGCAGTGCCAGCATATGGTCAACGCCTTCTTCCAGATACTGATCCAGCTGTTCTTTGATGCCTTCTTTTGTATTTTTGATTACGGTGAAATGTGTTACAGGAACGGAACCTGCTTTCTTGATCATCTGACATACTTCACGGTTTGCCCCAACGTTTCCGCCGCCGGCTCCGTAAGTACAGGAAATGTATTCCGGTTTGAACTCCATCAGATGATCGATCGTTCCCGGCAGATTTGCCATACCTTTTTCTGTTTTTGGTGGGAATAATTCAAAAGAGAGAAGCTGCTTCTCTTTCATCTTTTCCGATAATTTCATAGTAACATACCTCCATTTTATTAATTTATTTGATAACTGCTAAGATTCCGTGCAGTTGATCTTCACAATGCTGTTTGCAAGGTCTACCATTGCGATAGTGCCTTCTACCACTTTCTGCTCACCCATCACATCCGTAAGGGTGATCGTCTCTCCATCGACATCGATCCTGCTCACAAACTCAAACAGTTTTGTCTCCGGATCCTGAGCCTTGTATACTGCTGCAAGACACATACTCTCCGCCTCCTGTTAGTTTTCTTTTACAGTGGCAAGTGCAACACTCAGATACAGGTTGCCTTTCTGGAACTCGTCAACCGCTTTGCGTATCTGTTCCGCCGCTGTATCCATACCGGCTTTCCGCAATTTATCAGCCATCTGGTCCAGTTCTGCAGCATGATGTTCGTTGTGCTGCAGCATATATGTCAAAAGTGCAATGTTTTCTTTTTTCGGATCATGTGTTTCACAGCCGCTGCAGCCTTCCTGGCATACACCGTCGTGTGTATGTGCATGTCCGTGCCCGTGGCTGTGTTCATGACCATGAGGGCAAACATTGCCATTTTCATCTTTTACGATATGCACTGCTGTCTACTCCTTTCCGTACCTGCAAAACTACGCAAATACCCTTATATTAAAAACATTATAACACAGCGTTTATGAATTCTCAACAAGAGAAGATGTATTTTTTTCAATAATCTCGGAGATATCGACGAAACTTTATCGTTTTCAAAAATTTACATCATATTATCAAATACATAAAATAATATAGCCATGATTGCAATGATCAGGTAAATAATTACACGTGTTCTGCTGTTTGCCGCATCTTTTTTGACCTCTGCATTTTTCTCTGCTCTTGTTTTAAGATAGTCTTCCACCTGCTCTGCATTATTTTTTGCCGTTTTTGTTTTTTTATGTGGTTTTTTATTGCTGTCATACTGCTTATGCAGTTCCCTGTGGATTCCTTCCATTTGCGGAAGTTCGTAGTCTTCCATCCGGAACCTTTTGTCATCTTCAAAAAGATCCACTTCCTCCATCCCCGGAGGTCTGTTGAAACAGGCACACCGCGGACAGATGCCATAATACTTATCATAATTGAAAAATGTTCTGCAACGTTTACACTGCATCTGCATCCCTCCGTTTCTTCTCTGGCAGGCTTTTCTGTATTTTATTTACGGGCAAAAGAAAAACCTGCTGATTTTATGATAAGTCATTATCTTAAAATCAGCAAGCTTTTTCACAATTTTTAAGTTTTATCTTCCGTCGATCTGTCACTTAAATCCCATAAAAGCTCAGGCGAGCATCATTCTGTCATTTGCAAATTCTCCGCCGCTTGCCTGTTCAAATTTCGCCAGGAGATCACTGACCTGAAGATTTTTCTTTTCTTCTCCGGCTACATCATAAATGATCCGGCCCTCATGCATCATGATCAGACGATTTCCAAGACGAATCGCATCTTTCATATTATGCGTTACCATCATTGCCGTCAGATGATGTTCGTCAATAATCTTTTCAGTAAGTGCCAGTACTTTTGCAGCCGTTTTCGGATCCAGGGCTGCTGTATGCTCATCCAGCAGAAGCAGCTGCGGTTTCTGCAGCGATGCCATCAGCAGAGTCAGTGCCTGGCGCTGACCTCCGGAAAGCAGTCCGACTTTGCTGGTCATACGGTCTTCCAGTCCAAGATCCAGTGCTTTTAACTGTTCTTTATAAAAGACCTGTTCCCCTTTACCGATCGCCCACTTTAATCCGCGCTTTTTGCCACGTCGGTATGCAAGTGCCAGATTTTCCTGGATTTCCATGCCGGCAGCAGTTCCTTTCATCGGATCCTGGAACACTCTTCCCAGATATTTCGCCCTGGCATATTCCGGTTTTCTGGAAATATCCGTCCCATCCAGGATGATCTTTCCTTCATCAATCGGATAAACACCGGCGATCATATTCAGCATGGTTGATTTTCCGGCACCGTTTCCACCGATGATCGTCACAAAATCCTCAGACTGAAGTGTCAGTTCCAGACCCTGCAGAGCCTTTTTTTCGTTGATCGTTCCCTTATTAAAAGTCTTTTTTACATTATGAAGTTCAAGCATTGTCACTTCCCCCTTCCTTATAAGCACTTCTGATCTTCCATTTATTAATGGCAACCGGAATACAAAGTGCAAGCGCAACGATCACTGCGGAAAGGAGTTTCATATCATTTGCATCCATTCCAAGCTGGAGTACGATCGCGCGTATCAGGAAATATACAACAGAGCCGACAACTGCAGATACAAGTCTGCTTCCGAAAGAACGCAGCCTTCCAAGAAGCACTTCACCGATAACGATGGAAGCCAGACCGATAACGATAGCACCGGTTCCCATATTGATGTCACCAAATTTCTGACTCTGGCATACCAGTGCTCCGGAAACTGCAACCAGTCCGTTGCTGAGCATCAGTGCGATCATCTTTGTTTTTCTGGTATCGACACCGAGAGCGCGGATCATCGCCTCATTGTTACCGGTAGCACGAAGTGCCGCACCGATCTCAGTACCAAACAGCCAGTAGAGAAAGGCAATCATCAGTGCAGCTATGATAAGCCCGACAATCAGAGAAACCTGAGACTGTGTCAGTCCGGTACTTTTTACAACTTCCGAAAAAATAGTCTGTGCTTTCAGAAGCGGAACATTTGACTTCCCACTCATGATACGCAGATTGATCGACCAGAGTGCGATCTGCGTCAGGATACCGGAAAGGATCGCCGGTATATCAAATACGGTATGTAAAAATCCGGTCACTGCACCGGCTGCAAGTCCTGCAAGCAGTGCGATAAAAATTGCCAGAACCGGATTCATGCCTTTGTTCGCGATCATTGCCGCACAGACACATCCACCGAGTGCAAAACTGCCGTCTACAGTCAGATCGGCAATATCCAATATTTTATAGGTTATATAAACGCCAAGAACCATCAGTCCCCAAAGTACACCCTGGGATACCGCTCCAAGCATTGCCAGTGCTACACCACTCATACTGTCCTCCATATTCACCAAGATAAGGGAAGCTCAATGCCTCCCTTTTCTTTTTTTGCTTATTTTTCTGAATTTAAGATCTTCTCGTTACAATCCTGTATTATTCTGCAGTATAAAGAGAATCTGCATCATAGGAAGAAACATCGATCCCCAGTGTATCTGCCGTTTCTTTGTTGATCAGCAAAGAGCACTCTTCTGCAGAAAGATATTCGACCGGCATGGAAGCAGGATCAGCACCTTCTGTCAGGACTTTTGCTGCCATCTCACCTGTCTTGTAGCCAAGTTTGTAGTAGTTGATACCATAAGTTGCAAGTCCGCCTTCTTTTACCATTCCTTCTTCACCGCAGATAACCGGGATCTTGTTTTCATTTGCGATCATGGCTACGGTTGCCATACCTGCTGCGATCATGTTATCGGTCGGAGCGTAGATCGCATCCACTTTTCCGATCATGGATTCTACAACGGTCTGGATCTCGTTCGAACTTGAAACAGTGTAATCTGCTGCCTCCAGACCTGCTGCCTTGCATGCTTCTTTTGCCATGTCTGCCTGCAGTACAGAATTGGACTCAGCAGAGCAATACAGTACACCTACTGTCTTCGCATCCGGGATCAGTTCTTTCAGCAGATCGATCTGCTCAGTTACCGGAGTCAGGTCAGAAGTACCGGTTACATTTCCGCCCGGTGCATCATTGGACTCTACCAGGCCAGATTCTGCAGGATCTGTTACGGCTGTCAGCAGGATCGGTATATCAGCAGTAGTACCTGCTACAGACTGCGCTGCCGGTGTCGCGATTGCAAAGATCAGATCATTGCCGTTATTTACCAGTGTTTCAGCAATTGTCTGACAGGAGGAAGCTTCACCTGCTGCATTCTGCTGATCTGCATCGTATTTTACTCCAAGATCATCCAGTGCTGCAAAAAATCCTTCGTTGGAAGCATCCAGTGCATCATGCTGGACATACTGCAGGACACCAATCTTGTAAGTCTTATCAGATGTTGTCGCTGCTGCAGATCCACTTTCATCCGCTCCGCTCTCTTTTTCATCAGCAGCAGATTCTGTCTGTGCGTCAGCTGCAGCAGTTGTCTCATTTGTCTTGCTTCCGCAGCCTGCAAGCATGGAAACGGTTAATCCCAGTGATAATAAAAATGCCAGTGTTTTTTTCATATGTTTCCTCTCCTGTTTCTGTTTCATTTTCTAAACATTTTATCAGTTTAACGCTTTTATGCTTTCACGCTTTCGCTCGATAAAGTGTTCGCTTATGAGATATACTATACACCCAAGAGAGGGGTTCGTCAATGTTTTTCTGTGTTTATTTACTTCCACTGTCCTGCATCAGATTCTGTTTTAGGGTCACGGAGCATCAGATCGTTCAAAGCATCTGCTGCTTTTTTTCCTGCAAAAAGGATTTCATTGACCTGTTCAATGATCGGCAATTCCACATGATATTTCTGTGCCAGGCGGATGGCTGCTTTTGCGGAATAAACACCTTCTACGATCATGCCGACTTCATCCATCGCTTCCCGCATGCCTTTACCCTGTCCGATCAGATATCCGGCTTTGCGGTTACGGCTGTGAACGCTTGCACAGGTCACGATCAGGTCACCGATACCCGTCAGACCATAAAATGTCTCCGGCAGCCCCCCCATCTTAATCCCCAGTCGTGCGATTTCTGCAATGCCCCTGGTGATCAGTGCCGCTTTTGTATTGTCACCGTATCCGAGTCCGTCTGCCATACCGGCAGCCAGTGCGATCACATTCTTTAAAGCACCGCCCAGTTCCATGCCCGGCATATCCGGTGTCGTGTATACACGAAAGACCCTGCTCATAAAAATACTCTGCAGATATTCTGCCGTCTCTTTGCTGTGTGCTCCCACAACGCAGGTTGTCGGAATGCATTTTCCAACCTCCTCTGCATGGCTTGGTCCGGAAAGAACTGCCACATCTGCCTGTGGAATTTCTTCTTCGATGATCTGTGACAGTGTCATCAGCGTTTCCTCTTCAACACCTTTTGCCACATCGACGATCTTCTGTCCTTCTTTGCAGAACGCACGCATACTGTGTGCTGTGCTCCTTGTAAACGGTGACGGAACCGCCAGAACCAGCACGTCTTTGTCTGCCATGGCACCTTCCAGGTTCCCGGTGACACCAATATTTGATGCCAGCACAACACCCGGCAGTTTCTTTTCGTGCTGTCTTTTTGTGCGAAGCATTTCCACTTCTTCCGGGATGATCGACCAGATTGTCACATCATGTCCGTTGTTGTTTAACAGCACCGCCAGTGCTGTTCCCCATGTTCCGGCTCCGATAATACCAATTTTTGCCATTTAAAAACCCCCTCTGTCTTTATTTTATTTATTTTTGTTCTTTGACGAAAGATATGTTTTCCGCTCTGTTCCAGATAAAAGTCTCTTAATATTTTCACGATGTTTCCAGAATGCCAGTGCTGCCAGAAAAACAGCGACCGCATATAGTTCGTACAAATGCGGCTGTGCCATATGGAAAAAACCGCTCTGCCCAAGCAGAACCACTTCGATCACAATGCCGACGTACACAAGCAAGGATCCAAGAGACACATAATGTGTCACAAAAAAGGTAGTAAAAAAGGTGATGATGCCGCAGATCGCCATGATCCAGTTGAAAGACAGGACAAGTCCTGCTGTCGCCGCAATCCCCTTTCCGCCGCGAAATCCGAGATAGAACGGATAATTGTGTCCCAGGATCGTTCCTGCTGCCGCATAGAACTCAAGCAAAGGCAGAATATCCGCATGTGTTTTGCCAAATACGACTCTGACCAGCACCACTGCCAGGATACATTTTCCACAGTCCCCGGCAAACGTCAAAAGACCTGCTTTGAGCCCCATCGTACGCAGCATATTGGTCGTACCGGCATTGTGGCTTCCGTATTCCCGGATATCGATCCCATGTGCTTTTCCTAAAATATAGCTTGTCTGAAACAATCCGAACAGATATCCGATTGCAAGACATAACAGACGTATCATATTTTATTTCTCCTTTTCTCCACGTTCTCTGATGATGAATTTCAGCGGAGTCCCACGGAACCCGAACGCTTCCCTGATCTTGTTTTCCAGATATCTGGTATAGGAAAAATGCATCAGTTCTTTGTCATTGACAAAGATCACGAATGTAGGCGGTTTCACCGCAACCTGTGTAATGTAATACAGACGCAGACGTTTGCCCTTATCGGAAGGCGGCTGCTGCATGGCCACTGCCTCTGTCATGATCTCGTTGAGCACGCCGGTCTGTACACGCATGGTCTGATTTTCAATGATCGTATCGACCATGTCAAACAGTTTTACCAGTCTCTGTCCCGTCAGTGCGGAGACAAACATAATCTCTGCATACGGCATATAGGAAAGTGTATTGCGGACTTCGTTTGTATACTTGTAGATCGTCTTGTCATTTTTTTCGATCGCATCCCATTTGTTGACTACGATCACGATACCTTTCCCTCTGTCATGTGCAATCCCGGCAATCTTTGCATCCTGCTCTGTGATCCCTTCTACGGCATCGATCACCATCAGAACAACATCGGCGCGTTCCACCGCAGTCACAGTACGGATGATGCTGTAGCGTTCCAGCTCTTCTTTGATCTTGCTCTTTCTGCGAAGGCCTGCGGTATCGATAAAGACATATTCTCTGCCGTTCCAGGTAACTGCCGTATCGATCGCATCACGCGTCGTTCCCGCAATATCTGATACGATGCAGCGATTCTCTCCAAGCAGCCTGTTTATAATAGAAGACTTGCCTACATTTGGCTTGCCGACAACGGCGATACGCGGTCTGTCGTCTTCTTCCTCCTCAGTATCATGTTCCGGGAAATGACGGATCACTTCATCAAGCATGTCGCCGATCCCAAGTTTGGAAGATGCCGAGATCGGGATCGGATCGCCGATACCGAGATTGTAAAACTCATAAGTATCTGCCATAAATTTCTGGAAGCTGTCAACTTTGTTCACGACAAGGATCACCGGCTTTTTCGCACGGCGGAGCATATCTGCGACACGTGCATCCGCATCTACGAGTCCCTGCCTTACATCCGTCATAAAAATGATCACATCTGCTGTATCGATCGCGATCTGTGCCTGTTCACGCATCTGTGACAGAATGATATCGCTGCTGTCCGGCTCAATACCTCCGGTGTCGATCATGGTAAAATTCTTGTCAAGCCATTCTACGTCCGCATAGATACGGTCACGCGTTACGCCTGGTGTATCCTTGACGATGGAAATATTTTCTCCGGCAAGAATATTAAAGAGTGTGGATTTGCCTACATTTGGCCGCCCCACAATAGCTACGATTGGTTTACTCATATTTATTCACCTCATCTGTATAGGAATGTTCGATTGTCTCTGTTTCTGATAAAAGGGCCTCGATCAGTGCCCGACCGCTTGATTTTACAATATTAATGTCCACTTGTAAAGATTTTTCCAGTTCGCCCACCGTCATATCATCCAGAAAGACATCGTATCCGGTACGGAGAATATTGCACGGAAGCAGCAGCTGTCCTCCAAGTTCTTTGCCAGTCAGTTGTTTCTTCAGATCCTGTCCGGTCAGGAGTCCGGAAACCGTGATCTTTTCACCGAAAAACTCGTTGATGATCGGATAGATGTGGATGGTCACGTTCGGATATTTTTCGCAGAGCTGATCTGCGATCTGCTGTATGACAGGTGCTGCCAGCAGTCCGGTTGCAAGGGAAACGGTATGTTTCCGGTCATCGCCTGTCCGGTTTTCTATCTCTTCTTTTACTTCATCAAGGAGCAGCCGCATCATGCCGACGCCATTCTCAAGCTGAAGATAACCGTCATATTGTTCCGCAGGTGGAAATGGCTGTCCTGCCAGAATGTACCATTCATCCGAAGCATGGATAAAATGGATGCCGTATTCCTGACAGACCTTTTCCTGCCATCCATGGATCAGATCCAGTACTTTCTTTGCATCTTCTTTCTCAAAAGGTTCCAGTGGAAACAGACCGTCCCGGTACTTTGACAGACCGACCGGAACAACGGAAACGCTCTGCAGATAAGGGAGATATTTTGTCAGCTCGCGTATGCTGAAATCCAGCTCTGCCCCGTCATTGACTCCTTTGCACAGAACGATCTGGCCGTTCATATGAATCCCTGCTTCATAAAAACGGTCTACTTTTTTCAGGGCTTCTCCGGCAAATCGGTTGTGCAGCATTTTACAGCGAAGCTCTGGATTCATTGTCTGAAACGAAATGTTCATCGGCTCCATATGATAATAAACGATACGGTCGATATCGTGATCAGACATATTTGTCAGGGTGACATAATTTCCCTGCAAAAAAGAAAGCCTGGAATCATCGTCTTTAAAATAGAGCGTATCACGCATACCCTTTGGCATCTGATCAATAAAACAGAAGATACATTTGTTGTGGCAGGAACGATAATTATCCATCAGACCATTTTCAAATTCGATCCCGATATCATCTTCATATTCTTTTTCTATCTCAAGCTCCCATTCTTCCCCGTTCGGTTTGCGTATCAGAAGTTCTACATATTCATCGTTCATAAGATAATGATAGTCCAGAATATCTTCGATCTCTTTCCCTCCCACGGAAAGAAGCTCGTCTCCCGGTTCGATTTCCAGTTCTTCTGCAATACTTCCCGGAAGTACTTTTGATACGATATGTTTGCCTGTTTTTCTCATAGATCTTCTTTTCCTTTTCTTTCAATCATCTTTATCATCAAGTATACAAGAGTCATCAAATACAAGCAAGCGAAATTTTTCTTTACATAGTTTTTACAAAATCCTACAATTTTCTTGACGCACCAATTCCGAAATGTTATAACTAACATGATAAGGATGCACAAAATGTGAAGCATCCATGGGTTAAATTTTAAGATATGCGGCAATTGCGGCATTAGGAGGTAAATATGGCAAACTTAGAACCGCTCATTCAGTCGATTCCTGTTGCTCCTTTGAAGCTGGCTTCACTGGAAGGATGCAGAACTCTTGCAGATCAGGTCAACAATTATCTGGTATCCTTCCGTCACGAATCTCCGACCAATGTAGGACAGGCTGACACTCTGCAGGGTTACTGTGCAGATTCTTATCTGCTGGAGTGTGAATGCCCACGTTTCGGAAGCGGCGAAGGAAAAGGTGTTCTGAAAGAATCTGTACGCGGCTGTGATCTTTTTATTATGGCAGATGTCACAAATCACAGTCTGACTTATCGTTTAAACGGATATGAAAATCATATGTCTCCGGACAACCATTATCAGGATCTGAAACGTATCATTTCCGCCGCTGACGGCAAAGCAAGACGTATCAATGTTATTATGCCGTTTTTATACGAAGGAAGACAGCATAAGCGTTCCAAGAGAGAATCTCTGGACTGTGCTTTGATGCTCCAGGAACTGGTGGCTATGGGTGTCAGCAATATTCTGACATTTGATGCACATGATCCCCGTGTGTCAAACAGTATCCCGCTTCATGGCTTTGATTCTTTCATGCCTACCTATCAGTTCTTAAAAGCACTGGTAAACTCTGTACCGGATTTTGTGATCGATAACGATCACCTGATGATCATCAGCCCGGATGAAGGTGCGATGGGACGTGCTGTTTATTTTTCCAATATTCTCGGTGTTGACATGGGTATGTTCTACAAGAGACGTGACTACTCCACCGTTATTAATGGAAAGAATCCGATCGTTGCCCATGAATTTCTCGGTGACGATGTAAAAGGAAAAGATGTCATTATCATCGATGATATGATTTCTTCCGGCGAAAGTATGCTGGATGTTGCCAAACAGTTAAAAGAACGTGAAGCAGGCCGTGTCTTTGTCTGCACAACTTTCGGTCTTTTCACAGACGGACTGGAAAAATTCGACGAATACTATGAAAAAGGTTACATCAGCAAGGTCGTAACAACGAACCTCAATTATCGTCCAAAGGAACTGCTTACCCGTCCTTATTATCAGGAAGCAGACATGAGTAAATTCCTGGCATCCATTATTGATTCTCTGAATCATAATGTATCCATTTCCAGCGTACAGTCTCCGACCGACAAGATTCACAAACTTCTCGAAAAATATAAAAATGAGCGCTGAATTTGCCTGATTTTTTTATCCCGCAAAGCAGAAGATCCATTCTGTTTTGCGGGATTTTCATTTCTCCGGAAAAGAACAGGAGGATGGCATTGCCATCCTCCTGTTCTGCTCATATTCCTGCACAGCAGTCTTTCTGAGTTTTATTTTTTGATCTTAACTTTTTTTACACTGCTCCATCCTGAGTAGTATGTCTTTCCAGAAACCTTCTTGTAGGTACGGATACGTACATAGTATGTCTTTTTCTTTTTCAGCTTCTTAATTGTGTAGCTTGTCGTTTTGTTCTTGCTGATCGTCTTTGTTTTGTTTCCTTTGGCAAATTTCTTACTTGTGGAATACTGAATCTGATATCCGTTTCCAGCTGTGTTCTTTTTCCATTTACAACTAGTTTTTTGCCTTTGGCATTTTTGGCACTTTTTAGAGTTGTTTTCTTGACTGTTACTTTGGCTGGTTTTGTTGGTTTATTTACTGGTATTGGAGATGGTGTGTTACCTTCTACTTTATATGACTTTTTAAAATCACGGAAGAAATTTCCATTTCGATAAATTGTTCCTGTGATCGTTAATGTTCCAGCTTTCTTTGGTTTGATAATGCGATTTGGGAATCCTCCACCTGCTCCGATTGAAAGACTCAGTTCATCATTACTAAGATTTTCCTCTGTATCTGTTGCTATCAAATGCTTTCCATTTAACTCAAAGTCCATGGTATAGAAAGTCTGTCTCTTTGAATCGTTTCCATTTCCATAATCCCATGCAAAACTGGCACCATCCAGTGAAAACCAATAAGTTTCTCCTACTTTCAGAGTATCTCCTGATGCTGTTTCTGAATGATCACCAACAAATTTTCTGTAACTAAATGATAATTTACAATCTGCGACTTTGATTTCTTCCTCTTTTACGCCAATCCACTCTCCATCACCAGTAAATGCCTGAACAACAATCGTTGGATTTCCTTCTTTTGATGGAGCTGTGATTTTACAAGTTTTTCCTAGCTGATTGTCAATCT
>URUU01000004.1 GCA_900551235.1 uncultured Lachnospiraceae bacterium
TCTTTGAATACTGGTACAACCTCAATGATTGTGAATATCTCCTCTCTACTCCGGACGGAGAGCATTTTAAGTATAGGAATTATTATGATTCTTACTGGATGCCACTCATTGACACCCTCGGAATGAAACACCGCCCACACGATACCCGTCACACATGTATTTCCATGTTGACGGTTGCCGGAGTGTCAGACAAGGTCATCAAGAAAATTGTCGGACACAAAGGACAGGGTGTGACAGAGGTTGTCTACACTCATTTTGAGATTGAGGAACTGATTGACGCTATCAACAAAATATAGAGGTGTGCCATGAATAGAACTGAATACAAAAATAATTTCGGGCGTGAGCATTATGAGCGAATCAATCTCGCAGTACCCAAAGGGATGAAAGACATCATCAAGGCTCTTGCATCTGACAAAGGGATGTCGGTCAATGCATATATTCAAGACCTTGTGAGAAAAGACCAATGCGGATTGTTCGACACGATGCAGATTGCAGAAAAGAACAGAGAAATGATTTCCGGCATCTCCGGAAACATGCACGACGGATATGACATCATATTCAAGGACGGTCATTCCTGCCACTGCCGGACGAAAAAGGATGTCCGGTCATGCATCATTGAATATTGCAACGAAAAGGGCGATTGAATCGTCCTTTTTTCATGCAAATTCTTGTCTTACATAAGACTTGTAATGTCTTACACAAGACAAGGTTTTCCGTGTTAGTTACCTGTTAGTTATGTGTTAGTTACCGTTGAAATTTCGTGTGTTTTTGTGGTGTCTGATAGATTTATCGGAATATAAAGAAATCCCCGAAAACTCGATGTTTTCGGGGAAATTTGCTCTTTTCTGATATTCGTTTGAATTATCGTTTGCTGAACTGTGGTGCTCTACGAGCTGCTTTGAGACCGTATTTCTTACGTTCTTTCATTCTCGGGTCACGTGTCAGGAATCCTGCTTTTTTCAGGACTGGTCTGAACTCGCCATCTACGTGAAGCAGCGCTCTTGAGAGACCATGTCTGATAGCACCAGCCTGACCTGTTGTACCACCACCACGTACATTTACCAGTACGTCGTATTTATCAGCTGTCTCTGTTGCTACTAATGGCTGACGAACGATTACTTTCAGTGTTTCCAGACCGAAGTACTCGTCGATGTCTCTTTTATTGATTGTGATCTTACCTGTACCAGGTACTACATATACTCTTGCGATAGATTTTTTTCTTCTTCCTGTACCGTAGAATTTGTTAGCCACTGTCATTTACCTCCTGTTAAAATGTTAATACTTCTGGCTTCTGAGCTGCATGTTTGTGATCCGGACCAGCATATACAAAGAGTTTTTTGTACATTTCTCTTCCCAGAGGTCCTTTTGGAAGCATGCCTTTAACTGCCAGTTCGATAACTTTTTCCGGTTTCTTGTTTAACATTTCTTTCAGAGTTGTCTCTTTCATTCCTCCAACATAGTCGGAATGTCTGTAGTAAATCTTCTGTTCCAGTTTCTTGCCTGTTACTTTGATCTTGTCTGCATTTGTGATGATCACATAATCACCTGTATCGATGAACGGAGTAAAGATCGGTTTGTTTTTACCTCTTAAGATCTTTGCTACTTCTGATGCTAATCTACCTAATGTATATCCTGTTGCGTCCACTACATACCATTTTCTTTCGATCGTTGCTGGACTAGCCATATAACTTTTCATGGGGTAACCTCCTGATTGATATTCCATTATGAGTTTCTATAGTAAAATGCCGTTACCGGGGCTTGGATCAGACATTTACATACTTCGTCACATTGGTTAATTATATTATACAGAGCCACGTGTGTCAACAGTTTTTTTACCTTTTTTACAATATTTCGCAGAAATTCAGCCATGCGGAAAATATTATCAACAGATGCGTCAGGCTATACGCTATACGCTCTCTGCTGCCAGTTCCAGCCGGAAATGCAGCTTTTCTGTCAGCTCTCCCCATTTTTCCGGTATCTGTATCCACACACAAAATTCTGCCTCTTCTCCTTCCGCCATCGGATACCGATAATAAAAATAGCCATCTTCTTTGCTGTATTCCCATGTTTCTTCGCCTCTGGCACATTCCAGCAGATCCCTCTGCTGTGCTGCCGTGATTCCATCTGCGAAAAGCTTTACCCGCACTTTTGTTTTTCCGGAGCACTTTTCCACCCGGATATGTACCTGTTTTTTGATGGTTTCGCCCGGTGAGACTTGCAGCAGTTCTTCCGTTTCCCTTTGTTCTGTTTCGATTCGGATGTGCACACCGCCGCTCATCGTCATCTGTCTGCTCTTTACTCCGGAAGCATACCCCAGCATCAGGATCACTGCTGCTGTCATTCCCCATAAAATCCGGCAGAAAAGATGCAGTTTTCTCTCTGTCATCATAGAATGTTCCCTTTCCTTTTTGGACTCCTCAGCCTGAATCGTTATACTCATCCTATGATTTTTATCCCGCAAACATACCTCTTTTCCTTGTTTTTCTTTGTTTTTCCAACGCAGATTTCTGCCTGAAATTCCTTAAAAATACAGCATAACAGAAAAAAAGAGACACCACGACGTTTTTCGCCACAGTGTCCCTTTTCATAATATTTGTGTTGAAAGATTTCTTACATTCTCTCCGGTGATGTGAAGCCCAGCACATGAATGCAGCTCTCCAGCACATCTCTTGTCAGCAGCAGCAGTGCCAGATAGCCTTTTTTCTTTTCTTCGTTTTCTTCGCTTAAGATCTTAACTTCATGGTAGAAGTGATTGAAATCATTTGCCAGCTCATAGATATAGGCACAGATCTTATGCGGTGCCAGCTCTTCAAATGCATTTTCCATAACTGCATTGAACCTGGATAATGCCAGCATCAGTGCTTTTTCACTCTCTCCGTTTGGCACCTGGATGGAAACATCCTGCAGAGAGCCGCCTTCTGCCTGGCAGCGTGTCAGAATGGACTTGATACGCACGATCGTATACAGAATATACGGACCGGTGTTTCCCTCAAAAGAAGTGAAACGGTCCACATCAAAGACATAGTCTTTGGATGCCTGGTTGGAAAGGTCACCATATTTGATCGCAGAAAGTCCGACGATCTGTGCGGTCTTTCTTGCTTCTTCCGGATCAGTCTCATGATTTTCCATGATCTTGCGGTACATTTCTTCGTTGATCTCTTTTATCAGGTTTTCCAGACGCATCACGCCGCCGTCACGTGTCTTGAACGGCTTGCCGTCCCTGCCGTTCATCGTGCCAAAGCCAAGGAAGGTAAGCTTCGTATCTTCGTCTACCAGTTTTGCCTTCTTTGCACAGCGGAAGCACTGGATAAAATGCAGTTCCTGACGTTTGTCCACTACATAGAGAATCTCATCCGGATGATACAGCTTCATACGTTCGATGATCGTTGCCAGATCGGTAGTATTATAAAGGGAGGCTCCGTCGGATTTGAGGATCATGCACGGCGGGATTTCTTTGGTATCGGTATCTTCTCTGACATCTACGACCAATGCTCCGTCATCGATATAAGCATACCCATTGTCTTTGAGATACTGTACCATATCCGGTATGTATGGCTGTGCATCTGATTCACCTTTCCAGAGATCAAAAGATACGTCCAGACGTTCATAGTTTTTCTTCAGGTCGGTTACAGAAACGTCCAGGATATGCTTTAAGATTCCCTGATAACCTCTGTGACCGTGCTGAAGCTGATACGTTGCCTGCATAGCTGCCTCTTTATATGCTTCATCTTCTTTGGATCTGCCGCTGGCTGTCGGATAAATTTCTTCCAGTTCGCTGATCGTAAATGGCGGCTCTTCCGGGTATTCTCCTGTATAACTGTCATCAAAATAAACCAGATCCGGCTTTCTTTCATGCAGTTCTGTGATGATCAGTCCCATCTGCAGTCCCCAGTCTCCCAGATGCACATCGCCGATCATTTCATGTCCCATAAAACGGCCGAGACGCTTGATGCTCTCACCGATGATCGCAGAACGCAGATGTCCGACATGAAGCGGTTTTGCCACGTTTGGTCCGCCGTAATCCAGAATGATCTTCTTTGGATGTGCTGCCTTCTCTATGGAAAGATTCTCATCTGCCTGCATTTCTTTCAGATAATCTGCCAGATAAGTTCCGGAAAGCTTCAGATTGACAAATCCCGGATTGACTGCCTGCACTTCTGAAAAAATGCTGCTTTCCGTCAGTTTTGCCACCACATCATTTGCGATCATGATCGGTGCTTTTTTGTAGGTCTTTGCTGCTGCCAGTGCACCGTTGCACTGATATTCACATAAATCAGGACGGTTGGAAAGCGTCACTTTAGCAAAATCGGCACGGTACCCTGCTTCTTCAAACGCTTTGACAACCTCTTCTGAGATCAGCTCCAATATTTTTTTCATATGGTTTTCCTTTCCTGTGTCTGTTTATTCCCGGCATACTCCTGCAATTTCTGTATCCATTGCTTCAAAATGCCGTATCACTTTATCGTTCATTATAATGTTTCGTTTTCTTTTTGTAAAGGAGAATATAAGACCTCCTCCAGCATCAGTCCTTTTGCATGCACACTTTTCTTTCATTTTCTTTCTTAAACCGTCATTCTTTCTAAATCCGTCACTATTTTTTCTTTATTTCGTCCAAATCTTCCATAAACATTCAAAATCTATTCACGATTTCTTCACATTCCCAACACACGGATTTCATAATTTCGTTTTACTATAATAACTGTCAAAGCAAGAAACACTTTAGACAATTTTTCTTTTTCATAACTCCCTCTTATTTTAACATTTGCGGAATGCTTCGGAAAGGCATTCCGCTTTTGTATTATTCTATCACCAGGTCCGGCAGCTCTTTTTTCAGTTCTTCCCGAAGCAGTTCCATCGATTCTTCTACCGTAAGATCAGGATCTTCAGCATTTTTCCCAGTCCTTTCTTTTGCATCGCAACGGGATGATCGTTCCATTTTTTCTGTATTTAAAAACAGCCCCGGAAGATCCGGGACCATACTCTGCCATTTTGTATCTGTTCTGTATTTAATTTGCTTTTCCGCTTAAATATTTTTCAATATTCTCGATTGCTTCCTGTTCGTCTTCGCCACTGGCGGATACCATGATGTCCTCTCCCGATGTAAGCCCCAATGTCATCATACCCATGATGCTTTTGGCATTGACACGTCTCTGTTCGCTCTCAACATAAATATCACTCTCGAACTGACTGGCAACCTGTACAAGTAATGCCACCGGTCTTGCTTCCAGTCCACTTGGAATCTGAATCGTAATCGGTTTCTTAATCATAATATTTTTCCTCCTCATTATCTCTTAGCTTTTCCGCAATATCACTGAGTTTGCGCAGTCTGTGATTGACACCGGACTTTCCTACCGGCGCTGACAACATCATGCCCAGCTCTTTCAAAGTCGCCTCCGGCTGCTCCAGACGCAGCCTTGCAATCTCTGCAAGTCCCTCTGACAACTGTTCAAACCCGATCTTCTGCTGGATATAACGGATATCCTCAATCTGTCTGACTGCTGCACTGACTGTTTTATGTATGTTTGCTGTCTCACAATTCACCTTGCGGTTGACTGAGTTGCGCATTTCCTTCAGAATACGCACGTTTTCCAGTTCCATTAACGAAACATGGGCTCCCATGACATTGAGAATATCTACAATCTGGGATCCCTCCTTGAGATACACTACAAAATGCTTTTTTCGCTGCACGATCTTTGCATCTACTCCGAAGCCGTTCATGATCGCCTGAAGCTGCACTGCTTTCTGTATGGTCGCACACACGATTTCAAAATGATAAAATTTCTGAGGATCACTGATCGATCCTGCTGTCAGGAAAGCACCACGGATAAAAGCACGCCTGCAGCAAGTTTTCTGAATCACCAGGTTATCTGATATGGAAAACTGTTCTTCAATCTCCATATCCTGATTAAACAGTCTGGCTGCTTTTAGAATCCGTATCGCAGCCTGATGATCCAGGACTGCTACGGTATAGATACGGCTTCCCCTTGAAAAGGTACTCTGCCTGATAGAAACTTCAATGTCTATATTAAATGCTTTTTTCAATAATGTAAAGTACTTTCTTGCGACATATACGTTTTCTGTCTGGATCTTCAGACTGTAATTTTCTTTTTCTGATATAGAAACTCCGCCGCACATACTGATGATCGCTGCGATCTCGGCAATCTGGCAATGGCGTGCCATCGTCTGGTGTCTGGATAATTCTTCTTTCACCCCACTTGAAAATGACATAATTTCCTCCGTTATTTTCCGATATCTCTGTGTTCGATCCGGATTCCATAATCATTCTGGCGGCTTAAGTTTTCAAACAGACGGTTTGCCAGTGTAACTGAACGGTGTTTGCCGCCTGTGCATCCGATTCCGATGATCAGCTGGTTTTTTCCTTCCTGTACATAGTTTGGAAGCAGGAACTGTATCATATCCGTCAGCTTATTCAAAAATACATGCGATACTTCAAATCCCATAACATAGTCCTGTACCGGTTTGTCATTTCCTGTCTTTTTCTTCAGATCATCGATATAATACGGATTTGGCAGAAAACGAACATCAAACACCAGATCGGCATCTGCCGGTATGCCATACTTAAATCCAAACGACAGCACCGTAACCACCAGACTTTTAAATTCTCTGCCTTCTACAAAGATCTTTTCCAGCTCCATGTTCAGTTCTCTTGTAAGAAGTTTGCTGGTGTCAATGATATAATCTGCATGCTGTTTCAAAAACGCGAGCTTTTCCCGCTCCTGACGGATGCCGCGATCTACCCGTCCGCCATGTGCAAGCGGATGCGTTCTTCTTGTCTCTTTATAGCGTTTTACCAGTACATCATCGGCCGCATCCAGAAACAGGATCTCATATTTCCGGCTGGCTGCTGCCATTCCCTCCAGCACATCCTCAAGAGATTCCAGTGCTGCTCCGCTCCTTATATCCACACCAAGTGCCACTCTCTGAATCTCACTTCCCGGTGTATATGCCATCTCCGCAAACTTGGAAATCAACGTGATCGGAAGATTGTCCACGCAGAAATATCCCATATCTTCCAGCCGGTTCAGTGCAGTACTTTTTCCGGCCCCGGACATGCCGGTTACAATTACAAATCTCATTTAAATTCTCCCAGTAATCTCACTTCCGGTTCCAGTGTGACCCCCTCAAGAGCTCTCACTTTCGCCGATACCTGTCTTATCAGTTCCAGCACATCTTCTGCTGTTGCATCTCCTGTGTTGACCACAAAACCACAGTGTTTTTCAGAAACCTGTGCTCCGCCAACCTGAAATCCGCGCAGTCCTGCATCCATGATCAGCTTTCCTGCGAAATAACCCTGCGGACGTTTGAACGTGCTGCCCGCACTTGGATATTCCAGCGGCTGTTTGGAGATGCGTCTCTGCCTTAGATCCGCCATCTTTTCTTTTATCTGCTCCTGATTTCCGCGCGTCAGCTTCAGAACTGCTTCCAGCACCAGATAACCTTTTCTGGCGATCAGGCTTGTCCGGTATCCCATCTCCAGTTCTTCCCGTTTCAGGGTAAGGAGTTCTCCTTCCGGTGTCAGAACCGTCACGGATTCCGTAATATCCTTCATCTCTCCGCCATATGCACCGGCATTCATTACCATGGCACCGCCGATTGTTCCCGGAATCCCGGCCGCGAACTCAAATCCGGTCAGACCTTCCTGAAGTGCCGCATTTGCCGTTCTGGAGAGCAGTGCCCCTGCCTGTACAAAGATCTGTTCCCCTTCTATGCGCAGCCCTGCATAATTTTTAAACAGCCGGATGATCACACCGCGAAATCCATGGTCACTGACCAGAAGATTACTTCCATTGCCGATCACATACCACGGCATGTTTTCCTGCCTGCACAATTCTATCACTTTTCTTATCTGTTCTGTTTCTGTCGGCGAAACAAAATAATCTGCCCTGCCGCCAATCCGGAAAGTTGTATGCTGTTTCATCGGTTCATCTGTACATACCTGCCCACTTCCCGCAATTTCAATCAGTTTCTTCAAAAAATTGGAATCCACATCATTCTCCTTTTTCTTTCAATAATCCACTTTCGTCAATGGCTTTTACGATCTCCTCCATTACCGGAACCGGCTCTACCAGTGCAAAACGCATAAATCCTTCTCCCAGGCTTCCGAAGCTGCTTCCCGGAACTCCGATCACGCCTGCTTTTTCCATCAGCTCCATGCAGAACTCTTCGGATGTTCCATGTCCTTTTGGAACCGGTGCCCATACAAACATCGTCCCTTCGCTGTCCGGTACGTCCCAGCCGATACTGCGCAGTCCGCCGCAGAACGCCTGATTTCTTCTTTCGTACTCCTCACACTGTGCGATCACCGCATCCTGCGGACCGTTCAGTGCCGCTGCGGCACCATACTGGATCGGCAGGAACACACCGTAATCAAACTGGGTACGTACTGCACGGAATTTGTCCACGATCTTCTGATTGCCGATCACAAAGGAAATCCTTGCTCCGGTCAGATTGTAAGATTTGGACAGAGAATAAAATTCCACACCCACTTCTTTTGCGCCTTCGTAACTTAAAAAGGATTTTCCTTTTCTCCCTCCATATATAATATCAGAATATGCATTATCGTGCAGAATAATGACATTATATTTTCTGGCAAATGCGATCAGTTCTTCATAGAAGGCATCGTTTGCCGTTGCACAGACCGGGTTAAGCGGATAAGATACCAGCATATATTTTGCCGCTTTTGCCGTCTCTTGTGGGATATCAGAAAGCTTTGGCAGAAATCCGTTTTCCCGGTACAGAGGATAAGTACGTACATCCGCACCACAAAGGGACGGACCGATTGAAAAAATCGGATATCCCGGATTTGGTGTCAGGACCACATCACCCGGATCGCACAGTGCCCATGCAATATGTGCCATTCCTTCCTGAGATCCGTTGATCGTCATGATTTCTTCCTGTCCTACTGATACTCCAAATCTTTTTTTATAAAAATCCTGCACCGCTTCTAACAGAAACGGACGGTCTGTCAATGCATATTTATAATTTTCCGGATCCTTTGCTGCCTCAGATACCGCTTTCATCACATGCTCTGCCGGCTTAAAATCCGGCGTTCCGACGGAAAGGTTGTATACCTTTTTTCCTGCCTTTACCATTTCTTCTTTTTTTTCATTCAGGACTGCAAAAATTCCTGCCTGAAAGCTGTCTGCTTTTTCTGAGAACTCAAATTCCATGATCCTCTCCATCTCTTTCTTCTTGTCTGTATTCTTCCTGACCGTCTGCTTCGCTTTCTGCAAAATCGGTTTTTCCAGTCTCATCTGCCTCTGTAAAATCTTCTGCAGCGATATCTGTTTCTGTAGCATCCAATTCTTCCGCTATATCGTCCTCATCTTCTTCCGGCATCTGTGGTCTGTTTTTTCCGATCCTCTGCCCGATGGCTGTCGTGATCAGATACAGTGCCACACAGATCAGGCTCAGCAAAGTTCCCATCCAGAGTCCTTCCGGTATATAGGTCATCTCGATCGTATGCGTTCCCTCCGTCAGATCAATACCGGTCAGTGCATCCCCGATCATATAATAATCATCTTCTTCTCCATCGATCTTCAGGCTCCATCCTTCATCATATGGAAGAGAAAGCATCAGTACACCAGCTTCTTTTACATCGACAGTTCCGGTAAATGCCCCGTCCTCGAAATGGGTAAGCTGAAGCTGGGATCCGGCTAATTTATCATGTACTTTCTGATATGCATCCTGATCACATACCCAGACTTCGGCTGTCACAGGTCCGCTCTGATTTTCTTTGAACGTACAGGTAACAGTCGCATTGTCAATGGCATCAAAGCAGCCCAGATCATACAGATGATCGTTGTATGTGTCATATGTCCTGGTATACTCCGGCGTGGTGATCTCAATGCTCTCCACCGCTGTTGTCACATCCAGATAGACCTGTTTTCCTGCCGGAAGGACGATCGTATAAGTTCCGCCATCTTCCATATCGATGGTTTCTTTCCATTCAAAAATATCATCCATTCCGGTTGCCAGATTGACAAATTCATTCTGCACACCAAAATGATCGGTACCTTCTGTGCTCCAGTCTATAATATCATCGCCGACCATAAAACCAAGGCTTAATGCCCCGCTGTTTTTGAACAGGTTCATATCTCCTTCCTGATCCACTTTATCCATCTGATAAAGCCGCTCCGTGCCACGGCTGGAAAGGACATATTTTACACCGAAAATATCATTGATCAGCTTTGTAAATCCATTGTAACCGTTTTTATTTGTCCGAGCTTCGATGCCAAGTCCTTTGCACATATCAACCGTAGCTGCCGGCATCGTGGACGAAAACAGTACCACACCGTCTGCCCCGAGGAACATATTTTCGTCACGCATACGGCTGCTGTCGATCTCACTGCGATAGAAATTATCCTGATTTCCTGCTTTTCCTTCCTGTCTGGCTGTCGTCTCTTCGTAGGCGATCTGCTCATCCAGATACGTGCTGCGTCCTACCGTTCCATTGAAGAACACGCCGAAGATCGCATAACTGAACATCTCTGCCGCTGCCAGGAAAAAGAAAAAGGAACGGAAAATCGTTTTTTTCATTCTGCCGCTGCGGTAGATCAACATTCCAATACCGTACACAGCCAGCAGGGCGATCGTCAGTCCATACGTGTACATCTCGCGCTCCCCAAGTCCGGTCACTGCCGCATAGATCACAAAAGCAAGCGGGACTGCAACCGAAGGCAGGATCTGACGCACCGAAAACCGTTCCATATGCCGCCATGCATCAAATGCCATCGTCAGCATCAGAAAAATATAAATAAAAGCAAAGCGGTTCGGCAGACCATTCTGTACATGGAAACCATGCCAAATATAATTGAGTACATTGACATCAAAGCTTGCATACAAAAATACAAGCAGTGCCGTCTTTGCAATCTGCTCCCGCAGTTTGATATTTTTATCCAGCAGATACAGAACTGCCAGGATCAGCGTCACCGTTCCGCAAAATGCATTGACTCCGATCTGGTCATCCGCAATGTTGATCGGCTCACAGAATGCAAACTGGCTGGTAAGCTGTGACAAATTATTCACAAACAGCCTGACCGGACTTGGAAAACTGTTTTCTGCGGATTCCGTGATCCCAAGTGAAATATACGCCGGAACCAGAACGACAGAAGCCATACCGCCGGCCAACAGTGCATGCCAGCCAAAATTGACCGCTGATGTGAACAGCCGTCTGATCTCAAACCGCTTCGCACTGATCCACAGTACCACAAAGTACAGGCAGGAAAACAGGCACAGCATAAATCCAATATAATAGTTGCAGTACAGTCCATAAAACAGGGATACACAGAACAGGCTTCCCCGCTCGCCGCGCACGATCCGTTCGATCCCCATCATCACAGGCGGCAGCATGGCGATGCTGTCCAGCCACATGATATTAAAATAATATCCGATGATAAAGCTGCTCAGCGAAAACATCAGGGAAAACACAAGCGGTGCATAGGTTTTTCCTTTGCTCTTTGTACTGAAATACCATGCGGAGGTCAGTCCGCAAAGTCCGATCTTCAGCACGATCAGAAGCGCCATCGCATCCATGACATTCCTTTTTGGAAACAGGACGATCAAAAAATTCAGAGGACTTGCCAGATAATAGGCATACGTCGCCCAGAAGTTAAATCCCAGACCGCCTCCGAATGAATAGCGCAGAGAACTTCCCTGTTCCAGTTTTTCATGAAATTCCGTAAAAAACGGAAGATACTGATGCAGTGAATCGATGATCAGCACACCATGATCCCCAAATGGAAAAACCTGATTGACTGCAAAGGCAAGTGCAATGGTCACTGCCGGAATGGCAAATCCCAGAATGCAGCAATTTCGCTTCACCTGGTTTACAGGCTCTTTTTCTTTTTTTGAAAATACAAATATCTTACTGAAAATATAATTCAGCACCAGGACAACCACCTGCAGTGCCAGTTTGGAAATAATCTCCGAAATGCCAAACAGACAGCTTAAAAATACCACGCCAAATACTTCAATAAACATGGTAGAAAGCCTCATGCCGATAAAACTGCCCATCTGTGCAAAAAGCTGCCCTACCCCTTTTGTCCTGCTTTCAAATACAAACTGTTTGTTTACCACATATGCAAATAAAACAGCAAAAAAGATTGCAATAACATTTGCCAGTGTCATATCCACACTGCATACCATACGCAAAAATGCATAGCTTCCCAGATTTACAAATGTGGTACAGCCGCCAAAAAAGATATAGCGGACTGCCTGATTACGATACATTTTTTTTATAAATTCTGACATATTCCCTTCCTTTATCTTTTAAACTTCAAGAATGCCTCTGCAATCCTGATATCTTTCTCCAGTATATATCGCAGTTCTTTAAATTGCAAGTTTTAAAGACACAGGGTTTTCTGCAAGGCAAAAGAGTAGATCAGCTTTTCTTTCACCCTGCAGCCCGTTGTCTGGATCAGTGCCTTTTCATAGTAAGCAAGCTGCTCCTGATAACGTGCTTTTAAAAGTTCCTCCTGCCCCGGATATACACGGTCTGTCTTATAATCTGCCAGAACGATCTCATCCCCCTCATAAAACCACAGGTCGATGATCCCCTGCACCAGCACTGTTTCTTTTTCATCCCACTGCGGACGGATCTGCGATGCAGGAACACCGATCACAAACTGTTTCTCCCGGAAAAGCTGCCCTCTTTTTGCCGCCTCTGCTGCCCGTTTTCCAAGGTCGGTGCGGAAAAAATGTACGACTGCCGGAACGCTGACCAGATTTTTTTCTTCTGCTGTCATCTGCCTGCTGCGGATCAGTGCTTCAATCTGATCTTCTACTTTCTTCACAGTATCTGCAGAAGTAAAATCCAGTCTCTGCATCAGATGATGCATGGCAGTTCCCCGCACAGCTCCGCCTTCTTCTTTCTTTTGCAGGAACTGCGGTACCAGCGGCTGGATTTCCGGCTCTTTTTGCAGATGTATCACACCTTCTGCCTGCTCTTTTTCCTCTGCCATCTGGCTGTGGCGTTTGATCTCGGAAACCGAAAGTTTTCCCTGGATATCCAGAGAGCCGGTAAATGGATAGGTTTTCGCCGTCTCCTGTGTAAGCCACTTACACAGTTCCGGGATTCCCTCCTCTTTTAAAAATCCGGCTGCTTTTAACTGCTCTTTTATTTCATCTGCCCGGTTTTCACTCTCCTGTTTTTCATAATACAGGTCATCTACCTTATAAAGCTGCACCGGGATTTCCGGCTGCTTTCCTTCCTCATACAATACTGCACGCAGGATCCACTCCAGCATAGAGGCTGCATTTCGTACTTCCAGATACGGCAGACTTGCATCGCCTGCTTTTCCACTCCATTTTTTCAGGGTATCTTCTGCTTTTTTCAGGCTTCCGCTCAGATAAAGCTTTTCTTTGGCACGTGTCATCGCCACATAAAGAACCCGCAGTTCTTCTCCCAGACTCTCCTGCAGCAGGATCTGCTGGATGGCGCGTTTTAAAAGTGTCGGAGTTTTGAACCTCAAAACCGGATCGACACAGTCACAGCCTACACCATAATTCTGATGAATGGCGATCGTACTTCTTGCATCCTGCCTGTTAAACTGCTTTCCCAGTCCCGCCGTAAAGACCACCGGAAATTCCAGTCCCTTGCTTTTGTGGATGCTCATGATCCGGACGGTGTCCTCTTCTTCCCCGATCGTACTGGCTTCTCCAAAATCCACTTCGTATTTCTGAAGATTTTCCACATAACGTACAAAATGAAACAGGCCACGGTAACTGGTGCTCTCATATGCCGCCGCTTTTTCCACCAGCATCTCCAGATTTGCCCTGCGCTGTCCACCGGCAGGCATGGCAGATGCATAGTGCAGATACCCCGTTTCCTCATAAATCTTCCAGAGCAGTTCATGCATCGGTGTATAAGGCACATAAGAGCGGAAACGCTCCAGCATTTCCAGAAAAGCGGTCATTTTCTGTGCCAGTATGCCATCACTGCCTTCTTTTGCATACAGCCTGCATGCCTCATAATAAGAGCAGTCACGATATAAACTTCTTATCTCTGCCAGATGTTCCGTCGTAAAACCTCCGACCGGAGATGCCAGGACTGCCGCAAAAGCAATGTCCTGCCTTGGATTGTCCATAATCTGTAAAAGCGAAAGAATCGTGCGCACTTCCAGTGCCGAGAAATATCCGCTTCTTGTTCCTGTGTAAGCCGGAATTCCCATTTCCCCAAGAACAGACAAAAATGTCTCCGCCCAGCCGCTGATGGAACGCAGCAGGATGACAATATCACGGTACTGTGCCCTGCGGTATGTTTTTTCCTCTTTATCGTAGATCAGTTCACGTCCCACGATCTGCCGGATCTTTCCGGCGATCATACGTGCTTCTGCTTCGCGGGCTGTCTCATCGGTCAGCGTGTCGGCATCCAGCAGCAGGATCTCACTGCCTGCAAGCGGTGACTGCGGTGCTTTGTCATACTGGTTTTCCACATTGACGGTCAGTTTTGGAAATTCGATCCCCGCATACAGTGCTGCATTGTCATCGTATTCCACATTTCCAAGATTCCTGTGCATAATCTTGCGAAATACAAAATTTACATCTTCCAGCACCTCTTTGCGGCTTCTGAAATTTTTGTGCAGCTCGATTTTCTGGCTTTTGGAAGCTTCTTCGGTATAAGTATCGTACTTTTCCATAAACAGTTCCGGGCAGGCAAGGCGGAAACGGTAGATGCTCTGTTTTACATCCCCGACCATGAACATGTTGTTCTGTCCCATGCTGCACCTGGAAATGCTGGTCAGGATCAGTTCCTGCACCATATTGCTGTCCTGATATTCATCGATCATAATCTCTTCAAACTGATTTGCAAAGGATAGTGCCGCTTCCGTCGGAACTTCTTTTCCATCTTCTTTTCGAACAAGGATCTGCAGTGCAAAATGCTCCAGATCCGAAAAATCAAGAAGATTCCGCTCCTGCTTCTTTTCGGCAAAGCGTCTGCCAAATTCCTGTGCAAGGGTAAGCAGCATCTTTGATGGAACGCGGCTTTTCTGTATCTCCTCTACCATTTCCTGCGGCTCCTGATAAAAATACTGCTCCTTCAGTGCCGTGATTCCCTTTTTGATCTGGTCACGCAGCAGTTTTACCTGCTCTTTCTTTTCTTCGGATACTTCTTCATCCTTTTTTCTGGAAAGTGCCGCAAACTTTTCCATCTTTGAAAATGCTTCCGCATAGCTTACGTAATCGGTTCTTTTTGCCAGATTTTCCAGGATTTCCTGATCCTGCAAAAGTGCGTCGAGATACATCCATGGTCCACGCGGAGACTGTGCGATTTTCTGTGCCCTTTCGTTCACCCGCATCAGATCCTCCAGCGTCTGCGCAGTCTGAACACACAACTGTTTCATCCACTCACTCTTTGTAAGTTCTTCTGCACTGTTTATCTCATAATTCTCTTTACATTTATCCAGCCATTCTTCCGGCCACGGATGACTTCTGGAAAACTCATAGACCTGCCAGATCATCCCGATCAGATTTTCATCATTTTTCCCGGATGCAAAGCTTTCCACAAACAACTCGAATTCCCCGGATGCCTGCGCATACTGCTCCTCCAGAAGTTCCTCTGCGGTGTCGCGCCGAAGGAGTTTTGCTTCCCCTTCATCCATAATAGAAAATGCCGGATCCAGATCGATCAGATGGAAATAGCTGCGCAGCACAGACTGGCAGAAGCTGTCTATCGTTGTGATCTGTGCATGGAACAGCAGCGTTTCCTGCCGCTGCAGATTTTCATTATCCGGATCCTCCATCAGGCGTTTCTGGATTTCCGTTCCGATACGTTCCCGCATCTCTGCTGCTGCCGCTCTTGTAAACGTCACGATCAGAAGCCGGTCAATATCCACCGGATGTTCTTTATCTGTAATCTTCTGCAGGATCCGCTCCACAAGAACCGCCGTTTTTCCGGAACCGGCTGCCGCAGAGACCAGAATGTTGCGGTTTCTAAGCCAGATCACCTGCTTTTGTTCTTCTGTCCACTGATTTGCCATCACTCATCCTCCTGCATCATTTTCCAGATTTCTTCCGGTTTGAAATCTTTGAGCCTGCGGTAATTTATCCCCGGTATCTTCCGGTCAAAGCCACAGATATCTTTGAAATCACAGTAATCACATGCTGTCCTTCCATTCTTCTCATAAGGATCCAGACTTGCTTTTCCCTCCAGGATCTCGCATCCGATCTGCTTCATTTTTTCCCGGACATATCCGGACAGTGCCAGAAGCTGCTCCGTGGATGCCACAGAGGAATAACGGCTGTAGCTTCCATCCTTGTTTCTGGATACCGGGATCACATCCGAGGATTTTTCCAGGTTAAGATCCATCGCCTTTACGATTGCTTCTTCCCCATTTACCAGACCGTTCGGCCGCAGTTCTTTTAACATCCGCCGGCTGGTTTCTTCCGGTGTTTCATCCTCTTTTTGATCCAGCAGCGGATCTTTCATGTTATAATAAAAAATCCCCGCAGGTTTAACCTTTTTATGCGGATGGATCCGTTGCTCCAGTTCCATGGCTGCATTTAAGTACACCACAAGCTGGAGCTGCAGTCCATAATAAAAATCCTGCAGATCAAAGACTTTGTTTCCCGATTTGTAATCAATGACTTTCACATAAATTTCTTCTTCCGTCTCACAGGTATCGATCCGGTCGATCCTTCCTTTCAGACGCATATGACCATGTTCTGCAAGTGTCAGATTAACCGACTCAAGTTCTGTGGAGCTTAAGAATGGAACTTCAAAATTCGAAGGAATAAATTTACCGGCACGCACCTGACTGGTCAGTGCCCATATGGTACGCTCCATGATCCGCTTCATCCTCTTTATCATGTACTCATTTCTTGCACTGGAATGCAGCAGGGCCGATGCGTACTGCTCCGAAACTTCCTCCACCGTCTCCTGCGTCAGCCGCTTCTGTTCGCCCTGCGGGATCGTAAACCAGTCGTAGCCGCTCTGCTCTACTTTCCTTGCATAATGCTCCAGTACCTTATGGAAAATATTTCCCATATCCACCGGCTGGAATACAAACCGTTCCCGTGGAGATACCCGAAGACCGTAACGCAGAAAATGTGCATACGAGCAGGCGGAAAACTGTTCCAGCCGGCTCACACTGTTGACCAGTGTCTGACCATAAAGCCGTTTTGCTGTTCCCTGGCTCATTCCCTGTGTGCTTCCATGCAGAAATGCCGCATCGATCAGTTCCGTCACCTTTTTCCGGTAATCCTCCTGCGTCTCATACCATGCCAGCAGTCCCAGCGTGCTTTTATCCGGACTCCCCTCTGCCGCTTTCCGCAGTCCTTCTGTCAGATAACCAAGACCGCTGTCTGCCGAAGTCATGCCGCGGATGGGATTCCCGGCAAGATCCTCAGCCTGTACTACGAGCTGCGGAAACATCCGGCAGATGGTTCCGATCACATAGGACGGCCGCAGTGCCCTGCCATCCAGTCCCATCCGCCCATAGGAGAGATAAAGTTTTTGTGAAGGTTTTGTAAGATTAAGATAAAGATAAAATTTCTGGATATAGCTGTTTTCACGTGCGGTCGGTGCCAGCTCCATTCCATACTCTGACAGTTCTTCCCGATCCATATCCGATAAAATGTTGGTCTTTTCTTCTTTTTTCGGCACCCAGCCGTCATTGAGTCCAAGGAAAAACAATACTTTAATACCCTTCAGCCTTGTTCTTTCGATATCGCCCACCAGAACACAGTCCATTGTCGGCGGAACCATGCCTACTTTCGCTTCTTCGAATCCGGCATCCAGGATTTCCGCATACTCCTTAAGGCTCATCGGCTCATCCCCCAGAAGTTCCACCAGTTTGTCAAACAATTCGATCACAATCCCATAGATCTGTTCGTACTCCCGCGCAAGGTCATAAGCTTCTTCCTGTTCAAAACGTTCCCTGTATGCCTGCATTTTCTGTTCTATGTCACAGGACTGCATCAAATGATACAATGCCTCTGTTTTCTGTCTTACGCACCCATCCTTTTCTTTTACCTGATCGACAAACGCAAGCAGGGACGGCAGGATTTTTTCTTTCATTTCCTGACAGGCTTCTGCCTCTGTTTTCTTCTGCTCTTCGTATGGATCTGTCTCCAGATTTTCTTTTTTCTCATACCAGACTGCTTCCCAGCGTCTGCGGCTTTGGATCCCGTTTGCCAGAACATAATTTTCCAGCCTGTCCACCTCATCTTTTGAAAGCGGACTAAGCCCCGTTCTCAGATAGCGGAATACACTTTCATAACGAAAACTTTTCGCAGCGATCTGAAGTGCTGCCCGCAGAAATTCTACCATAGGATTGAGAATGATCTTCCGAGTCCGGTCAATAAAACAGGGAATGTCTTTTTCCTGAAGTACTTTTTTCATATGATCGCCAAAGGACTCCATATCACCGGTAATCACGGCTATTTCACGGTAGCGCAGCTTCTCATCGCGTACCAGATGCCAGATCGTGCGTGCCGCAAATTCCGCTTCTGCTGCTGCATCCTTTGCCTCATGCAGAGAAATCTGCCTCTCCAGTTCTTCCACTGATGCGGCTTCAAAGCTCTGTCTGCCATGCCGGAATACATGGCTTTCCAGAAATGCCAGTGCCGGTGTACCTCGAAAACGGACACAACCGTCTTTTCCCAGTACTTCCGGTGTTTCCATCCTGCATCCGCTCTCTTTTGCCGTCTGTGCAAGTCCCTGCATGGTCTTTTTGCTCAGATAGGAAAGTTTATGCATGGAAACTTTTTTCATCGGATCTTCCCAGGCATCGAGTGTCATGGTCACATAGATCTTGTCTGCCGTCTGCATCAGTTCCCGGAGCAGTTTTTTCTGGATCGGAGTAAAGCCGGTAAAACCATCCAGTGCGATCACGCAGTCTTTTAAGATCCGTGATTTTCTGACCACATTGCAGAGTTCTTCGAGAATTTCCTCTGAAGTGATGTATTTGCCCTGCAGCTCCTGTTCAAACCCTTCGTACAGATTTTTTATATCTTTTAATTTATAGTATAATGCATCTTTCTTTCCATTTTCAATCTGTGCATCCAGTTCTTCGAGCGAAACATCATACTGTTTCAGTTCCGAAATTACCGATTTTACCTGTGAAATATAGCCAGGTTTGCGGAAATTTCTTCCAAGAACCGTAAGATTTTCTTTCTGACGGGATGCAACGCGGCGTAAAAGCAGATTCTTTCCGGTATCTTCCAGAACCGTATGGCTGTCCACTCCGACTTCTTCAAAAATTCTCCATGCAAGGCGCAGAAAACTCTGCACATCGATGTTCTGGATTCCTTTGCGCGGATGCAGCTCCACCAGTTCACGCTGCGTCTGCATGGTGAACTGCTCCGGAACGATCACAATAAACTCCCTCTGTGGCTCCCGCATGGATTGCTCTATGATTTTTTTATAAAGTGTATAAGATTTTCCACTGCCTGACGGACCGTAGATCAACTGCAACGACATAAGCATTTCCCTTCCTGTGTCCTTGTTTTGCCTGATGCTGCAAAGTGGTCCCGCACACAGTACAGAACCACTTTTTTTACATTAAGAATGCCTGATGCATCCTGTATCCTATCTTGCCTGAAGATGAGCCAGTCTTTCTTTTACCTGATCCATCATCTGGCTGTATTTTTCTAATTTTGCACGTTCTTCTGCAATCTTGCTCTCCGGTGCCTTGCTCATAAAACGCTCATTGCTCAGCATACCGTTGACACGTGCCAGCTCTTTTGTCAGACGCTGTTCTTCTTTTTTCAGCCGCCCGATCTCTTTGTCGATGTCAACCAGCTCTGCAAACGGCATATAGATGACTGCCTCCGGAAGCACGGCGGATACTGCATCTTCGTCGATGCCGCTGCGGTCTGCCTGAACATTCACTTCACTTGCACTTCCGAGGGTCGCAAAGAATACTTTTCCGTTTTCGAACGTATTTCTCACATTCTCGCTTTCGGATACGACAAATACTTTTGCTTTTTTGCTTGGCGGTACGTTCATGCCGGTACGCACGTTTCGGATGGCGCGGACTGCCTCTTTGATCATCTCAACGGCTGCCTCATCCTCGGCAAAATGCCATTTTTCGGTAAATTCCGGCCACCTGGAGATCATGATGGATTCTTCCTCGGACTGCAGCGTGCAGAAGATTTCTTCTGTAATAAACGGCATATATGGATGCAGCAGTTTCAGGGCATTTACCAGAACGTTTTTCAGCGTCCACAGTGCCGCGGATTTTGTCGTATCCTCATCATTGTACAGACGCGGTTTTACCATCTCGATGTACCAGTCACAGAATTCTTCCCAGATAAAATCATATACTTTCTGAACGGCAATACCAAGTTCATATTTATCCATGTTTTCGGTTACTTCTTTTGCCAGTGTATTGACTTTGGAGAGGATCCATTTATCGGCTGCGGTCAGTTGATCTTCCGGCATTTCGCCCGGAACTTCTGCTTTTTCCAGGTTCATCATGATAAATCTGGATGCATTCCATACTTTATTTGCGAAGTTGCGGCTTGCCTCGACACGTTCCATGTAGAAACGCATGTCATTTCCAGGAGCATTTCCGGTGATCAGCGTCAGACGCAGCGCATCTGCTCCGTACTGGTCGATGATCTCCAGCGGATCGATACCGTTTCCTAAAGATTTACTCATCTTTCTTCCCTGGGAATCACGCACCAGACCGTGGATCAGCACATGATGGAACGGCACTTTTCCGGTCTGTTCGATCGCAGAAAATACCATACGGATCACCCAGAAGAAAATGATATCATATCCGGTTACCAGCACATCGGTCGGATAGAAATAGTCAAAATCTTCGGTCTTTTCCGGCCAGCCAAGTGTGGAGAACGGCCAAAGTGCGGAGGAGAACCAGGTATCCAGCGTATCTTCATCCTGTTTGAAGTGCGTGCATCCGCATTTCGGGCAGATCTTCGGCATTTCTTTTGCAACAACTACTTCGCCGCACTCATCACAGTAATATGCCGGGATACGGTGTCCCCACCAGAGCTGTCTGGAAATACACCAGTCGCGGATGTTCTCCAGCCAGTGCAGGTAAATCTTGTCAAAACGATCCGGTACAAAGTTCAGTTCCTTGTTTTTCAGTGCTTCAACTGCCGGTTTTGCCATCTCCTGCATCTTTACAAACCACTGCGGTTTGATCATCGGTTCAACGGTTGTCTTACAGCGGTCATGTGTACCGACGCTGTGTGTATGCGGAACCACTTTTACCAGCAGTCCCAGTGCATCCAGGTCTGCTACCATGGCTTTTCTTGCCTCATAACGATCCATGCCTGCGTATTTGCCGCCCAGTTCGTTGATGGTCGCATCGTCGTTCATGATGTTGATCTCCGGCAGATTGTGTCTCTTGCCGACTTCAAAGTCGTTCGGGTCATGTGCCGGTGTGATCTTCACGCATCCGGTTCCGAACTCTTTATCTACATAAGAATCTGCGATCACCGGAATCTCACGGTCGGTCAGCGGCAGCTTCAGCATCTTGCCGATCAGATCCTGATATCTTTCATCTTCCGGATTGACTGCAACGGCGGTATCTCCGAGCAGCGTCTCCGGACGGGTGGTTGCGATCTCCACAAAACGTCCTTCTTCTCCGACGATCGGATAATTGATATGCCAGAAAAATCCGTCCTGATCGACATGTTCTACCTCTGCATCTGAAATGGAAGTTTTACATACCGGACACCAGTTGATGATTCTGGAACCTTTGTAAATATATCCCTTATTATACAATTTCACGAAAACTTCTTCGACTGCTTTGGAGCATCCTTCGTCCATTGTGAAACGTTCTCTGTCCCAGTCAGCAGAAGAACCCAGTTTTTTCAACTGGTTTACGATACGTCCGCCGTATTCCTCTTTCCACTCCCAAGCGTGTTTTAAGAATTCCTCGCGTCCGATATCGTTTTTATCAATGCCCTGCTCTTTGAGTTTCTGGATAACCTTTACTTCCGTAGCGATCGCCGCGTGGTCGGTTCCCGGCTGCCACAGTGCATTGTAGCCCTGCATTCTCTTGTAACGGATCAGGATATCCTGCATCGTGTTGTCAAGTGCGTGTCCCATATGCAGCTGACCGGTTACGTTTGGCGGCGGCATAACGATCGTAAACGGTTTCTTGCTGCGGTCAACTTCCGCATGAAAATACTTTTTATCCAGCCAGTTCTGATAGATACGATCCTCGATTCCCTTTGGATCATAAGTCTTTGCCAATTCTTTGCTCATGTTGTCCTCCTGCTGTTGTTTTATTATAAGAAAAAATCTCGCTCGCGGAGCGTTTTTAATTTCACAGGACGCAATTTCCTATGAAATGAAAAACCCCTTGCATCATCTCTTAAAGAGATCATGCAAAGGGCGTAATTTACGCGGTACCACCTTTTTCGCATGCATCACAATGTAGCGACTGCTTTTCTTTACTCATTGCATCGCAATCATCTTATTTTGTTTATGCATGCCTCATTTCCCTGTAACGTGGGGTTACGTGAAAGCCTACTGTTCAGCCCTCCGGCTCCAAAGCTACCTTCCATCCACGCATCCTTAGGTTTCCTTTCAGCCTGCGAAAAACCCTCTCTGAAAGAGCTGTGCATGTACTCCTCTTCTTCCTCGCCTTTATTCTCGTTAATCATAGCGGAGGCGGGCAGATTTGTCAAGAGATTGCCGGGTGTAAATGTGAAAATAGTATTGAGCCGGCCAGCAATCCATGATACACTTGACACACAGAAGATTTTGCAATATTTCGCTTTTCTTTCTGGTGCGAATGAAGAAAGGAGTTTTTTATGCCTGTATTTGATTTTAATAATACCCCGGAGCCAGATGTTGTTCCGGAATGTACTTATACCACGTTTGCTTCCGACGAAAATGTTTCTTCCGCAGACAAGCCGCTTCTTGTACTTGACAACAGCAAACGTGCCTGGAATCATCATTCCTGCGGAACGTTTACCAATCAGAATAAGCGTACTGCTTTTGATTTTAAAGAGGACGATGGTTTCACTGTTACTGCCGATATCAAAAAAGTGGATGCCCGCTTCGTAAGCCTGCTGCGCTGGCTCGGTGAAAACCACATCCCGGTCCGTTTATCCGGCGAAAACCGCGCGGATGGCTACATGGTCTACCGTATCCGTGAGACTGCTTTTGGCGGCGGCACCAAGCTTTCCGCAGAGGATGGTTTCCTGCAGTTTATGATCGAGCGTCTGCTCGCAAGCAATACCCCGCTGGAAGAATGTGAGGACGAAGATCTGGAAGAAGTCGGCGATGAGATGAAACTGACCAGCCTTCAGAGCATCACAGACTTTATGACCTGTGCCGGCCGCACGCTCCCGGACAACATCCGTCTGTGGGCAAGACGCAACCTCGCCGTTGCACGCTCCCACGAGGTTTCACCGGAAGAACGCCGCCATGCCCAGCGTGCACTCTCTATCATGATGAATATTCAATGGAAGAGCAATTATTTCGAAGCGATCGATCCGGTTGCCGCACGCCGCATCCTCGATGAGGAACTTTACGGTATGGAGCGCGTCAAACAGCGTATCATGGAGACGATCATCCAGATCAACCGTACTCACACACTGCCGGCATATGGTCTGCTCTTAGTCGGTCCTGCCGGAACCGGTAAATCTCAGATTGCCTACGCTGTAGCACGTATCCTGCGCCTGCCGTGGACGACGCTCGACATGAGTTCCATCAACGATCCGGAACAGCTTACCGGAAGCTCCCGTGTCTATGCCAACGCAAAACCAGGTATTATTATGGAAGCTTTCTCAGTATCCGGAGAATCCAATCTGGTCTTTATCATCAATGAGCTGGATAAAGCTGCCTCCGGCAAAGGAAACGGAAATCCGGCAGATGTGCTCCTGACACTGCTTGATAATCTTGGCTTTACGGACAACTACATGGAATGTATGATTCCGACCACCGGCGTTTACCCGATCGCTACAGCCAACAACAAAGAGCAGATCAGTGCACCTCTGATGTCACGTTTTGCAGTGATCGACATCCCGGATTACACTCCGGAGGAGAAAAAGATCATCTTCTCCAGGTTTGCACTTCCGAAGATCCTCAAACGTATGAGCCTGAAAGAAAGTGAATGCACGATGACCGAAGAAGCATTAGATGCTGTCATCGAACTGTTCTCCAACACCTCCGGAATCCGTGATCTGGAACAGGCAGCCGAACATCTCGCAGCAAACGCCCTGTATCAGATCGAAGTCAGCCATGTTTCCAAAGTTGTCTTTACCGCAGATATGGTACGCAGTCTCTTACGCGATTAAAACAGCACATTGTCAAAAACCTCTCACAGAAATCCGTGTTTTATAGCGGATATTCTGCAAGAGGTTTTTGTATCTTATTCACATATCAGAAATTCTTCGATCACACTCCAGATTTCTTCTCTTCCCTGCTTTGTCTCTGCTGAAAATGGAATCACCAGTGTTCCTTTTTCCACCTGCAATCCCTGTTTGATGGCTTTCACCTGTTTCTGAACCTGGCTTCTTTTAATCTTATCCAGTTTGGTTGCGATAATGATCGGTAAGAAACCATTGTGCAGAATCCAGTCATACATCTGCCTGTCGTTTGCAGACGGATCATGACGGATATCGATCAGAAGAAATACTGCCCGCAACTGCCTTGATTTATGCAGATAATCTTCGATCATCTTTCCCCATTTCTGCTTTTCATTCTGGGAAACTTTTGCATAACCATATCCCGGCAGATCCACCAGATATACTTTTTCATCAGCAGATACCATACCCTGTGCTTCTTTTCTGGTCTCTCTGCGTCCGGTCACTGCATAGAAATTGATGGTCTGTGTCTTTCCCGGTGCAGAACTGGTACGTGCAAGGGATTTTCGGTTCATCAGTCCATTGATCAGAGACGATTTTCCTACATTGGATTTCCCTGCAAATGCTACTTCTGTCTTTTCATTTTCCGGCAGTTTGCTGGTGATTCCGCAGACGGTTTCCAACTCTGCATTCTTTACGATCATCTCGCTTCCTCCTGTTTTCTTTTGACTTTATTTCCGGCTGCAAAATGCCAGCTTTAATACCTCATCCATTTTTTCCATAAAGCGGATATCCAGACCCTTTCGGATCTCACCTGAAATCTCCTGCACATCCGCACGGTTTTTCTCCGGCAGCAGTACCATACGCATACCGGCATTTTTCGCTGCCAGCAGCTTCTCTTTCAGTCCACCGATCGGCAGCACTCTTCCCCGCAGGGTAATCTCACCTGTCATGGCAACATCCGCATGCACCGGAATTTCCGTAACCGCAGATAGAATCGCTGTTGCCATCGTAATTCCAGCCGAAGGTCCGTCCTTGGGAACTGCTCCTTCCGGAATGTGGATATGTATATCATGCTCCTGGAAGAAATCCTTTTCTATCTTCCACGCTTCGCCAATGGAACGGATATAGCTGATCGCTGTCTGTGCAGACTCTTTCATCACATCACCAATCTGACCGGTGAGCTTGAAGGTTCCTTTTCCAGGCATACAGTTCACTTCCACCTGAAGTGTTACACCGCCGACACTTGTCCATGCAAGTCCGCGTACAATGCCTGCCTCATCTTTTTCATTGGCTTTTTCCACGCGATAGCGTTCTTTTCCAAGATAACGTGCCAGGTTGCTTTCCGTGATCCGCACGGTCTTTTTCTGGTCCTCCAGAATCTCCCTGGCTGCTTTTCTGCATACTTCACCGATCCTGCGCTCCAGAGAGCGCACACCGGCTTCTCTTGTATATCCGGAAATCATTTTTTTCAAAGCACCATCGGACATCGTAAAAGCATATGCATCCAGTCCATGCTTTCTGATCTGTTTTCCGAGCAGATGCTCCTTTGCGATATGCAGTTTCTCATTTTCTGTATAGCTGGAAATCTCGATCAGTTCCATACGATCCAGAAGCGGCCGCGGGATTCCCTGCACATCGTTCGCTGTTGCAATAAACAGCACTTCCGACAGATCCACCGGTACCTCGAGATAATGATCACGGAATCTTACATTCTGCTCCGGATCAAGAACCTCCAGAAGTGCGGAAGAAGTATCGCCTTTATAATCGCTGCTCACTTTGTCTACTTCATCAAGCAGCATCAGTGGATTTTTGACTCCCGCCATCTTCAGTCCATTCACAATACGTCCCGGCATTGCACCGACATATGTCCTTCTGTGTCCACGGATTTCTGCTTCATCACGTACACCGCCAAGACAGATACGGACATACTTTTTATTGAGTGCTTCTGCAATCGACCGGGCAATGGATGTTTTTCCGGTTCCAGGCGGTCCCACCAGACAGAGGATCGGACTGTCCCCTTTCTTTGTCAGTGTGCGTACTGCCAGAAATTCCAGCACGCGTTCCTTGACCTTCTGAAGTCCGTAGTGATCCTGCTCCAACTGCTTTCTTGCTGCTGAAATATCTTCGTTGTCCTTCGACATCTTATCCCACGGCATCTCCAGCAACGTTTCGATATAACCACGGATCACACCTGCTTCTGAACTATTGCCTGCAGAATTGGAAAATCGTTTGATTTCTTTTCGTATTTTCTCTTTTACTTCTTCACTGGCAGTCAGATTTTCCACTTCCTGGGAAAAGTGCTCTGCATCATCCATGGTACTGTCATCGCCCAGTTCTTCTCTTATGAGTTTTAGTTGTTCTCTTAAAATATATTCTTTCTGGTTTTTATCGATGCGTGCTTTAACTTTTTCCTGAAGCTGCGCTTTGATGCGCATAATATTTTCTTCATTTGCCAGAATAACACAGATTTCTTCATAACGGTCATATAAAAATACCGCTTCCAGAATTTTCTGTTTTTCTTCATAATACAGCGGAATATGGATTGCAATCTGATCCGTCAGATGTTCCAGGTCTTCAATCTCCAGTATCTGATGCAGCAGTTCCCGACTGAGCTTTCCGTTTGTCTGTGCATATTTCTGAAACAGTTCTTTCAGATTCCGGATCATCGCCTGCTGTCCGATCTCGTCTTCTTTTCCGGGATAAGCCATATCTTTTGCTTCCGGAAATGTAGCAAGCTCCACATCCATATAACCGGCTGATTCTTCTATCTCCAGAATTTCTGCTCTCTCCAGGCCTTCTACCAGTACTCGTATAATATTTTCAGGCAGCTTCACAAGCTGCTTGATCTCTGCGACCGTACCGATGCGATACAGATCATCCCTGCCAGGATCCGAAACCTCCGGATCTTTCTGCGTCACGACAAACAATTTCTGATCTGCTGCCATAGCCTGCTCAATCGCCTTTATCGATTTATCCCGGCTTACATCAAAATGTACGATCATCGCCGGCAGGATGGTCATCCCGCGAAGCGCAACCGCCGGAATATGTTTGATCACTTCATTCATTACGCTGTTTCCTCAACTCCGTTTGTAAAGCGTCTGCTGCGTGTCTTAGCAGGTACCTTTTCTCTATGTGTCAGAATCGGTTCTCCGGTTCCTTCGATCACTTCTTTGGTCACTCCGCAGGAATCAATGGTATCATCCGATGGGATCCGGTACATCAGGTCCATCATCGCCTGCTCCATGATCGCTCGCAGACCTCTGGCACCTGTTTTTCGCTCCAGTGTCTTATCTGCAATTGCTTCGATCGCACCATCATCAAATGCAAGATCGACTCCATCCAGCTCAAACAGTTTTTTGTACTGTTTTACGATAGAGTTTTTCGGCTCCTGCAAAATACGGATCAGAGTATCACGATCCAGCGGATTTAAGGATACGATCACCGGCACACGTCCCATCAGCTCCGGTATCATGCCAAATTTGATGAAATCCTGTGGCAGTACCTGTTTTAATACCTGTCCGACATCTTCTGTCTTCTTTTCCTGCAAAGCAGAATTAAATCCGATCGCCTTGGTGTCAGTGCGGTTTTCTATGATCTTCTCCAGACCTTCAAAAGCACCGCCGCAGATAAACAGAATGTTGGTTGTATCAATCTGAAGCAGTTCCTGATGCGGATGTTTTCTGCCACCCTGCGGTGGAACGGAGGCAACGGTTCCTTCCAGGATCTTCAGAAGAGCCTGCTGCACACCTTCCCCGGAAACATCACGGGTAATGGAGGCATTTTCGGATTTTCTTGTAATTTTATCAATTTCATCTATATAAATAATTCCGTGTTCTGCCTTTTTGATGTCATAATCTGCTGCCTGAATGATCTTCAGCAGAATATTTTCCACATCTTCTCCTACATAACCGGCTTCTGTGAGCGCAGTGGCATCTGCGATCGCAAACGGAACATTCAGAAGTTTTGCAAGCGTCTGTGCCAGAAGTGTTTTTCCTGATCCTGTCGGTCCCAGCATCAGAATATTACTTTTCTGCAGCTCTACATCCAGATCTTTTCCCGCCAGTATACGTTTGTAATGATTATACACGGCAACTGAAAGTGCTTTTTTTGCCTCGTCCTGTCCAATTACATAATCATCCAGAAATGCTTTGATCTCTTCCGGTTTCAGCAGATTGATCTCTTCATCTGCCGCCATACCGAAATCGTCCTCCAGTTCTTCTTCCAGAATCTCATCACAGATTTCAATACACTCATCACAGATATAAACACCATCCGGTCCGGCGATCAATTTGCGGACCTGATCTTCTGATTTATTACAAAAAGAACATCTGACTTTCTGTTCTCCTATTTTTCCTGCCATCTCAAACCTCCAACTAATCTTTCCTTATCTTTTTCCATACGTAACGTTCAAAAAGGAGGTGTTGCATTACGGCAACACCCCCTTCCTTCGTATCTAGTGATTGCTGATCACATCATCGATCAGGCCATATGCCTTTGCCTCTGCGGCACTCATATAATGATCTCTTTCTGTATCCACTTCAATCACGCTGAGCGGCTGACCGGTATTTGCTGCCAGATGCTCATTCAGCTTTCTTCTGGTATCGATAATCTTATCGGCTACGATCTTAATGTCAGATGCCTGACCCTGTGCTCCGCCTGACGGCTGATGGATCATGATTTCTGCATTTGGGAGTGCAAAACGTTTTCCTTTTGCGCCACCTGCAAGCAGAAATGCGCCCATGCTGGCTGCCATACCCATACAGATCGTAGAAACATCACATTTTACATAATGCATCGTATCATAAATCGCCCATCCTGCGCTTACAGAACCGCCTGGACTGTTGATATACAGATGAATATCTTTTCCCGGATCTTCTGATTCCAGGAACAAAAGCTGTGCAACGATCAGATTGGCACTTACGTCATTTACTTCTTCTCCAAGAAAGATAATGCGGTCTTTCAGAAGTCTGGAATAAATATCGTAAGTTCTCTCACCGCGGCTGGTCTGTTCAAGGACATAAGGTACTAAACTCATGTCAACACTCCTTCCACTTGCTTTCTGACAATGCTCCCTGCTTTCCCTGTTGCGCGGAAGCAGGAGAGTCCTCTTTATTGATATTAAGCTTCTTCGCTTTTGGCTTCTTCTTTTGGTTCTACTTCTTTTGCTGCATCTCTTACCAGATCTACAGCGGCCTGGATTGCAAGATCATCTTTCATCTGAGCAATTGCAGCATCATCCATCATGGATTTTACTTTATCCAGCTCCATCTTGTAAGCATCTGCCATCTTCTGCAGCTCTTCTTCTACTCTTTCGTCTGAAATTTCGATATTTTCTGCTTTCGCAACCGCTTCAAGAACCAGGCTGTTCTGGATTCTCTTCAGTGCATCCGGTCTCATCTGCTCAAACAGCTTCTCTGCTGTCATACCTGTGAACTGGAAGTACTGCTCAACAGTCAGTCCCTGGGACTGGATTCTTCTTGCAAAATCATCTGCCATATTGCGAACCTGTGTGTCTACCATTGCATCTGGGATCTCCATAGCTGCATTTTCAGCAACTTTTGCAACAACAGCAGCTTCTTTTGCAGCTTTTGCTTCTTTTTCTTTGCTTTCCATCAGTTTTTTCCTGATGTCTTCTTTATACTCAGCCAGTGTATCAAATTCGGAAATATCCTGTGCAAAATCATCATCTGCTTCCGGAACTTCTTTTACATGGATCTCATGTACGGTGCATTTGAATACCGCTTCTTTTCCAGCCAGTTCTTTTGCATGGTAATCTTCCGGGAAGGTCACCTTCACATCAACTTCTTCGCCGATCTTTGCACCAACCAGCTGATCTTCAAATCCCGGGATAAAGCTTCCGGAACCGATCGTCAGGTCATAGTTTTCTGATTTTCCGCCGTCAAATGGAACTCCATCGATGGAACCGTCAAAGTCTAATTTAACCATGTCGCCTTTTTCAACAGCTCTGTCATCGATATCGATCGTTCTTGCATTCTGTTCTCTCTGTTTGTCAACTTCTGCATCGATCTCAGCATCGGTTACTTCTACTGGTACAGTCTCTACTTCTACACCTTTATACTCGCCAAGAGTTACTTCAGGTTTCAGAGCTACTTCTGCAGTGAAAATGAATGGTTTGCCAGACTCGATCTGAACAACGTCGATCTTTGGCTGAGATACAATCTGCTCTTCACACTCATCCAGTGCTTTGCTGTATGCATCCGGAATCAGATCATTTGCAGCATCTTCGTAAAAAACGCCTGTTCCATACATTTTTTCAATCATTCTGCGCGGTGCTTTTCCTTTACGGAAACCTGGAAGAGAAATGCTTTTCTTTGCTTTCTGGTAAGCTTTCTCAACAGCAGCCTCAAATTCCTCTGCAGAAGCCTCGATTGTCAGCTTCGCCATGTTCTTCTCTAACTTTTCCACCTGTAAACTCATGATTTCCTATGTCCTCCTTAATTCTATAAGTCAAGCGGATATGTGCAATCCGTTGTCATCTTGCCCATAACCCTGCGCCGCCCTGCGGCCACAGATCGTTTTTCATACTTGCAGTCATTTTAAAAGTATAACACAGCGGCTTTTAAAAAGCCACTGTTTTTTTTACCAAAAACATAACTTTTTCTAAAAAAAGCATAAAATATCCGGCAGTTTACCCGTTTTCCTTTCTTATACACCCAGATCCGTTTCAAATCCCGGCAGCTCTCTGTGGTCACATACCTGATCCGCCAGCATATTCTGACGCATGACATGATAAAGCTCTGCTTTTGTAAATTCTTTGTACGGCATGGTATAAAATACGGATATGATCCCAAAACTGAAAATTCCGGCTGCCTCCCAGAACCAGAAAGACAGATCCATTTTCAGCATGTCCATTTTCTGCCCCTCAGTCATTTTAGAACTTAACTCCATAGCACGCCGGCACGTCATGGTCGGATTTTCCGCCAATATATAGGGAACCATATAGTATTCATAATGTTTTATGATTCCAGGTACAATCAGCAGCAAGGTACTTCCCAGCACATACAGTCCCTTTTGGAACATCACAGCCGTGACGTGCGCCGTATAATGATTGCGAAATACATACAGGATCATTCCTACATTCGTTTTTCGTTTTCGGTTGCACATAAAAAAACGTTTGGAACTGACTTTGATCGGATTTCCAATGCAGATAATGACCAGCGTTCCCAGAACCACGATCATCGCAGAAGCTGCCAGGGCAAATACAAATATCAGAAGATCCAGTTGCTGCTGCACGATGCTGATCTTATATTCCGCAATGGGATTCCGTTCTTTTATATCATGTTTTAACTCTTCAATCCGCTGCTGCGACATTTCTGCCCCTGCATTTTCAGACTTCGACTGTATCATCCCAAGACCGATTCCTGCGCTTCCGATCCATCCGGTAAGCATCGTTGTCAGCAGACAGACCGCCACTGCCAGCCAGTAACAGTTTTTCAGCTGCACTCTCGCCTTTTTTTTCAATTCACGTATATTCCAGATCATCTCACGCTTTCCAGATAATCGACGCACCGATCTGCTCTGCATCCCCGGCACCTTTCATTCTTTTTGTCAGTTCCAGCGCAAACGCGATCGCTGTTCCCATTCCACGGCTGGTCGTAATATGCCCGTCGGTCACAACCGGCTCTTCCAGAACTTCTGCACCCTCCAGCTTTTTTTCAAATCCCGGATAGCAGACTGCCTTTCTTCCTTTCAGAAGTCCCAGCTCACCAAGGATACTTGGTGCGGCACAGATTGCGGCAATCCCCTTTTTTTCCTGATCCGCCTTTTGAAGTGCTTCTGTCAGTTTCCGACATCCTGCAAGATTTAAGGTTCCCGGCATCCCGCCCGGAAGCACCAGCATATCCAGTTCGTCCAGCTCACATTCTGCTATATCCTGATCGGCTGCTACCACGATGCCATGTGCACCTTCCACGCTTTTCTTTCCATTGATACTGATCATCGATATCGAAATCTTTGCTCTTCTGAGAATATCAACCACCGTCAGTCCTTCAATTTCTTCAAATCCATCTGCAAGAAAAATTCCAGCTTTTCTGTCCATTTTATCCTCCATTCTGAATGCTGTTTCTATCTATCTGCTATTCTAGCAAAAATCTTTCTTTCTTTCCAGTACCAATTCACTTCTGCTTGCACTTTTTCAAATTCTGCGATATCCTGTTGCCAGGAGGTATCTACAATGGAAATTGAACGTAAATATTTAATAGAAGAAAAAAATCTGCCGGCTGATCTGGAATCTTTTCCAAGTCTCCTCATCGAACAGGGGTATCTGTGCCGCAAACCGGTCGTGCGCATCCGCCGCCAAAATAATGACTATATTCTCACTTACAAATCAGGCGGTCTGATGGCGCGTGAAGAGTACAATCTTCCGCTCGGTGCGGACGGTTATGCACATTTAAAAGAAAAAATCGATGGTAAACTGATCTCCAAGCGTCGTTATCTGATCCCGCTGGACAGTCAGCTTACCATCGAACTTGATGTTTTTTACGAACCCTGCAAAGGTCTGCTTCTCGCCGAAGTCGAATTTCCGGACGAAGCAAGCGCCAATTCTTTTTGTCCGCCTGCGTGGTTTGGGAAAGATGTTACGTTTGACGGACGTTACCACAACAGCTTTCTCAGCCGTTGATCCTTTTTGCAGCAATCTGCATGATATCTTTTGCGCTGTATTTTGGCGATGTAAGATGCGGATATCTCTTTTCCAGCCGCAGTTCTTCTCTGCGGCACGCATGCTGCAGAAAAAAGTTATAAATCTTTGCGATCGCTCTTTTTGGCAGATTCCTGCTGTTTCGGTTTTTCATTATATAATCTAAACGTTTCCATTTCATTCCCACTCACTCCTGTTATTACACTGCTTCATTGCCCTGCTCTAAAATTCCCCAAACCACTTTTTTCTATGCTATACTCCCCTTGCATCAAGCTTCACTATAAAACATGATACAGGAGACCTGATATGAACAATACCATTCTCGCAGAACGCCTGAAACTTCTGCGGACAGATAAAAATTATACCCAAAATGATGTCTGTTTAAAAATCCATCTGAGCCGTTCTTCTTACAGTAATTATGAAAACGGTCTTCGCACCCCATCTCTGGATATTCTGAAACTGCTGGCAGAATTTTATGATACTTCACTGGACTATCTCGCCGGCAGCATAGAATATCGGGCAAAATATCCGTTTTTCACTTCTGAAGAACTCGCTCTTGTCAGTCTTTACCGGGATCTGCAGATCCCTGATAAAAAAGAACTGTTTTCTTATGCACATTTCAAAAAACAAACGGCAATCCTGCCTTAAATCTTAGAAATGCCCTTTCTGCATTATATTATCTTTTCCATTCTTTTGCAATATGTGGCTTTGCATTTTGAACAGCCAGAGCCTTTTTTGACCTTCTGTTCTACAATACAGTCAGAATGGAGGTATTATAATCATGTCAAATACAAATTATCCCAGAAAACTGCTGCAACTTGGACTGAATATCGCCCATTACCGCAAAATGCGAGGTATGACACAGGAAGAACTTTCTGTCCTGATCGGTATGAGCCGCACGCATCTGAGCAATCTGGAGGCTCCGGGAAAAGTCACTTCCATCTCTCTCGAAAAACTCTTTACCATCGCTGATGTCCTGGATGTTCCTCCCGCTTATCTTCTGTCTGCTGACATTATACCGGAAGACCGCCTGATCACAAAGTAGCATTGTGACCTGTTTTTCTCTTTTCAAATACAAGTTATACCTGTATTTATTATAACAGTTACCTCTGAACGATACAAGTATAAATTGTATGATATTGGAGAAAGAGAGGTTACAAATGAAAAATCGCATTCGTGAATTACGTGCCGAAAAGAATATCACACAACTTCGTCTCAGCATGGAACTGGAAGTATCTCAGGAAACCGTCAGTGCTTATGAAAATGGCAAACACCTGCCCAGTCTGAAATCTCTCATTAAAATGGCTGATCTCTTTCACGTAAGTACTGATTATCTTATCGGAAGGTCGGATATCCGAAATGTATCGCAGGATGAAGCTCTTCCAAATGAAGATATTGCCCTGCTTGACTGCTTTCATGATCTGGATACAGTCGGCAAAGCACGGCTTGTTGCCTATGCACAGGGACTTTCTGACCAGACTGCAAAAGACTGAAAAACTGGCAGCCAAAAAATACACGTCTTATTTACCGGAGCATCCGACAAAATGGCGTGTATTTTTTGTTGTTCATTTCACAGAAATACTGCTGAAATCCGGTGTTCCCATAAGATCAAATGGTGTACTCTGGTAAACATAATAATTCAGCCAGTTGGTATAGAGGTTGTTTGCATGTGCTCTCCACAAGAGCAGCGGTTTGTTGTTACAGTCATTATTTTCGTAATAATTTTTCGGCATCTGTATATCCATTCCTTTTCCAAGGTCACGTTTGTACTCACCGTCAAGCGTTACCCGGTCATATTCCGGATGTCCCATAATGAAAATCTTTCTTCCTCCGTCTGCCATGCCAAGGAAAAATCCTGCTTCGTCTGATTCTGCCAGAATCGTGATTTCTTTCACTGTACGGATATCTTCAACAGAAACTTCTGTATGTCTGGAATGCGGTGCCAGAAAAACATCATCAAATCCGCGCACCAGCGGTATCTTGCGGTTCATCACACGATGCCAGAACAATCCGAACATTTTCTGTGGGAGCTGTTTTTTCTTCAGTCCATAGAAATGATAAAGAGAAGCCTGTGCCGCCCAGCACAGAAAAATCGTAGATGTCACATGTGTTTCACTCCAGTCCATGATTTCTGTGATCTCATTCCAGTAATCCACTTCTTCAAATTCCATATTTTCCACCGGTGCACCGGTTACGATCATTCCATCATACTTGTTTTCTTTTACATCTTTGAAATGCAGATAAAATTTATTCAGGTGACTGGTTGATGTATTTTTGGATTCATGGCTGGTCATCGTTAAAAAGGTCACATCAATCTGAAGCGGTGTATTAGAAAGAGAACGCAAAAGCTGAAGTTCTGTCTCTTCTTTGAGCGGCATCAGATTGACGATCAGAATCTGGATCGGCCGGATATCCTGATGTATTGCCCGATTTTCATCCATTACAAATATATTTTCTCTTTCCAGTATTTCCTTTGCGGGCAGATCGCCCTGAACCTTGATCGGCATGATAATTCTCCTCCTTGAGTATTACCGCCTTTACATAAGCGGTGCGAATACACGCAGGATATGGCCTGCGGCTTTGTCAAATCCTTTTTGTTTCTTATAGTCTTCCTGTGTGATCTTCTGGCATTTTTTCCAGGTTGCCTGAAAATCTTTTTCCACAGATGCTATCTCCTGATTCTCATACAGAAATGCTGCGCATTCAAAATGGAGATACAGACTCCGGTAGTCCATGTTGATGGTTCCCACTACCGCTTTTCGGTCATCGCTTGTAAATACCTTTGCATGTACAAATCCCGGTGTATATTCATAAATCTGGACCCCTGCATCCAGAAGTTCATTATAATAAGTTTTTGCCAGCACAAACGCATACCATTTATCCGGTACATGCGGCATGATGATGACCACTTCCACCCCTCTTTTTGCTGCAAATTTCAGTGCCGTCATCATTTCGTTATCCAGTATAAGATATGGTGTCATAATATGTACATAGCGTTTCGATGTATTCAAAATGTCCATATACACCATTTTTCCTGTATGCTCCCCATCAATGGGACTGTCCCCGTAAGGGATCACAAAACCATCGCCCGGCTGCTTTTCCCTTTCATAAACAACATCCAGATACGGATCAAATTCTTCCACTTTTTCACTTTTGGCAACGTTCCACATTTCCAGAAACATCAGGGTAAAGCTGCGGACCGCATCCCCTTCCAGCATGATCGCAGTATCTTTCCAGTGTCCGAAACGAATCTTACGGTTTACATATTCATCAGCCAGATTGATGCCTCCGGTAAATGCTACCTTGCCATCGATCACAACCACTTTTCTGTGGTCCCGGTTGTTCTGATGTGTGGAAAGTGCCGGCCGGATCGGTGAAAACACACGGCATGCAATCCCCATCTGTTCCAGTTTTTTCGGATAGTTCGGCGGAAGCAGTGACACGGTACAGGTTCCGTCATACATAAAACGAACCTCCACACCTTCGGCTGCCTTTCGCTTCAGCACTTCCAGCACACGATCCCACACGTATCCTTTTGCCACAATAAAATATTCCATGAAGATAAATTTCTGCGCCTTTTCCAGTTGGCGGATCAGTTCTTCGATCTTATCCTCCCCACAGTGGAAATATTGGATGCCTGTGTTTTCATAAGCCGGAAAACCACCATATTCATATACATAATGTGCCAGTGATGCCACTTCTGAATCTTCTTTTTTCAGTGCTTCACGCACCTTTTCATCCTGTGTCCAGTGATGTCTTGTCATCTCATGCATATGCTGCAGCCTTGCATTCAGCCACCGCACGCCAACCTGCATTTCCACAAAAATATAGAGCAGTACACCAAACACCGGTGCTACCAGCATGATCGTCATCCAGACCATTTTAAATGCCGGATTGCTTCTGTTGTTTGTCAGATAGATCACAAGGAGTACCGCACCCATACGGACGATGGAATCGATAAAATACATTTTTCCCTGCAGATACGTATAACCTGCGATCAGAAAAAATGCCTGCAGTAAAACCAGCAGCAAAATGATCCCTGTCCGTCCGAAAATCACACTTGCAATACCACTTTTTCCTTTTTCAACTCTGGTCTTTGTCTGAATCGTCTGTACTGACTGCTTTTTTTTCTTTTCCTCCATGCTTTTTCACCTCTGTTCCAGCATATTCAGAAAATCTTCCTCTGACAGGATCGGTATATTTTTTTCTTTTGCCTTCTTGTTTTTCGAAGCAGCAGATTCTGTATCATTATTAATAAGATAACTGGTCTTTGATGTCACAGAACCTGTTACTTTTCCACCTTTTTCTTCGATCAATGCCTTCAGCTCATTTCGATTGGCAAAATGCTGCAAAGATCCGGTGATCACAAAATTCTTTCCTTCAAAAATCTGTTCCTGCGTATTTGGAACATAGGCCTCTATCCGAATCTCCTTCAGAAGATCCTCCAGCTGCGCTGCCTTCTTTTCATCCTGAAAATAATCAGCAATCGCAGCACCTGTCACACTGCCGATTCCATCTACTTCCGCCATGTTCTGCGCATCTGCACTGCGTATTTTATCCAGTTCATAACCAAATGCCTTGCAGAGCATTTTTGCATTGGCAACCCCGATATTTGGAATACCGAGGCTGTAAATCAGGCGCGGCAGTGTTGTATCACGTGCCTTTTCAATTCCCGTGATCAGTTTTTCGTAAGACTTTTTTCCAAATCCTTCCATCTCAACGATCTCATCCCGATGCTTCGCAAGCTGAAATATATCTGCAAATTCATGAATAAAACCGCGACCGATAAATTTCTCAAGTGTTGCTTCTGACATTCCGTCCATATTCATGGCATCCCTGCTGACAAACAGTGCAAAAGATTTGATTTTCTTCGCCTGACATTCCGGATTGGTGCAGCAGAGTGTCTCCACATCTGCAGTTTTCTGTATTCTGGTTGATCCGCCACAGACCGGACAGTTCTTTGGAATCTCCACATTATCGCTGCCTGTTCGATTTTCTGCAATCTGTGGTATGATCATATTGGCTTTGTATACACAGATCAGATCGCCGATTCCCAGTTTCAGTGCTTTCATAATACTCAGATTATGTACACTGGCACGGCTGACGGTTGTTCCTTCCAGTTCTACCGGTTCAAATATGGCTACCGGATTAATCAGACCGGTCCTTGACGGACTCCACTCGATCGAAAGCAGATGCGTCTCCCTGATCTCGTCTGCCCATTTAAAAGCAAAGGCATCACGCGGGAATTTGGCTGTTCTTCCAAGCGAATTGCCGTAGGCAATGTCATCATAAAGTGCGACAAGTCCGTCTGATGGAATCGGATTTTCTGCGATCGCTTTTGCAAACCACTGAACCGTATCCTCCAGATTCTCTGCTGTCACTGCCTTATGCAGTACAACCTCAAAACCCTGATCTGCAAGCCAGGCAAACTGCTTTTCTCTGGAATTTTCAAACTCCACTCCTTTTGCACTCACAAGAGCAAATGCAAAAAACTGCACATGCCTTCTGGCTGTAATCTCATTGTTTAGCTGACGCACGGAACCACTGCAGAGATTGCGCGGATTTTTATATTTCGCATCCACGTCTTCGATCTCATCATTGATCTTTTCAAAATCTTTATAAGAAATCACCGCTTCGCCGCGCAAAACCAGTTCACCCTTATAAGGAATCTCAACCGGAAGATTCTCAAATACTCTTGCATTGTTTGTGATAACCTCTCCGATCTCCCCATTTCCGCGCGTAACTGCCTTAAACAGACTTCCATCGCGATACGTAAGCACCACCGTCAGCCCATCCATTTTCCAGGAAAGAAGTGTCTTATGAGAACCGACAAAATTTTTCAGCACTTCTACTTCTTTTGTTTTATCCAGAGACAGCATCGGCTGTTCATGACGTTCCTTCGGAAGCTCTTCCAACACTTCATATCCTACTCTTCTGGTAGGGCTTCCGGCAAGCACGATTCCGGTCTCTTTTTCCAGTTGTTCCAGTTCATCATACAATCTGTCGTATTCAAAATTGCTCATGATTTCCCTGTTTTCCTGATAATAGGCTTTTCCGGCTTTCGTCAGAAGCTCGGTCAGCTCCTTTTGCCTTACTTTCTTTTCGTCCATGTTCCCCTCCTGCTTTTTTCGTTTTCAGACGTCCTGCTTTTTTCAGGTTTCGCCTGCAATTCCCGGTACAGTTCCTGCATCTCCTCTTCTGTCACATCCCGGTACTGACCTTTTGGCAGATTGCCAAGTTCTATGTTCATAATCCTTACACGTACCAGCTTTTGTACCTTGCATCCGCAATATTCGCACATTCTGCGTATCTGCCGGTTCAGTCCCTGGGTCAGAATAATCCGGAAACGATATTTTCCTGTTTTTTCCACCTTGCATGGTCTTGTTCTGGCATCCAGAATGGGAATCCCGCCTTTTCGCATGGTCTTGAGAAATTCTTCTGTCACAGGCCGGTCGATTGTGACCAGATATTCTTTTTCATGGTAATTTCCTGCCCGCATGATCTGATTAACAATGTCTCCATTATTCGTCATAAGAAGCAGTCCTTCTGAGTCTTTATCCAGTCTTCCAACAGAAAAAACCCGCGTCGGATACTGCAGAACATCCTCCACCGTCACATCATCCCATCGGTGGTCGGTCGTACACACAACCCCTTGCGGTTTATGAAATGCCAGCAGTACCAGCTTCTGCCCCCGCCTGCATTTTTTCCCATTGACAGATATCTCCATCTCATCCGTTACTTTCATTCCGCTGATTGCCCGTACTCCATCTACCAGTACCTTACCTTCCTCAATCAGCCGGTCTGCCTCTCTTCTGGAGCATACTCCTGCCTCACTTAAATATTTATTCAGGCGTACTTTCTGCCCTGCTTCTTTTTCTTCAAACGATCTTTTTATCTGATTTTCTCTTTTTGACGACATCTTTTCATCTCTCCCGGCACCCAAAGTATAGTACAGTATAGCACGTTGTAAAGATGCCGTCAAACTCTCTGCGCCGGTCTTGTTTCTTTTATTTTTCTTCCTGTACTTCCCGGTATGCCTGCAAAATCTGTATATTTTTTTCTTCCAGGACCAGGAACTCTTTTACCAGCTTTTCCGATGTTTTTCCACAGATTTCTGCCTGCCGGACGGTCTTTTCCATACTTTCTTTCCGTTCTTTTTCTTCCTTTGCCAGCAGCTCTGCCACATAACCGGTATTGATATTGAAAGCTGTCCTGGCCTGCAGTGTTCCCCAGCGTCTGGCACGCTCCAGTACTCCCAGCGGTGGCGGTACCAGTCCGGTATCAAACAGACACTTTGCCGCCCTCTCTTTCATACCGGAATACCCTGCTGCCTGCCGGTTCAGATCCAAAGCCAGATCATCATCATAGACTTTCCCCAGTACCATATAAATATCCTGAAGAGAACGGCTCGTATTTTTTACAATATCTTCCAGTATTTTCTGCTCTGCATAAGAAATCACATTTCCATCTCCTTTTCTGTTCATTCTTCTGTCCTGCTTTTGAACGCAGAGAAGCATTCCCCCACTTCAAGTGTGCAGAGCACTAAGCGGTGGGTGAGGGGGATGCTTATGTCAGTGGGAGTTGAAAGTTCCCACTGACAGGTCGCGAAGCGACTGCGTTCATGAGCAAGCAGCGAAGCGGATTGTGAATGTCCGCTTTACCAATTCAAGGAGGAGATATGACACTTAGAGAACTGAAGATAGGCGAAAGTGCTGTTGTCACACAGCTTGGCGGTGAGGGTGCTCTTCGCCAGCACTTTCTTGATATGGGTATGATCCCCGGTGCCCAGGTAACCGTACAGAAAATGGCTCCAATGGGGGATCCGATGGAATTAAAGATCCATGGATATGAACTGACACTGCGTCTTGCTGACGCTGAAAAAATCGAAATTGAAAAAATTTCCGAAAAACAAGAGCACTCATTTCCGGAAAAGAAGCGAGTCAAACGAGAACATCCGGGGCTTGGTGAGGGGGGAAAATATCACGAAAAGAGCAGCGAACATCCCCTTCCGGACGGTACCGTGCTGACTTACGCCCTGGTCGGAAACCAGAACTGCGGAAAAACAACGCTTTTCAATCAACTGACCGGCTCCAACCAGCATGTTGGTAATTTTCCAGGCGTAACAGTTGACCGGAAGGACGGTGCGATCAAAGGACATCCGGACACACTGGTCACAGACCTTCCGGGCATTTACTCCATGTCCCCATACAGCAGTGAAGAGATTGTTTCCAGAAACTTCGTTTTGAATGAAATGCCAGAAGCACTCATCAACATTGTGGATGCTACCAACATCGAACGAAATCTCTATCTGACCATGCAGCTTCTGGAAATGAACATCCCGATGGTTGTCGCTTTAAACATGATGGATGAAGTGACCGGCAATTCCGGTTCGATCGACATCAATGGCATGGAAGCCCTGCTTGGTGTCCCTGTCGTTCCGATCTCTGCTGCAAAAAACGAAGGTGTCGGTGAGCTTGTCCGCCATGCCATTCATATTGCCAAATATCAGGAGCGTCCGACCAGGCAGGATTTCTGCGATGAAAATGACTATAATGGCGCCGTACATCGCTGCATCCACGCTGTGATCCATCTGATCGAAGATCATGCCAGCCGTGCAAAGCTGCCGGTACGTTTTGCTGCAAGCAAGGCCATCGAAGGAGACGCTCTGATTCTGGAGCAGCTCGCCCTCGATCAGAATGAAAAGGAAATGCTGGAGCATATCGTACTGCAGATGGAAAAAGAACGCGGTCTTGACCGCAATGCTGCCATTGCTGATATGCGCTTCTCTTTCATTGAAAAAGTCTGCCGTCAGACTGTTGTCAAACCAAAGGAAAGTAAGGAGCATATCCGCAGTCAGAAAATTGACCGTGTTCTTACCGGAAAATATACTGCTATTCCATGCTTTATCGGAATCATGCTCACTGTTTTTTATCTGACTTTTAACGTGATCGGTGCATGGCTTCAGGATTTTCTTGCACTGGGCATCGATGCACTGACGAAAATAGCTGATCATGCACTGACTGCTGCAAATGTCAATCCTGCCATCCGCAGTCTTGTGATCGATGGAATTTTCGCCGGTGTCGGCTCTGTTTTAAGCTTTCTTCCGGTTATCGTAACCCTGTTTTTCTTCCTCTCTTTAATGGAAGACAGCGGATACATTGCCCGTGTTGCTTTCTTTATGGACAAACTGCTTAGAAAAATCGGACTCTCCGGCAGAAGCATTGTGCCGATGCTGATCGGATTCGGATGTACTGTTCCGGCTGTCATGTCCACCAGAACACTTCCAAGTGAACGTGACCGTAAAATGACTATCCTTCTGACTCCGTTTATGAGCTGCAGTGCCAAGCTTCCGATCTATGCATTTTTCGTAAATGCATTCTTCCCTGGACGCGGCGGACTGATCATGGCAGGACTTTATATTCTTGGCATTGTGATGGGTATCCTGATCGCCCTGCTTTATAAAGGCACTTTATTTAAAGGCGAAGCTGTTCCGTTTGTCATGGAGCTGCCAAATTATCGACTTCCGGGCTTTAAAAATGTAAGCCAGCTTTTATGGGAAAAAGCCAAAGACTTTCTGCAGAGAGCATTCTCCGTAATCCTGGTCGCTACTGTCGTTGTCTGGTTCCTGCAGAGCTTTGACCTGCACCTGAACATGGTCACGGATTCACAGAACAGCATCCTTGCTATAATTGCCGGAATGATCGCACCGCTGTTTCAGCCGCTCGGACTTGGTGACTGGCGGATCTGTACCTCACTGATCAGCGGATTTATGGCAAAGGAAAGTGTTGTATCCACACTGGAAATCCTTTTTGCCGGAAACGTCAACACTGCACTCTCCACCCTGTCAGCCGCATCGCTTCTGGTATTTAGTCTGCTCTACACCCCTTGCGTGGCTGCGATCGCATCCATCAAACGCGAGCTTGGACAAAAATGGGCAATCGGAGTGGTTGTGTGGCAGTGTGTGATTGCCTGGATTGCAGCATTTGTGGTACATATTATCGGAAGTATACTGTAATTTTATAAGAAATAGTAATGCACAAAAGACAGAAAAAACATATCATCTACGTTTTCTCTGTCTTTTATCTTAGTCGGAGAATACTCCGACTAAGATAGATCTTTTGTTTTCTATTTCTTATTATTTATGTTGTATTTATTTTGTTTTTAATTTTGCATTGAAACATTGAGAGTTTTATGTTATTATACTTTCAAAGCATATTTTCTTAAAGTTCTTGGTGTCATGCCATCTATATTATTCTCATTCACATTTCAGAAATTCATGCTTTTCAATCAAACAAATCAATTTAAAAGCAGGGGTTTCAAACTGTGAAAAAGAGTATAAACTGTATGGCTGTCGCATTTTGGTACACTCCTGCACAAGGAGGTACTGCCTATGACACACAAAAAACAGCTGACAACCAATCGTAACTATAAAGATACGGTATTCCGTATGTTGTTTTCTGATCGGAAAAATTTATTGTCTCTTTATAACGCAATCAGTGGTGCTCATTATGATGATCCTGAAAAACTGGAAATCGTCACACTGGAGAATGCTATTTACATGGGAATGAAAAATGATCTGGCTTTTATTATTGATACGAACTTATTTCTGTATGAACACCAGTCAACTTACAATCCAAATATGCCGCTGCGTGATCTATTCTATATTTCCAGTGAATATCAGAAACTGGTCGATCATAAATCGCTTTATTCTTCCACACTGCTGAAAATCCCGGCACCACAGTTTATTGTATTCTACAATGGCACGGAAAAGGAAACAGACAGCTGGGTAAACCATTTGTCGGAATCTTTTGAAAATCTGTCCGGTAAACCGAAACTGGAACTGGAAGTTCTGACCTTAAACATCAACGAGGGGCATAATGAAGAACTGATGGAACAATGCGAGACCTTAAGAGAATATGCACAGTATGTACACTGTGTCCGTAAGTATGCGAAGGAATTGGAATTGAATGAAGCAGTTAAGCTGGCAGTCGATGAATGTATCCGTAATAACATTCTCTCCGAATTTCTTCGTGCAAATAAATCGGAGGTGATCTCTATGAGTATATTCGAATACGATAAAGAAGAGGAAGAACGGAAATTGCGAAAAGCTGAATTTGAAGCTGGTGTAGCTGCTGGATTTAATAACGGCATCGATACTGCAAAAAAGGATGCCGCTATTGCTTTTGCTGAACTTCATGTGCCTGTTGAGCAAATTGCCCTGGCACTGCAAGTAGATGTAAAAATCGCAAAGCAATGGATTGCGGATAAATAAAAATTTGCAGATGTTTTAGAATGTGCAAATGAACGAATTCCACATTTCCAAAAGCTCCTGGTCAGCCAGGGGTCGCTTAAGCGGAACAGTCCTTCAGACCAAAGTACAAAACACAGAACAGAAAAAGACAGAGACAGAGTAACGGAAACTTGCTACCGTCACTATGCCTCTGTCTTTTTCTGTAACTTTTACAGATATTTCAATGCTTCCCTTAAATTTGCCGCCGGAAGCAGGCGTATTCCTTCCACTTTTCCGATGGATGCTGCAGATACAGCCGGCAGGATGATCGTCTCAAATCCCAGCTTTTTCGCCTCTGCCACTCTCTGCTGAGCCATGCTGACAGCACGGATCTCACCGCTTAATCCGACTTCTCCGAATGCCAGCGTCTTTTCGTCGATCGCAATGTCTTTGTAGCTGGAGATCAGTGCCAGCACGATCGCCAGATCGATCGCCGGTTCGTTCATGCGGATGCCACCTGCAATGTTGACATAAGCATCACAGGTGGACAGATGCATGCCGATTCGTTTTTCAATCACTGCCATCAAAAGTCCAACACGGTTGTAGTCTGTGCCGGCCGCCGTCCTTCTCGGCATCGCAAGATTGCTGCGGCAGACAAGTGCCTGCACTTCCACAAGGATCGGTCTTGTGCCTTCCATGGAGCAGGATACGATCGATCCGGATGCTCCCTGCGGCTTGCCGCTTAACATATATTCCGATGGATTTTTGACTTCTTTTAATCCGCTCTGACACATTTCAAAAACACCGATCTCATTGGTCGAACCAAAACGATTCTTGACACCACGAAGGATCCGGTAAGACGCATGACGGTCTCCTTCAAAATACAGTACGGTATCCACCATATGTTCCAGTACTCTCGGTCCTGCAACAACACCTTCTTTTGTCACATGTCCGACAATAAAAATGGAGATTCCCATACGCTTTGCGATCTGCATAAAAACAGAAGTTGCCTCTCTTACCTGCGATACGCTTCCCGGTGCTGAAGAGACATCTTCCTGATACATCGTCTGGATCGAATCGATCACTACGATTTCCGGCTGCACACGCTCGATCACCCCCTGGATCGTCTCAAGGCTGGTCTCACAGAGCAACAGCATTTCTTCTCCGAAGCTTCCAATCCTGGCCGCCCGCAGTTTGATCTGCTGAAGCGATTCTTCACCCGATATATACAATACTTTTTTACCTTTTTCCGTGAGATTTTTACAGACCTGCAAAAGAATGGTTGATTTTCCGATACCCGGATCACCGCCGACCAGTACTAGTGATCCTGAAACAATACCTCCGCCAAGAACACGGTCCAGCTCTTCAAATCCGGTCGCTGTACGGATTTCTCCTTCTGCCCTGATTCCGGATAACTTCACCGGCTGTGCCTCATGGATCTTTGCCGCCAGGCTTTCTGTTTTTTTACTGCTTTTTCCTGCTTTTCCGGTCACGACCGTCTCTTCCACCAGCGTATTCCACTCTTTACATGCCGGGCACTGCCCCAGCCATTTTGCGGATTCGTAACCACAATTCTGACAGAAAAAAATCGTTGATTTTTTTGCCATGTCCCCTCCTTCAAATCACATTGCCGGATTTCTTCCGGCAAACATTTTCCTGCATGACTGCATTTTTTTCACAACAAAGGGGAATCGTCCATCCTGACGTCCCCCTTTTTATAACTTTAAAGTTTTTCGTATTTATTCTGCCATTCGAGGTACAGGACACCTTAACTCTGCGGACAGAATAAAAGGTACTGAACTATTACATTTTCTCGATACGAACGGATGCACTTTCTGTATTGTCAAGTTCTACACTCAGCACCAGTTTTCCGCCAAGGTTTGTCTTCATCTCGCCAACTTCTTTGTCATCGACAAATACCTGATAGCTTGTCTCCTCTTCCAGTTCTACTGTAATCTGTGCATCGGTCGGGCACTCTACCGTAAAGCTGATACCGTTCTCGGTTGCTTTCAGATGACTTACTGCGGTTCCCGGTACGGATTCGTAAACAAACATACCATTTCTTTCAAGCTTTGTGATCTCCCTGAAAGTTTTTACTTTATACAGATCGCCGTTATGTTCAAAATCGGATTTCTTGGATTTGGCTGGCAGCTCATAATTACCAAAACTGATCGTTCCATCTGCTTCTGTGCGTATCAATTCACTTACTACTGACATATCTATGCCCTCCTGGTATTCTCTTTTGTCGCTTTTTTCTCACTGTCATGGATTTTGCATTATAACTGTGAGATTTCTCCTCGACTTTTGTCTTATTTTACCATAACTTGATTTACTTATCCAGAGCTTTTTCATTCTTCACAGAAAATTTAATTTCTTCTTTCGAAATGCCAAGCAATACTTTATCTCCTGCTTTTACCTTTCCTTCGAGAATCTCCTGTGCCAGTGCATCTTCTACTTTTGTCTGGATTGCACGCTTCAGTGGCCGGGCTCCATATTTCTCGTCATATCCTGCTTTTGCAATCAGTTCTCTGGCAGCCGGCGATACTTTCAGTGTGATATCCATCTGCTCTTTGCATCGTTTTGCAAACTGTCCAAGCAAAATTTCTGCGATCTTCGCAATATTCTCACGGTTCAGTGCATGGAATACAATCGTCTCATCAATACGGTTTAAAAATTCCGGTTTGAACATGCGGCGCACTTCTTCCATAACACTTCCTTTCATATATTCATAGTTGTGTTTTTCATCATCCAAGGAAGCAAAACCAAGTTTTTTCGGGGCAATGATGGACTGTGCCCCGGCATTGGAAGTCATGATCAGAATGGTATTTTTAAAATCTACCTGCCTGCCCTGTGAATCCGTAATATGACCGTCATCAAGTACCTGAAGCAGGATATTAAACACATCCGGATGTGCTTTTTCAATCTCATCAAAGAGAAGCACGGCATACGGATTTCTTCGGACTTTTTCTGATAACTGACCACCTTCTTCGTATCCTACATATCCAGGCGGCGAACCCACCAGTCTGGAAACACTGTGCTTCTCCATATATTCTGACATATCCACACGGATCATGGCATTTTCACTTCCGAAAACAGTCTCCGCCAGTACTTTGGAAAGCTCGGTTTTACCGACTCCGGTCGGACCTAGAAACAGAAAAGAACCGATCGGCCGTTTCGGATCTTTCAGACCTACCCTGCCTCTTTTAATCGCCTTCGCAACTGCTGTCACTGCTTCATCCTGACCGACAACCCTTTTATGAAGAGTATCTTCCAGTTTCAGAAGCCTGGCAGATTCTTTCTCTGTCAGACGGCTGACCGGTATTTTCGTCCAGACCGCTACCACATCTGCAACGTCCTCTTCTGTCACGGTCATTTTCTTTCCAAAACGTTTCTTTTCCTGCTTTTTCTGTTCTTTCTGCAGTTCTTTTTCGTACTGCTGCTGTTCACTCTGAAGCTCAGATGCTCTTTCAAAATCTCCTCTGACAATCCACTCCTCTTTTTCCTGCTGCATCTGCTCCAGTTTTTGCTGAAGCTTTTCCATCTGCCCAAAAGCCTGATAGCCCCGAAGTTGTTTTCTGGATGCTGCTTCATCCATCAGATCGATGGCCTTATCCGGAAGAAAACGATCGTTCACATAACGTTTGGAAAGTCTGACTGCAGATTCCAGCGCTTCATCTGAAATCTTTACCCCATGATGCTGTTCATAATACGGACGGATTCCCTTAAGAATCTCCAGAGTATCTTCTTCCCCCGGTTCTTCCACCATAACCGGCTGGAAGCGACGCTCCAGTGCCGGATCTTTTTCAATGTATTTACGATATTCTTCTATCGTAGTCGCACCGATCAGCTGAATCTCACCTCTGGAAAGAGATGGCTTGAGAATATTGGAAGCATCCATTGCTCCCTCAGCCCCACCGGCACCGATGATCGTATGTAACTCATCGATAAACAGCAGCACATTGTGGCTGTTTACCACCTCCTGAATCACCTTTTTGATACGTTCTTCGAATTCTCCCCGATATTTGGAACCGGCTACCATGCCCGCCATATCCAGTGTCACAACACGTTTATTCTGAATCGCCGGTGGTACGGCACCCTGAACGATCCGCTGTGCCAGTCCTTCTGCAATGGCTGTCTTTCCAACTCCCGGCTCTCCGATCAGGCACGGATTATTTTTTGTTCTCCTGCTCAGGATCTGAAGAATGCGTTCAATTTCTGTATTTCTGCCAATGATCGGATCCAGTTCACCTGCTGATGCCAGATCAGTAAGATCACGGCTGTACTGATCCAGTACCGGCGTATCGCTCCCATCCTTCTGTGCTTTTGCGCTCTGAGTAAGTCCACGGTACATGGCCTCATCAATTCCCATGGCATTTAGAATATCCATATATAACTTTTTCAGATCAATCTCCATGGAATGCAAAAGCCTGGCTGCCACACACTCGGTATCTTTGAGCAACGCCATCAGGATATGTTCTGTTCCCACTTTCTCCATATGAAACATATCTGCTTCTCGGACACTGTTCTCCAGAATCCTCTGTGCCCGCGGTGTATAATCTTCACCTGTTGTCTGTGTGTCTCCATCAGATATGATAAGATTTGCTATCAAAGTCTCTGTCTTGTCCGCATCTGCCCCGGCTTCCTTCAGCAGAATCGCTGCGGTACCTTCTTCTTCCTCCAGCAGTCCGATAAGCAGATGCTCACTGCCTATGTATCCATTGGCATTTATCTTTGCTGCTTTTTTTGCAAGCTTCAATGCTTTCTGTGCGTTCTCTGTAAAGCGTTCCAACAATCATATCGCCTCCTGTCTGTAAATCACCGCTTTTTATAAAGGTTCATATTCTGAAAAGATTTCATCCACAAGTGCATGCACTTCGTCTGCTGAAATGTCTTTGCAGTGTGCTTTTGCCAGAATCACTTTCAGATTTTTCTTAATTTCGTTCAATGCCTCCATCTTATCAATATCCAGTGCGATCACGGCACCTTTTCTGCGGTCAATCGTCAGAAAACCTTCCTGGCGCAGCAGAGAATATGCCTTGTTTACCGTGTGCATATTGATGCCGATATCATCTGCCAGTTGTCTAACTGACGGCAGGGAATCTCCTTCCTGGATCATGGACGTCGCAATCCCCAGAATAATCTGGTTGCGCAGCTGCATATACAATGCTTCTTCACTCTGAAAATCAATTTTTATAACCATAAAGCCACCCTCTTTTGTTATCGTCAGGCGGATATCCGCTTCCGCTGCTTTCTTATAACTGAATAGCTGCAAAGCACTTTTCCTTTGCTTTGCAGCATATCTGTTATATATATAGTAGCATATGTAGCTCATACAGTCAAGTTTTCCGTCAGTCCTCTGCCGGCAGAAAAATTTCATTTTTCTTCTCGGCTTCGCACTGTTTTTTTATCTTTTTATAACCCATCTGGAAGATCAGACCCCCGGCTTCTCTTGCATGCTGCGGACAGACGTGTACGCATCGCATGCAGGAAATACAGCGTGCCTCTTCTGTCTTTCCGGGATTCTCATAGTAGATTGCACCAGCCGGACATTCTCTTGCACACACTCCACATTCTATGCACGCTTTGCCGGCTTTCGGGCGGATCGGCACACCTTTGTATTCTCTGTAGGGCTTGTTTCCCGGAAGAGAAAGTGTAATGCCGCTGCCGATATTTTCAATATGATCCAGGGCTTTCTGTATCTTTCCTGCAAAATCCCATATTTCGCTGCGGTCGTTGTCATTTGGTCTTCCTTTTGCGATCTCATGAAAAATGGAATGTTCCGCCACAACAGCTGCCGCTGCCACCGGCACAAAGCCATTCCGTCTCACAATATCACGCAGTTCCAGCAACGTATCTTCGTATGCACGATTTCCATAAGTAACAACAAGAACCGCCGGTGTATTGCTGCCTTTCATATTTGAAAAACGCCTGGCTGCAACCTGCGGCACTCTCCCGCCAAAGGACGGGGTACCGAAAAAGACCAGCTCCTGTTCTCCGAATAAAAATTTTTCCTGTTCCGTTTCAAGTTTTGTAAGATTGATTTCCTGCATAACTGCTTCGTAGTCTTCCGTCCAACGTTTTCCCATTCGCTCCAGGACTCGTTTTGTACTTCCAGTCGGGCTGAAGAATGCCAGACTGATCTTCGCCGTCTTCATCTTTTCCTCCCGTTTCTATCTGCCTCCATCAATGCCGGCAGATCTTTCATCTTCTCTATCTGTGCTGCATACTCCGAAACTTCTCCAAATCCATAAGAAGCGAAGATAAACGGCACACCGGCTTCTTTCGATGCATCGCCGTCTCCTTTTGTATCTCCGATATAAACCGGTGCTTTCAGATGGTTTCTTTCTGCCAGAAGTCTGATATTTTCGCCTTTGTTCTTTCCGGTGTTCCCAAAACATTCGATATCTTTTATGTATACCTCCAACTGTGTTTTTCTTAAAAACTGTTCAATGTAACCGCACTGACAGTTACTGACAATATAAAGATCATATGTCGCTGAAAGTTGTTTTATGACTTCCCGGACATCCGGATAGCAGATATCCTGCTGGTTTTCCTCCAAAGCTTCTTCTTCGTAAATACAGCATTTTTCCAGAATAGCTTCCTGCATTTCTTTCGAAGCTTCTGGAAAAAGGGATGCTGCGATCACGGACATGGTTTTTCCAAATAGCTGTTTCAACTCTTCTGCCGTTACGATGCGGTCTTTTATGCCACATTCCAGAACTGCCTGTGTCCAGGCTTTTGCCACGATCGGGGTGCTGTCCCAGAGTGTCCCATCCACATCAAATATAATTCCGTCTGTATACATAATTTCTCCTGTTTGCTTATGTGTGTTTGATGATGCAATGCTCTTATCATACGCAATCTTTCGTAAATAATCAAGTTTTTTCCTCACTCATCCCATGACCGGCACTGCCAGAGACACATTTGTCTGCTGCTTTCTTTCATCATAATACAGCGTTAGAGCCAGATTTACTCTTTTTTTTCCCTGACTGGCACTTTCTGAAAAACAGGGACTGTACGCATAAACCGTATACAGATTTTTATCCTGATTTTCTTCCGCAACCTTTGCATCCACTCCTGCAAGCAACCGTTCTGTGATTTTTTCTTTTTCTTCATCAGACAGAGTCCTGTTATAAGAACCCTCCACTGCCACGCTGCTCCTTCTGCTTTCCACTTTCGTATCCAGAACATTTTTCAGTTTCTGCCGCAATGCAAATGCCCCCTGCAGGCTGCCATCATGTATCGTTATATTTGCATACAGACTCTGTCCGGTGATCTCCCCTTTTGTCCTCCAGGTAACAAGCCGCAATACTGTTTCTGCATTTGCCCCTTCTTTTTGCAGTACTGTAGTCTGACTGTCCTCCCCATAGGTGCGATAAACCACAATATGGCTGGAAATACCAAGTTGCTCCGCAATCTGCCGCAGATATTCTTCCCGACGTTCCAGCATTTGAACCTGCTCTCTTTTCTTTAATCTGCCATAATACTGCACGATACTGTCCTGCTGTTCTGTTCCGATATCGGAAAATGCTGCCACCGCTTCCATTTCTTTGTTTTCCTGTTTCTTTGCCCAAATCTGCAATCCCGCTGCTGCCCACAGACCAAAAAACAGGATCAGTCCTGCCCGTTTCAGCCATTTTTGCATCCTGCACCCCTCCATTGTTTTCCAATTTTTATTGGAAATATTTCTCTTTTTGGAAATCGTTTTATCTGTTTTCATTATTTCCAGGTTTGGGCAGAGTATACCGAAAATTTCAGTCAAAAAAACCGGCCCGGATACGAACATATCCTGCCGGTTTTCTTATTTTCATCATTTTGTTACATGGTCTGCCAGTTCGATACGGACCAGTGCCTTGTGAAGTGCCAGCTCGGCACGCGTGATGTTGATATTGGTTTTATGATTCTGCAGTCTGCGTTCTGCACGGATCTTTGCCTCCTGTGCCCGGTTGCGGTCGATCTCATCCGGCCACTCGGCGATCTCTGCAAGGATCGTAATCCTGTCACCTAAGATTTCCATAAATCCGGTGTGCAGTGCTGCTTCTTTTTTATTTCCGCCTTCTTCGGTGATCGTGGCGATCCCCGGCTCCAGAACGGTTGTCATCGGAATATGGTTCTTATAGATACCAATCCCGCCTTCTACGGTATTCAGCTCCAGAAAGCTTGCTTTTCCGCTGTAAAATACACGGTCCGGTGTAATGATCTTCAGATCAAAAAGATTGTCTGCTGCCATTTTGCACCTCCCTATTTCATGCGGGCTGTGACATCATCGATTGAGCCTGCATTCAGGAAATAGCTTTCCGGAACATCATCATGCTTGCCTTCGAGGATCTCGCGGAATCCGCGGATGGTCTCAGAGAGCGGCACATAACGTCCGTCCAGACCGGTAAACTGTGTTGCCACAAAGAACGGCTGTGACAGGAATCTCTGTACTTTTCTTGCACGGCTCACGACCAGCTTATCGTCCTCGGAAAGCTCGTCCATACCAAGGATGGCGATGATATCCTGAAGTTCCTTATATTTCTGCAGGATCTCCTGCACGCCTCGTGCTGTTTTATAATGCTCCTCACCGACGATACGCGGGTCCAGAATACGTGAAGTGGACTCCAGCGGGTCAACTGCCGGATAGATTCCAAGTTCTACGATCGAACGTGAAAGTACGGTCGTAGCATCCAGATGTGCGAATGTCGTGGCCGGTGCCGGGTCTGTCAGGTCATCTGCCGGTACATAAACAGCCTGTACGGATGTGATGGAACCGCTCTTTGTGGAAGTGATACGCTCCTGGAGAGCACCCATCTCGGTCTGCAGTGTCGGCTGGTATCCTACTGCGGACGGCATACGTCCAAGCAGGGCGGAAACCTCGGAACCTGCCTGTGTAAAACGGAAAATATTGTCGATGAACAGCAGGACATCTTTTCCTGCCTGGTCACGGAAATATTCCGCCATGGTAAGGCCGGTAAGACCGACACGCATACGTGCTCCTGGCGGCTCGTTCATCTGACCGAACACCATGGTGGTCTTATTGATAACTCCGGATTCCTCCATCTCATGATAAAGGTCGTTTCCTTCTCGTGTACGCTCACCAACTCCGGTAAATACCGAATATCCGCCATGCTCGGTTGCGATATTGTGGATCAGCTCCTGGATCAGGACGGTCTTTCCTACACCTGCCCCTCCGAACAGACCGGTCTTTCCGCCTTTCTGATACGGGCAAAGCAGATCGACTACCTTGATACCGGTCTCCAGAATCTCGGTAGATGTGGACTGTTCTTCAAAAGAAGGTGCTTTTCTGTGGATCGGTAAATACTCGACTCCTTCCGGTGCCGGTTTTTTATCGATCGCATCTCCGGTTACATTGAAGATACGGCCAAGTGTATTTTCTCCGACCGGAACGGTGATCGGTGCACCGGTTGCAGTCGCTTTTGCACCGCGGACCAGCCCGTCGGTTGGTCCCATCGCAATGCATCGCACCGTATCGTCACCTAAGTGCTGTGCAACTTCTGCTGTCAGCACACCGCCGTCCGGAGCTGCGATATGGATCGCATCGTAGATCTTTGGCAGCTTGCCTTCCGGAAATTTAATATCCAGGACCGCACCAATGATCTGCGTGATCTTTCCTTGAATTTGTTCTGCCATGTTTCCTCCTAGTAATGCCGCATACGCTGCGGCAGACGTTTCTATTCAACAGCCTCGGCTCCTGCAATGATCTCGGTCAGCTCCTGCGTGATCGAGCCCTGTCTTGCACGGTTGTACTGCAGTTCCAGGCTTTCCATCATGTCCTCTGCATTGCTCGTAGCAGCATCCATTGCCTGCATACGTGCTCCGTTCTCACTGGCTGCCGCCTCGTTTAACGCTCCGTACAGAAGACTTGCGATATATTTCGGTATAATCATATCCAGGGCTTCTTCCTCGCCCGGCTTGTAGTTCATCGGCGTATTCCGCTCTGCATCGGACAGCTCTTTGTCACTGAATTCCACCGGAAGCAGCTTCAAAAGTTTCGGCTCATGTACCACCGTGTTTTTGAAGCTGGTATAGACAAGATAGATCTCTCCGATCTTCTCTTCCTCGAAATCTTTCAGGACCCTCTGGCTGATCTCCACCGCATCCGAATACAGAGGGGTATTGATCACCTCGCTGTAATCTTCTGCGATCTCATAGCCTTTTCGTTCCAGTGCTTCATGCCCTTTGCGGCCGATGTTATAGATCAGAAGCTCTTTTCCTTCCAGTTCGCCCTGCGTGAGCATTTTCACGATGTTGGAGTTGTAACCGCCTGCCAGTCCTCTGTTGGAGGAGATGACGATCACACCCTTTTTTTCCGATTTTCCGCTTTTCAGATAAGGGTGTTCCACAATGCCGGTACGCGCAAGCATACTGGTCACCGTGGCATACATATGGTTAAAATACGGTTTGCATTCTTCCGCTTTTTCCCTCGTCCTCTGAAGCTTTACGGTGGAAACCAGCTTCATGGCTTTTGTGATCTGCTGTGTGCTGGCGATACTGTTTCTGCGCCTCTGAATATCTCTCATTGAAGCCATGGTATCATCCTCCTGCTTTCTTTTCCGTCATCGTGCTGCTTTATTCAGCTGCAGAAAATTTTGCTTTGCACTCACCGATCGCCTGGATCAGTTTCTGTTCTGCATCGTCGGAAAGTACCCTGGTCTCTTTGATGCTCTCCGGAAGCTCCGGATATTTGGTCTTGATGTATTCAAACAGTGACTCTTCGAAATCCAGAACCTTTTCTGTCGGAATATCCAGCAGATGTTTTCTGGTAGCCGCATACAGGATGATAACCTGATATTCTACCGGAACCGGTGCATACTGCGGCTGTTTGAGGACTTCACGGATACGCTCGCCCTGAGCCAGCTTTTCTTTGGTATCGGCATCCAGTTCGGAACCAAACTGTGCAAAAGATGCCAGCTCACGGAACTGTGCCAGCTCTACTCGGATCGGGGCAGCGATCTTTTTCATTGCCTTGATCTGAGCGGAACCTCCAACTCGTGATACAGAAAGTCCGGCATTTACCGCCGGGCGGAATCCTGCGTTGAACATCTCCGTCTCCAGGTAGATCTGACCGTCGGTGATGGAAATAACGTTTGTCGGAATATAGGCGGAAACATCGCCTGCCTGTGTCTCAATGATCGGCAGTGCCGTCAGAGATCCTCCGCCAAGTTCGTCGGAAAGTCTCGCCGCACGCTCCAGCAGTCTGGAATGCAGATAGAAAACGTCTCCCGGATAAGCCTCACGGCCTGGCGGACGACGCAGAAGCAGGGAAAGTGTACGGTAAGCCGTCGCATGCTTGGACAGGTCATCGTAAATGATCAGTACGTCCTCTCCGTTCTCCATCCATTCTTCTCCGATCGCACATCCGGAATACGGTGCGATATACTGCAGTGGGGCAAGTTCACTGGATGTGGATGCCACAACGGTTGTATAATCCATGGCTCCGTTTTCTTCCAGAGTCTTGACAATATTTGCAACGGTCGATGCTTTCTGACCGATGGCTACATAAATACATTTTACATTCTGACCCTTCTGGTTGATGATCGTATCAATCGCGATCGCTGTCTTACCCGTCTGACGGTCTCCGATGATCAGCTCTCGCTGTCCTCTTCCGATCGGCACCATGGAGTCAATTGCCTTGATACCTGTCTGAAGCGGAGTATCTACGCTCTTTCGGTCGATAACTCCGGAAGCTACTCTTTCAATCTTACGGAATTTCCTGCTTGAGATCGGACCTTTGCCATCGATCGGCTGTCCAAGGGCATTGACAACCCTGCCGATCATCTCATCGCCTACCGGAACTTCCACAACGGTACCTGTCGTCTTTACGATATCGCCCTCTTCGATATTTGTTGCATCACCGAGCAGTACAGCACCTACGTTATCCTCCTCCAGGTTGAGCACCATGCCCCGCACACCATGCGGAAACTCCAGAAGCTCACCCTGCATCGCTTTCTCAAGGCCGTGGATACGTGCGATACCATCTGCAACCTGAATAACCGTGCCCACTTCTGCAACGGACATATGGGAAGAATATCTTTTGATCTCTTCTTTTATCACTGAGCTTATTTCCTCAGGTTTCAAATTCATAAGGTCTTTGCACCTTCTTTCATGCTGTTTTCTTCTCTCAGGCTTCGAGGGAAATTCCCATGAGCTGCAGCCTCAGCTCTTCCAGCCTGCTCTTTATACTGGTGTCAATGACACGGTCTCCGATCCGGATCACCAGACCGCCGATCAGCGTCTTATCCTCACGGTATGTGATCTCCATCTTTTTGTAGTCCGTAGTATCCAGAAGTCTCTTTTCAATCTTACTCTTCTGTTCTGCGGTAAGCTCAAATGGAGATGTCACCAGAGCCACACCAATTTTTTTGTATTCTTTCACTTTAGCTGTAAAATATGCAAATATGGCATTTCTCTCAGAAAAGCGTCCCTTCTTCACAAGAATCTGTAAAAATCCTGTCATATCGTCTGAGACGTTTCCCTTGAAACATTTTTCGATAAAATCCTGCTTTTCCTCGCTGCCGATACCCGGATGGCAGAGCAGCGTCTCTGCCTGGGGATTCTGGTCAAGTGCGTTCTCTACGGCACAGATCTCTTCCAGAAACTGGTCACAGCGGTTCTCTTCCACCGCCAGCTCGAACAGCGCGTCACCGTATACCTTCGCCGCTACTTTCGCCATGTGTCCTCCCCTATTTCTTTCAGTGTACTCTCTACCATCATATCCTGAACTTTTGCATCAACCGCACCGGCTACTGCCTTTTCTGCCATCAAAGATGCAAGTGCGATCATTTCTTTCTTCATATCATCTGCGGCAGCTTTCCGCTCCAGCTCAACCTGGGCATTTGCTCTTGCAAGAATCCTCGCAGCTTCTCCTTTTGCCTCGGCAATGATCTTTGCTTCATTATCCAGAGCTTTCTGTCTTGCCTGTGCCAGAATCTCCTCTGCCTCCGCATTGATATTCTGAATCTTCGCATTGTAATCTTCTTTGAGTTTACTTGCATCTGCTTTATCTGCTGCTGCACTGTCCAGATCATTTTTGATCTTATCCTGTCTTTTCTTCAGGAAATCCCTTGCAGGATTAAACAGCAGATAGGACAGAAACGTAAACATGACAAATACTGCAAGTGCCAGCAGAACGGCATCGTGAATCAGCTGAGGATCCAGATTAAACAGTCGTTCCAACGTTTTGCCCCCTTTTTACAGCTTTCCGATCAGCGGGTTTGCGAACAGCAGGATAAATGCGATAGCAAGACCATAAAGACCTGTTGTCTCAGCAACTGCCTGACCTAAAAGCATGGTTGACATAATATCACCTTTTGCACCCGGGTTTCTTCCTACTGCACTTGCACCATATCCGGCTGCAATACCCTGACCTACACCAGGACCAATACCTGCGATCATTGCAAGACCTGCACCAATTGCAGAGCATGCTAAAACCAGTGCCTTACCTGTAATTCCATCCATGAGATGTACCTCCTAAATATTAAAATATGATTTCTTGATGTTGCCAGTTGATGCCGCCCACCTGCTGCGAACGGATCCGCTTCCGGGCTTTGACATCTTTTAATTTTCCTGCGGCATTTTCTGTGAAGTAAATACCATTGTCAGCATACAGAACACATAGGTCTGTATTGCACCGGAGAAAAGATCAAAGTAAATATGAAGAAATCCCGGCCAGCCCACTGCGATCTTGGAAAGCAGTGAGTAGATCAGTGACATCATAACCGTTCCGGAAAGCACATTTCCGAACAGACGCAGTGACAGAGAAAACGGCACTGCGATCTCTCCGATCAGGTTGATCGGGAAGAGGATCGGGATCGGCTTAAACAGATCGGTAAATGCACCAAATTTGTTATACTTCACATTATTGTACTGTATGATACAAAATGTGATAATTCCCAGTGGAAGTGTTACGCCATAGTCCGCTGTCGGAGGCCGAAGCCCAAACAGACCTGAGATATTGCTGACAAAAATAAAGATAAAGATCGATCCGATGTAGTTGCGATATTTCTTCGCATAACTTCCCATGCTGCTCTCTACCATACCATCCAGCATTTCCACGATCATCTCGACGATGTTCTGGAAAAATCCCGGCACTTCCTGTGCGTGACGCATCGTCCGGTTTGCCGCAAGTGCAAACACAAACAGTACCAGCATCACCACGAGTATGCTGACATGCGTGGTCGTGATCCAGAATTCCTGTCCGAATAACCTGTACTTGAACAGTCCATGGATCATAAAATCCACGTCACCACTTGCCGCCAGCAAAAAACCTGCTCTCACTCATTCACCTTCTTTTCTTTTTATTTTCTGAAACAAAGGCTGCATATATGCTCCGACTTTCAGAGTCATCACTCCAAGCAGCACACCAACCATGCTGCCGATCTTAAAATAAGCGGTAATAAAAAATACCACCAGAACGACTGCCATGCGGATGCCATACATACGGTACATATGTTTCGGAGCGTCACCTTCTGACAGATCAAGTGCATCTTCTAAACTGTACCTGATGTGCCATGCCATAAAAACGGCGACTCCAACTCCGATCCACAGCCCCACTGAAAAAAAGACCTTCGCATCAGAAAGCCACACAAAGGCTGCCTGAAACAACAGTCCACACAACAGGATGCCTGAAATCAGACTTTTCAATATCTTATCTTCCATGTTTCTTTTCTCCTTTTTTCGGAACAAGCTGTTTTAAGATCAGATAACAGTTGCGAATCCCTGCTGCCATACCAAAGAGAAGCAGCACGGTCACACTGTGAAATCCAAAACGCTCATCCAGCCAGTGGCCTGCGAATACGCAGAGAATAATCGGAGCCAGCATGGAGATCCCAAGCTGCGTGATCATCGCAAGATTTTGCATCACTTCTTTTTCAAATTTCATTTTTCCTCCTCTTACTAAAACTCTGCCATTTTCTGATACATCATTTCTTTTTTGCATTTGCAGGTGCAAAATACACCTGACTCGAATTTTAGTTTATCCTACTTTTTCATTTTTGTCTACCAAATCTGATATACAATCCCTCAAAAATGCCAAATTTTTATACACTTTCGAGTAAGTGTCGAAATGCGCTTCCAGTTTCTGGAAAATCCATCTTTAAAAGCTTGTTTTCCTTGCATTCTGACAGTTGTTATGTTATACTGTGAGCCGTTGCCAGGCCCTTAAAAACAAGGTCTTATCGGGCTTGCCGGCGGTCACCGCCGTAAAATGTGCTGAGTGTTCGCGACCTTCCACTCATAAAACAAAACTAAAGGAGAATCAGATATCATGAAAAAGTCTAACAAAGTAACCTTTTTAACTCAGGCTGCTGTGATCGCAGCGATCTACGTCGTGCTGACGATCATCTTTGCACCGATCAGTTTCGGTGAAGTGCAGGTTCGTATTTCCGAGGCACTGACCATCCTGCCGTTCTTCACACCGGCTGCCATCCCCGGACTGTTTGTGGGCTGCATCATCGCCAACTTGTTCGGCGGTGCGATCCCTGCTGATATTATTTTCGGCAGCATTGCCACACTGCTGGGAGCCCTCGGAACCTATGCGCTGCGTAAAAAGAGCCGGTTCTTAGCTCCGCTTCCGCCGATCATCGCCAACACACTGATCGTACCGTTTGTTCTTTACTACGGATACGGGGTCAATCTTCCAATTCCGTTTATGATGCTGACGGTTGGCGTCGGTGAAGTACTTTCCTGCGGTGTGATCGGACTGGTCGTGCAAAGTGCTCTGAAAAATTACAGCCATGTGCTCTTCCACAACACTGCCAAAGCCTGAAACACTGACATATAGCATAAAAACTTCTGAAATCCCTTTTAGGATTCCAGAAGTTTTTGTTTTTATACGCTCTTGATCTTAAATTTGCTTCCTGCACCTTTGCTCTTGAAGATCGATTTATAACTGCTGATCTTTGCAGACGGTACATAAAATGTGGCTGTTGATTTGATTCCCTTAAATGCCTTTGTTCCTACTTTGCTGCTTGTCAGTTCACTGCTTCGAATGATAATTGTTTTCAGCTTGCTGTTTCCATACAACGCATATTTCTGCAGACTGTTCAGTTTTGTTGAAACTACATTAAACTTCGTCATACCGGTACATTCCCGGAATGCTCCCTTCTTGATTGTTGTCAGATTTTTCGAGGAAATATAGACTCTGTGTACCTTTGATACCCTGCGGAATGCACGTACACCGATCATTTCAACCGACGGAAGTGTAATGCGATAACTTGTAGTACCAATTGTTGTAAGGCTTGTACATCCATCAAATGCTTCCTGATAAATAGCTTTTGCATATTTAAGAGTGCTTACTTTTACAAGTGATGTACATCCCTGGAATGCATATTTCCCAACTTCTGTCACGCTGTACGGAACAGAAACATTTTTAATTTTTGTGTTGCCTTTCATCGCAGCCTGCGCAATTGCCGTTACATTATAAGTTACGCCATTGATTTCCACCTGCGAAGGAATCGTCACAGATTGAAGTTCTTCATTTAATACACCTGCATAAGAAACCGTTTTATCTCTTTCTGTAATCAGGTATTTTCCTTCTGTTTTGCTGTCCAGCAATACCGTTCCTGCTGTCGGAGTCACATACTGAACCGGAAGTAAAGCGGTCTGTCTCAGATATGGATAACCTCCGTTCACTTTCTCATCCAGTCCCCAGATCGTACTGAAATCAAATTCTTTAAAATATGCCTGCGTCTTAATCTGAACATCATCAAGTGCTGTCGCTGTTCCCGTTGTAAAATTTGCATCGGTAAATGCATATACCGGATTCATGCTGTAATAGTAGCAGTTTGAAACATTGCAGGCGGATGTCTGTGTACTTCCGGATACCAGTGCCGCCGTTCCGATCATTCCTGCTGCATCCGAATAGTAGAGCTGAATGCCAATACATTTATTCAGTATTGTACGGCCATTTCCGGCACTGACTTTTCCTACCATATTTGCGCCTTTTGTCAGTACTCCTGCATTATAACAGTTTGCGATTTCTACATTTCTGGCTGTCGTCAGATTTGCGATTTCCACAGCACCAACCAGGCCACCTGCCTGCGCTCCGGCAACTTCTCCAATGTTATAACTCAGTGTGATGGTTATATTTGCTTCACTCTGCTGATCATCTGTTGCCTGAATCAGACCGATCAGACCACCTGCATTCGTTCCGCCGCTGATGTTTGCACTGTTGGAAATTCCTGTAATGGTAATATTACTTCCCTTTGCCAGACCAGCAACAGCTCCTGTGTTTCCGGTTCCAGTTACCTTTCCGGTAACACTGATATTGCCCAGATGAATCGGATCCTGTTTGCCAGTTCCGATCACATTTGCCAGTACTCCTGTATCTCCGTTTCCTGTGACTTCAGCTCCCGCAAATGTCAGATCTGAAATGCTGCCCTTTTCCAGAACCTGAATAAATGCTGTTTTCAGTCCTTTGATCGTATGTTTATTTCCATTCAGAACCCCTCGGAATACTGCAATACTGTTGTAGGTTGTTCCACTCAGATCCAGATCTGCCATCAGTATAAAGTTTCCATCCGGATTTTCGGCAATTTTTGCCAGATCAGCAATATTATAAATTCCTTTATATCCTTCCGGCACATTCGGATCTTTTTCTTCTGTTTCCGAACCAGATCCACTTTCGGAACCGGATCCACTTTCGGAACCGGATCCACTTTCGGAACCGGACTCACTTTCGGAACCGGACTCACTTTCGGAACCGGACTCACTTTCGGAACCGGATTCACTTCCAGAACCGGATTCACTTTCAGAACCGGATTCAGTCTCTGAGCCAGACTCGCTTTCAGATTTGGTTTCACTCTCAGACTCCCCTTCTGATACCATGATTCCTGTATTTTCTGCTGCAAAACTAATCTGTGTAACTGGCATTGCTGCGATTACACCTGCCAGCAAAACAGCCAGCAAACATCTTCTGCGTTTCATACTATCTACCTCCTTATTCACATGGTTTTCCATGCTTCCCTTTCTTTGTCATCCCCTTGACTGGCTCTATCATATGAAACAATTTTGATGTAAATATGTAATTTCTGTAATATTCGTAATATTTTTGTAACTATTTTAAAGATGCCAGGGTCAAAAGGTCTAAACCCACATGAGCTTGCTCATAGGTGGGGGAAAGACCTTGGGACCCGCCCCGATATGAGCTTCAAGTCGAACGCACGTGAGACTTGGCACGCGATTCTGGTCAGCTTTGCTAACATTTACCCAACAGAATCGCTGTGCAATAAAAGTGGAGCGTAAGCTTCACGATATGCGAATGGCGGGTAGAATTGTGAGAGTACGAAGTACGGAACAATTCGTATGGTATCTTTTAATTTCAAATACCAAAATCAGAAGCGGTTAAAGCACGCGTAGATCTCCTGTCTTCTTGGCATCGCCATTCCAGCCGGAACATCCTTCTGACCGCTCACACTTCCGATTCCTTCTTTTTCCAGTTTTCGGATCAGATCTTCGATCAGTTCCGCAAAATTTGTTGTTTTGCTGCTGTACTGCTCTTTTGCATACTTCAGAAGACAGCCAAGTGTCTGCGTCTGTTCCCTGTCCGCAAGCTGCTCCAGATAGCGAAGATCCAGTTGTTCTCTGCCAAGCATCAGGCTTTCTCTTCCCATTACTTTTAACTTTTCGCGTTCTTCCACCATCCCGGTTCCGCGGTAATTTTTTTTACGTACCACAGAGCTTCCAAAAGATATGCTCCGTTTTTCTTTCGGCAGTGCAAAGCCTTCTGCCCTGCAATCCGGTTTTTTGTATTCCTTCAGCAGTGTTCTGGTTTTCTCTTTAATATCCACCGGACGGTAATTATCCATCTGAAGGATCTGGTCTGCTATATAAAAACAGGAGCCGCAGCTTCCGACTACCAGAATCGTAGAAATGCCTGCTTTTTCATAGAGATCTCTCGCCCGCTCCAGAAACGGCGTGATCGGCTCCTTATCTTTCTGGATCACACGCTGCATCAGTTCATCACGCACCATAAAGTTCGTTGCTGAAGTATCTTCATCGATCAGCAGAACATTACTTTTTGCTTCAATCGCCTCGATGATATTTGCCGCCTGTGAGGTACTGCCGCTGGCATCCAGGGTAGAAAATCTTCTGGTATCTCTTCCACTTGGAATGTGATTGATAAACAGCGAAATATCGACCGCTTTGATTTTCCTGCCATCCTCCGCCCGAAGCTTCCAGGCGGTATCATCTGTGAGTACAAATTCTCTTCCGTCCCCTGCGATGTGATCGTAAACACCTTTTTCAAGTGCCTGAAGCAGTGTCGATTTTCCGTGATAACCGCCGCCGGCGATCAGCGTGATCCCTTTTTTTATTCCCATGCCTGTAATCCTGCCACGATGCGGAAGCTGCATGGTAACTTTCATGCTTCCAGGTGACTGAAACGGAACGGCCTCTTTCATCGGAAGATCCGACGCACCGCTCTGTCTTGGCAGAATAGAACCCTCTGCCACAAAAGCAATCAGATTTCTTTTCTTCATTTCTTCCCTTACCGCCTTCTGATCCTCACTTAAGAAGATCACCTGCTCGATCTCTTTTGCCGGAAGTCTCTTATAATAAAGAGACGCTTTCACACATTCCGGAAGATAGTCAAACAGGATCTTCTCCAGTTCGCCGGAATTGATCGTGCGTCCGTTTGCCGGAAATCCGACAAAAAAACGGATGTGAATGCCTTCCTCCGTGATTTCACAGGCGGTACGCTCCAGAACTTCCTGACCGCAGTGACTGACCTGGATCACACCACTTTTACCAGATCCCTTTGCCTGATAACAAAATTTTGAGGATACGCTTGCAAAACGTCGGAGCAGCTCATCCTGCAGAGCAATCCTGGTATGTTTTTCCTGATAATAACTTTCCGGAAAATCTGCTTTTCTGTGCGGTACAAAAATCCGCAGTGCAGACGGTGCTGCAAACGGATCACCCTGTACATGCTCGATAAAAAGCTGATACTCCGGAAACTGATATGCCCCTTTCAGCCCCTTGTACACCGGATAACTTTTACGATTGATATTATGAAGCTCCCTTCGAAGCTCTTCTGCCTTTTTCATTTTCTGTACCTCACTGCATAACGTTATATATTATATTTTATATCTGATAAAAGATTCTACTCTGATTTTCCAGGATCTTTTGGAAAATATTCTCCCAGATATGTCTTCTCTTTTGGCTTTGTCGTCTCCAGATGCTCTTTCATCTGAGCTTCCGCCATATCAACCTCTTCCCTGAGTCCAGCCGCTGACATCCTCCTTCCTCCCTGACCCATGATGATCACCTGCTCCATTCCGTCGGAGGTTGCTACCGTAACCTGATACTTTCTGCCAATCGCATGGACGGTTTTCTCAATAAACATATCGGCTGTCTCTGCCTCTTTTGTATAGACAACATGGATATTATGATATTTTGTAATCTCCTCGCGATGTCCTTTGACGCGATAAGCATCAAAGACCAGGATCAGCGTACACTTGCGATACCCCTGATAATTGCACAAAATATCTTTCAGGCGGTCTCTCGCACTGTCAATGTTGATCTTTGACAGTGCTTTTAACTCATCCCAGGCAAAAATAATATTGTAGCCATCCACCAGGAGGTATTCTTTTTCTGCCTTTTTCGGCTTTGCCGGACGATAAACCGGCTCGGATGGTGTGACATGCACCCTGCGGTATTCCTGCCCGGATGGAAGTCTTCTTCTGACTTCTCCGTACGTGCGGGCAAAAATTTCTTCCAGCTCTTTTTCGCCTTTCCAGTAATCAGATTGTCTTTTTTTGTATTCTTCGGAGCTGATCCAGCCGCCATCCGCCTGTCCGTTTTCCGCTTTATTACCTGAATCAGATACTGCATCTTCCATCAGCTGCGTATCTTCTATCTGACATCCCTCCAGATGCATATACTCCGGCACCTGATCCCATGGAACGACAAAGCCCGCTCCGTGTGCACAGAACACCGATCCGGTCGGATTCATCAGATCATGCTCGGAATCGTAATCGTATGCTGCGATCACTTCCTCTGCATTATGACATTCGATATAACCGCCAAAACTGCAGATCAGATTTCCAAATCCTCTTGTATAGGAAATCACTTCTTTCTGATAGCCTCTCATCGTGGAAACCGGAGCCCTGCCTTTGATGCTCGCCACATTGTCCTCAATCATCGGCTGTTCAAAACTGCCGCCCATATTCTGAAGATCCGTCATCGCTCTTCCGACATTCTCCATCGGGATCTCCAGACAAAATTCATAACACGGCTCCAGCAGAACGCTCTTTGCCTGCTTCAGGCCCTGGCGCACGGCACGGTAAGTTGCCTGACGGAAATCTCCGCCCTCCGTATGTTTCTGATGTGCCCTTCCGGCGATCAGTGTGATCTTGATATCTGTGATCGCCGAACCGGTCAGCACACCGATATGCTCTTTTTCTTCCAGATGCGTAAGGATCAGCCGCTGCCAGTTCCGATCCAGAAGATCCTCACTGCAGTCGGCATCAAACTGAACACCGCTTCCCCGCTCCAAAGGCTCCAGAAGCAAATGCACCTCCGCATAGTGACGCAGCGGTTCAAAATGTCCGATGCCTTCCACCGGACCTGCGATCGTCTCTTTATAGACAATGCTGCCCTCACCAAACGTAACGTCCTCCTCAAACCGCTCTTTGATCAAACTCTTCAAAATCTCAATCTGCACATCTCCCATCAGCTTTGCATGGATCTCAGAGCTCTGTTCTTCCCATACAATATGAAGCTGCGGTTCTTCCTCCTCCAGTTGACGCAGTTTGCGAAGCATCTGATGGGCATCACACTTAGGCGGCAGTTCAATTTTATAGGAAAGTACCGGCTCCAGCAGTGGGATCGTGCTTTCTTCTTCTATGCCCAGACCTTCGCCCGCAAACGTATGCTCCAGCCCGGTGACCGCACAGACTGTCCCTGCCTTTGCCTCCTTCACCATCTCATAACGTGCCCCGGAATAAATACGGATCTGATCGACCTTTTCTTCCCAGGTCTCCGTCTCTCCTCCATTGTGACTTTCACCCTTCAGCAGCATCTTGACTTTCAGAATGCCGCCGCTCACTTTGAGATAAGTCAGGCGATTTCCCTGTGCATCCCTTGCAATCTTGAAAACTCTGGCTGCAAACTTATCCCCATATTTTCTTTCTGCCGTGTAAGTTTCCACACCTTTCAGAAATTCGTCCACACCTTCCTCTTTCAGTGCAGAGCCAAAATAGCATGGAAATACTTTTCGCTGTGCGACCATTTTTACAATATCTGCTTCTTCTACTTCTCCCGATTCCAGATAATTTTCCAGAAGCTCTTCTTCACACAGAGCCAGATTCTCCAGAAATGCATCGTCCCACTCCCCGCCGAAATCAAGACAGGAAGTGCTCAGTTCTTTCTGAAGATTATCAAGAAGACGCTCCTTTTCTTCCTTCTGTTCCTCTTTATCGCCTTTGAACTGATCCATTTTGTTGATAAACAAAAACACCGGGATCTGATAACGCTCCAGCAGTCTCCAGAGTGTCCTGGTATGTCCCTGCACACCGTCCGCCCCGTTGATCACAAGTACAGCATAATCAAGCACCTGAAGCGTCCGCTCCATCTCCGCCGAAAAATCAACATGGCCTGGCGTATCCAGAAGCGTCACCCGCATATTTCCGATCCGGAACACCGCCTGCTTGGAAAAAATCGTAATGCCCCGTTCCTTTTCCAGTTCATAATTGTCGAGAAATGTATTCTTTTTATCAACTCTTCCTGTCTTTTTAAGAATACCGCCCTTGTGCAGCATAGCTTCAGAAAGCGTCGTCTTTCCTGCATCCACATGTGCCAGAATCCCAAGCGCAATCTGTTTTTCTGATTTATATTCTGAGGTATCTCCCATTGAAAATGCCCCTTTCTGTAGTGTAATAGTCTGACTATTATCATACCACAGAAAGGGGCTTTCGTAAAATGCTGCATTATTTTTCCTTTTTGTACTGCTCCCATGCTTTCACCAACCGGTATCCGCCATATCCTGCCAAAACACCCACAAGCATACCGCCCAGCACATCCGTTGGATAATGTACATAGAGATACAGTCTGGAAAATGCGATCAGGCAGGCAAGCACCAGTGCTATTTTCCATGCCTTTTTCTCACCGGCAAAATAAAGTGCCGCCACCGCAGCAAAGGAAGCCGCCGTATGCCCGGAAGGGAACGAATAATCCACCGGTCGTTTTACCAGAAGTTCAATCGATGTTTTGATGTCAAATGGCCGTACTCGACAAAACAAATTTTTCAGAATACCATTGCACAGGATCAGATCAAGAATCAGTGCTGCAAGCAAAATATATCCGCTCTGCCTGCCGGATTCCCCAAAAAGTCTGCATCGCATTCCGTCTTTTGTTCTTCTGATCTTAGGATTAACCAGTAAAACAACGTTCAGCAAGATCCAGATGATCCCGGCATTTCCAAGCGATGTGATAAAACACATCACCCTATCCAGAATAGGGGCATGTATCTTTTGCAGTAAGTCCAGAATTTGAAATTCGATTTGCATATTTCCACCTCTTTTGTTTTTTTACTCATTTCTTTCCAAACAATCCGGACAGCTTTCCCAAACGATTTCTAAATTCTGTCTTTTTGAAGATTTTTTCGCCAGACCAGAGCTCCCTCCTCCCCCGGTAATTCCATTTTTTCATATCCGATTGCTTTAATAAATGCAATAGATGGTTCATTTTGCGGATAAATAAATGCATAAAGCCAATGAGCCTGCAGAACTTCCGCTGCAAACCGTTCCGCCATCTGTACTGCTTCTCTTGCAAATCCCTGTTTTCTCCAGCGTTTCCCGATCAGATAGCCAAGTTCCAGTACACTCTCTCCCTGATATTCTCCGTTTTCGATGCCAACTCTTCCGATAATTGCACCGCTTTTTCGCTCAAGCACCGTCCAAATCCCATAATTATAAAAACGATACATATTGCGAATGTAACGGCAAAAATTTTCTCTTCCTTCCTCTCCTTCAAACTCCGGATTCGGAAGATAATCCAGCATCCCTTCTTCCTGATATAACTGCCGGAAAGCCGCAAGATCCCCTTCCATGCTCTCTCGGATACAGATCCGGTCTGTCTTTGCAATGATCCACGGAAGTCCATGATGCCGCATATAGATAAGCTGCAAATATTCTACATTCAGCTCTTCAAATCCCTGCACGACCATATCCACACCGGACACGCTGCCCTTGCTTCCCGGTGCCTCATAGAAAATAACCGCAATATTTTGTTCCTTCGCATAATCAACATCCAGCTTCTGATCCGTGATCGCCAGAATACCATCTTTTTCTTCTTTTACCTTGGAAAGTTCTTTTTCTTCTATTTTTATATTATATGATAAAATTTCTTTTTTTAACTTTAAAATGTCTTTTTCACATGTTTTCGCCTGTAAATGAAATACAACTGTTTTCATAGATAGCGTCCCCTCTGAAAATCTCCTTGTCTCATGCAAATTTGCATGATATACTTTTTAGGATATATCTGTTGAAAGTATATCACACAGATATGAGTCCCCCTCGATTTCTTTGTGCCAACGGCACTTCCAGGATCGATAAAATCATTCAAAATCAGCTCATTTTTCTACAAAAAATGGCTGCTTTTTCATGATTTGGCGGGATCTATAGACATAAAAACAGATGCAGGCATCTATTTTAGATCTATTTATCCCTTGACTCATATGATTATACCGCATTTTAGAAAGGAAGTATACAATTATGGCTCAAAATCCAGTTATTACCATTACCATGGACAACGGCGATCTGATCAAAGCTGAGCTTTATCCGGAAATCGCACCTGTTTCTGTAAACAACTTCATCAGCCTGGTGAAAAAAGGCTTTTATGACGGACTGACTTTCCACAGAGTTATCGAAGGTTTCATGATCCAGGGTGGATGCCCGCTGGGAAATGGCACCGGCGGTCCTGGCTATACCATCCGCGGCGAATTTGCTCAGAATGGCTTCAACAATCCGCTGAAACATGAGGCAGGTGTCCTGTCCATGGCCCGTGCTATGCATCCGGATTCTGCTGGCTCTCAGTTCTTCATCATGCACAAAGCAGCACCACACCTCGACGGTGCATATGCTGCCTTTGGTAAAGTAACCGATGGTCTTGATGTTGTAAATAAAATCGCGGAGACAGATACTGACTGGAACGATGCTCCGCTCGATCCGCAGGTGATCCGCACGATCACCGTTGATACATTCGGCGTTGATTATCCGGAACCGGAAAAATGTTAATCTGACAATGCCGGATATTTACTGATCTTGGGATGCTCTTCGGAGCATCTCAATTTCTTTTGCCCAGCCTTCGTCATCATTCGGTGTTTCCAGGATAAACGGCAGTCCCTGAAGGCGTGGATGACGCACAATCCGCTCAAATGCCGGAAGTCCTATCTTACCTTCTCCGATCCTTGCATGGCGGTCTTTATGACTGCTTCTCTCATTTAAGCTGTCATTGATATGGATCGCTTTTAATTTTTCAAGACCGATCACACGGTCAAATTCTTCTAATACTCCATCGAGATCATTTACAATATCATAACCGGCATCCCATACATGACAGGTGTCCAGGCACACGCCCAGTTTGTCGGAAAGTTGAACCTTTTCGATGATACTTTGCAGCTCTTCAAACGTTCTGCCGACTTCCGTCCCTTTTCCCGCCATCGTCTCCAGAAGTACAGTCGTTGTCTGATCTTCCCTCAGATTTTCGTTGAGCATTTCTGCAATCAGGAGAATTCCTTTTTCGGCTCCCTGACCGACATGGCTTCCCGGATGAAAATTATAATAATTTCCCGGAATGTATTCCATACGTCCAAGGTCATCGGCAAAGGCTTCTCTGGCAAAGGTTCGTACTTCTTCTTTGGCTGCGCAGGCATTTAATGTATAAGGTGCATGCGCCACCAGTTTTCCAAATCCACGTTCCTCTGCGATTTTCAAAAATTTATCTACATCTTCCTGTTTTATCTCCTTTGCACTTCCGCCTCGCGGATTGCGGGTGAAAAAAGCAAAAGTATCCGCTCCGAGTTTCAGTGCCTGTCTGCCCATGGCAGCATAGCCTTTTGAAGATGAAATGTGGCTTCCTATATAAATCATATTTGTCTGTCTCCTTTCTGTTTAAGTTGAACGCACGTGAGACCTGGCACAATGATTTTATCTTAGTTATGGTTTTCTTCAACTAAGATAAAAGCCGCCTCGGATTCTGTGAATTCGAAACGGCTCTGTTATCGTTTTGTAAATTGATGTCCGGATTATACCAGCTCAAGCAGAACTTTCATAGCGTTATCGCCTTTACGAAGACCAATCTTAACGATTCTTGTGTAACCACCGTTACGTCCTTCGTATTTCGGAGCGATCTCTGTAAACAGTTTGTCTACCATATCTACCTGTTTTGTATTTCTTTTCTTTCCTGCTGCTTCTGCTGGAACTTCTGTTACCGGGTACAGAACTTTCAGCATCTGACGACGAGCGTGCAGTCTGGAAGGATTGTCTTTTTTGATTTCTTTCTGTACTTCATCGTATACAGTTACTTTCTTGCCGTCTACGACTTCTTTTACTCTCTTACCGTCTTTGTCTTTACGTGCTACTTTAGCAGTAACGGTAACCGTTTCAAAGTTGTCTTTTTCTTTTACAGCCAGAGCGATCAGACCTTCTGCAACTTTGCGGATTTCTTTTGCTTTCTGTTCTGTAGTAACGATTTTTCCATGATACAGCAGAGATGTAACCTGTCCTCTGATCAGGGCTTTTCTCTGATCTGCTGTTCTGCTAAGTTTTCTATAACCTGCCATTTTATTTTCCTCCATTTGTGGAACATCTGCCAATGCTCTTCGGGCTTACTTGACAGATGCTGTCTTGTCCATAAATTATTCTTCGCTCGGGTTGAGCTGTAATCCCAGCTCTTTCAGCTTGCCAAGTACTTCTTCGAGTGATTTACGTCCGAGGTTACGAACTTTCATCATATCTTCCGGAGTCTTGCTGCAAAGCTCTTCTACTGTATTGATACCTGCTCTCTTCAGGCAGTTGTAAGAACGTACGGAAAGTTCCAGTTCATCGATGTTCATCTCCAGAACTTTTTCTTTCTCATTACTTTCTTTTTCAATCATGATCTCTGCTGATTTCGCATTCTCAGACAGATCGATGAACAAATTCAGATGAGCACTCAGTACCTTTGCTGCAAGGCTGACTACTTCATCCGGAGCCAGTGTTCCGTTTGTCCAGATATCCATGGTCAGTTTATCGTAATCGGTCACCTGACCCACACGGGTATTCTCGACTTTATAGTTTACACGGTCAACCGGTGTGTAGATAGAATCTACTGCGATCACGCCAATTGGCATATCATCTGTTTTTCCTTTATCTGCACTGATATAGCCTCTGCCCTTGGTGATGGTCAGCTCCATATACAGTTTGCAGTTTGTACCACCGTTCAGTGTTGCAATAACCTGATCCGGGTTCATGATTACGATATCAGAGTCTGCCTTGATATCAGCAGCAGTAACAACGCCTTCGCCTTCATACTCAATGTACGCAACTTTCGGCTCATCTGTTTCGCTGTTGTTCTGAATAGCAAGGGACTTGATATTCATGATGATTTCTGTAACGTCTTCTTTTACTCCCGGAATTGAGCTGAATTCATGGAGTACACCTTCAATCTTAACCTGACTTACTGCAGCTCCAGGTAAAGATGAGAGCATAATTCTTCTAAGTGAGTTGCCGAGTGTTGTACCATAACCTCTCTCCAGAGGCTCAACAACGAATCTTCCGTATTTCTTGTCTTCTGAAATCTCAGCTATTTCAATTTTAGGTTTATTAAAATCGAACATATAGTCCCTCCTTGTTGGGTTATTTGGTGTATGAGGGGTTCTACGCACCGCAATACGGTGCTATTTATTACTTAGAATACAGCTCGACGATAAGCATCTCGTTTACAGGAACATCGATGACTTCTCTTGCAGGAAGCTCTTTTACTGTACCTTTGAGTGCTTCCAGATCGCAATCCAGCCATTCCGGTACCAGTCTGCCGCCTGTTGCTTCAACGATATCTTTATATCTCTGCATAGATTTGCATTTTTCCTTGATTTCGATAACGTCACCGGCTTTTACCAGATAAGATGGGATATTTACCTGCTTACCGTTTACTGTTACGTGTTTGTGGTCTACAATCTGTCTTGCTTCTCTTCTTGTTCTTGCAAAACCAAGACGGAAGATAACACTGTCCAGTCTGGATTCCAGCATAACCATCAGATTTTCACCTGTCATGCCCGGCATTTTTTCAGCTTTTTTATAGTAGTTGCGGAAAGGTTTTTCCAGAACACCATAAATGAATTTTGCTTTCTGTTTTTCACGAAGCTGCAGACCGTACTCGCTCATTTTACGGTTTGCTCTCTTCAGCTCTCTATTGGATTTTTTATCATATCCTAAGTAAATCGGATCCATACCAAGGGATCTGCATCTTTTAAGAACAGGAACTCTATTTACTGCCATTTCGCTAACCTCCTAATTAGACTCTTCTACGTTTCGGTGGACGACAACCATTGTGTGGAACAGGTGTTACGTCGCGGATGCTTGTTACTTCCAGACCACATGCCTGAAGAGCACGGATTGCTGCTTCACGACCTGAACCCGGTCCTTTTACAAATACATCTACCGTCTTGAGTCCATGAATCAGAGCTGCTTTTGTTGCAGTCTCTGCAGCCATCTGTGCTGCATACGGAGTAGATTTCCTTGAACCTCTAAATCCCAGACCACCGGCACTTGCCCATGATAAAGCGTTACCCTGCGCATCAGTTAATGTAACGATTGTGTTATTAAAAGATGACTGGATATGTGCCTGTCCGCGTTCAACGTTTTTCTTTACGCGCTTTTTTGTCACTTTTTTGGTAACTTTTTTAGCCATTTTTAAACTAACCTACTTTCTCAAATATTCAACGATGGTTTATTATTTCTTCTTGTTAGCAACAGTTCTCTTCGGACCTTTTCTGGTACGAGCGTTTGTCTTGGTCTTCTGGCCACGAACCGGAAGTCCTTTTCTATGACGAACACCTCTGTAGCATCCGATTTCCTGCAGTCTCTTGATGTTCATTGCGATCTCACGACGAAGGTCACCCTCAACGGTAACGGTCTCGTCGATTGCATCACGAATACGTCCTACTTCTTCATCGGTCAGATCTCTGACACGGGTATCCGGATTGACATTTGCCTTCTCCAGAATTTTTACGGAACTTGCTCTACCGATACCGTAGATATAAGTTAATCCGATCTCTACACGTTTTTCTCTTGGTAAGTCTACACCAGCAATACGAGCCATGTAACATTTCCTCCATTAATATTTGATATCGTCTTAAATTGAGGCGGTGTGGATTCTTCGATCCCACAGCCCAGCACAGCGAAGCCATGCCTTTCCGTACACTCGAACTTATTTGCGAGGCGCTTTGCAGCTCTCTTCGTTCAACTGCCGACCCGGTACAAGTCGGGAGCGGTGGGCTAACCGCAGCGTCCGGTATTGTAAGCAATATACGGTGAAACAAGTCCACTTTCTATTGTTATCAGTGTTTCCACGCCTCCTGGCGTTTCGCACTGCAGCCGCTCTTCATTGTTTGGAAAATCTCAGTATAAAGTGTGAATAAAATCAACCCTGACGCTGTTTGTGCTTCGGATTCTCACAGATAATACGGATACTTCCCTTTCTCTTGATGACTTTGCATTTCTCGCAAATCGGTTTTACTGAAGATCTAACTTTCATGATGGTCCTCCTTTCCACCTTGTCGTGAACATTTGGGCATAAAAAAAATAAGCCCTTTGCACAGTTCGTGAATGAGTATAACACCTTACCTAATAAAAAGCAAGCTTTTTTTCGTTTTTTCTTGTTCACTTTTGGGGATTTTTTTAAAAAACCGCACTCCAGACGATTTTCACTCGCCTGAAGTACGGTTTCCTTTGATTTGGCTTATTTATCTCTCCAAATGATGCGTCCCTTGGACAGATCATACGGGGACAGCTCGATGGTTACTTTGTCGCCGGGAAGAATACGGATGAAATTCATCCGAAGCTTTCCGCTGATGTGAGCCAGAACGACGTGTTTGTTCTCCAGCTCTACTTTGAACATGGCGTTGGGTAATTTTTCCAGAACTGTTCCTTCTACTTCAATAACATCTGCTTTTGACATCTGCCTTAAAAAACCTCCTATAACTCTTTCCTGAGATATTGTTTGATGATTCGCTTGACCGCTTCATTGGTGAGCGGTTCCGGCGCCTCCACGGCGCCTTTCTTGATGACCTGAATGTGTTTCCGGTTCTTCCGTTTTGGTGAAGCTGTATCTTTCAGTTTTCCATCGGAAAGCCAGACGAATTTCTCGTCCGCTTTCACGATGTAATAGAGGCTGCCTTTGTCATGACCGGCCAGGGAATAGGCCAGCATGCCCGGTCTGATCTCTTCCATATCAAGACCTGCCATTATACATGACCCAGAGTCAGGATATCCGGTTCGCCCTCTTCGTTGATGAGAATCGTATTCTCATAGTGAGCGGACAGGCTTCCGTCCTCAGTCACAACGGTCCAGTCGTCGTCCAGCCACTCGACATCCGGGCGGCCGATGTTGATCATGGGCTCGATGGCCAGGGTCATTCCCGGCATCAGACGGATACCTTTTCTCTTCTGACGGAAGTTCGGGATCTGGGGATCCTCATGAAGAGCATGGCCGATTCCATGGCCGACAAGCTCCTCTACGATGCCGTAGCCAAAGGGCTCTACATAGTCTGCAATAGCGTTGGAAATATCAAACAGATGATTGCCTGCTACTGCTTTCTTGATTCCCTCGAAGAAACTCTGACGGGTCACGTCAATGAGCTTCTGTGCCTCGGGAGTGATCTGGCCTACCGCATGGGTTCTGGCTGCATCGGAATGCATGCCCTTGTAGATCAGGCCAGCGTCGATGCTGACGATATCACCCTCCTGAAGGATCTTGTGCTTGTTGGGGATGGAATGAACTACTTCGTCATTTACGGAAATACAAAAGGATGCCGGATAACCGTTATAATTCAGGAAATTCGGGATGCATCCAAGGCTGCGAATCGTCTTCTCTCCCAGATGGTCAAGTTCCCAAGTGGAGATGCCCGGCCGAATCGCCTCCTCCAGTTCTTTGTGAACAATCTCGAGGAGTCTTCCGGCTTCTCTCATTAACTCAATTTCTTTCGCAGATTTAATTGTTACTGACATATGATCATTCTCCTAAAATATTGACAATTGCCTGGAATACGTCTTTCATATCAACGGTTCCATCCACGTTTTTCAGAATGCCGGCTTTCTCATAATAATCGATCAGCGGCTGTGTCTGCTCATGATAAACATTCAGACGCTTCTGAACAGTCTCGGGCTTGTCATCATCACGAAGAACCAGATGCTCACCACAGGTGTCACAAATATCCTCTGCCTTCGGTGCATTGTAAACCACATGATAGGTAGCGCCGCAGCCTACGCAGGCTCTTCTGCCGCCCATACGGTGAACAATGTTCTCATCCGGTACATCTACATTGATGGCATAATCCATCTTCTGGCCAAGCTTATCAAGAGCTGTGGTCAGGCACTCTGCCTGGGGAATCGTTCTCGGAAATCCGTCCAGTACATAACCATTGGCACAATCCGGCTGCTGAATACGATCAACTACGAGATCACAGGTCAGTTCGTCCGGCACCAGTGCGCCCTGATCCATATAAGTTTTCGCTTTCTTTCCAAGCTCTGTTCCGTTCTTGATGTTTGCGCGGAAAATATCGCCTGTGGAAATATGCGGAATTCCGTATTTCTCAGCAATCTTCTTGGCCTGAGTTCCTTTTCCAGCCCCCGGTGCTCCTAACATAATAATTTTCATACTCTTGCCCCACCTTTCTTCTTCATGAAACTGTTCTTTTATGGCGCAAAACAAAGATGTGTATCCTTGTAATCCCCCATACACATCTTTTTGATGTTCATTCGGAACAGCCTATTCAGTTGGATTATATCATATATTTTAAAAGTAGTACAGGAAAAAATCCGCATAATCCGGCTTCTTCCTGAGATTTTTCCCCAGAAAAAAGACAAGTGCACGCCCCTCCCCCGCAAAACTGCGAAAGACGGAGCGTACACCATCAATCTCCCAGGAAACCTCTGTAATTGCGGACGAGCATCTGGGACTCGATCTGTTTCAGAGTCTCAAGGATAACGCCTACAATAATGATCAGAGAAGTACCGCCGAAGGATACGCTGGCTCCGAACACACCATTGAATACAAGCGGAATGGTCACAACGATGATCAGACCGATCGCACCGATAAAGATGATGTAGTTCAGGATCTTGTTCAGGTAATCCTGAGTCGGCTTACCGGGACGGATACCCGGGATAAATCCACCCTGCTTCTTCATGTTGTCCGCTACCTCAATCGGATTGAAGGTAATGGAGGTATAGAAGTAAGCAAAGAATACATTCAGTACCACATACAGCACGAAACCAAGTGTGTATACCGGCTGATTCAGATTAAACCAGCTGCCCTGATTCAGGCCAGTGATAATCTTGCTGCCGATTCCGGTGCCGCCGGTTTTTCCCATAAAGGAAGCAACCATGGTGGGCATGGACATCAGGGAAGATGCGAAGATGACCGGAATAACGCCGGCAGTATTGACTTTCAGAGGAATGAAGCTGCTCTGTCCGCCAACCATCTTGCGGCCCTGCATTTTCTTGGAATACTGTACAGGAATCTTTCTGGTTGCATCATTCAGGACAATAACCAGAACGATTGTTACCAGAATAACGGCAATGATGATCACAGCTGCCAGCGCACCTTTTGCAACAGTCTGACCATCCTTGAAGACGAACATCTCAAAGAGGCTATTCATATCGCTGGGGATACGGGAAAGAATGTTGATCATCAGGACGATGGAAGTACCATTGCCTACGCCCTTTTCTGTGATACGCTCACCAATCCACATCAGGAAGGTAGAACCGGCAGTCAGAGCTGCCACAACAGTGATCACGGCACCCGCTTTGGTGATGAAGGTAGCGCTGGAGGAAGACATTGCAGGGATCAGACCCTGGTTTCCAAATCCAATCGCCATAGCTGTACCCTCGATGAGAGCCAGACCAACGGTCACATAACGGGTAATAGCAGTCAGTTTCTTTCTTCCATCCTCTCCGTCGCGCTGCATTTCCTCAAGCTGGGGAATTGCAATGGTCAGAAGCTGGATGATAATCGAAGATGTAATGTACGGTGTGATACTCAGAGCCAGAATAGACATCTGCTCAAAAGAACCTCCCGTGAAGGCATTGAAAAAGTTGAATGCCTCAGCACTCTGCTTTGCGAACCAGCTGGAAAAGTAGGTTCGATCAACGCCCGGGCAGGGCAGCTGGGATCCAAGACGGATCACCAGCAGCATCATGAAGGTAAAGAACAACCGCTGCCTAAGGTCTTTCACCTTTAAGGCGTTACGCAGTGTTGCTAACATTAGATCACCTCTGCTTTTCCACCAAGAGCCTCAATTTTAGCTGCTGCACTTG
>URUU01000005.1 GCA_900551235.1 uncultured Lachnospiraceae bacterium
GTCGGCTGATCGGGCGGATTTTCTTACCATAACGTTTTTCGTAGTAAGGGATGAGCTCTTTATAAGTCCAGTCCTGACGGAAGTCCGTGATCAAAGGAAGTTCATCAATTTTGAATTTTTGGTACTTGGGGGAGTGGGAATCATCGAAAGCCCACTGCTTGAGAGGGATATATCTGCAAATAAAGTTAATAAGCCAGCAGTTTTGCTGGTAAAGATATTGAATTATAGAAAGTAAGTATTGTATAATGTCCATGAGCATTGGCTCCTTTCGAGGTAATGGATTTGTGGTGAACTCATTATACACGAAAAGGGAGGTCAATGCTCTTTTTATTGCAGATTTCCCATAGAATCAAGGTTTTTAAAAGATTTTAGAACAAAAAAACAGGTAGTTTTTGACACTACCCTTACAAAAAACAGGGCAAGACAGATGAAACAGTATCCGTAGAGAAAGAGGAGTATGCCATTCCGGGTTATGCATTTGATCCGACGAACGAAGCATCCCTATTCTCTGAAAAAATCAAAGCAGATGGAAGTACTGTTTTCAGAAGATATTACCGAAAAGGTGCATATCATCTGGTAACATTTGATTATGGAAATGGTCTGAAAACACAAAAGCAGTTTTTGGCTGAGGGTGAACAGATCGGTATGCCGGATGTCACTGAACCGGTAAATGGTCAGGTACTGCAGGGATGGTCGGATGGAAAAATGTTTGTTAAAGGCAGTACGACAATGGGAACACAGGATATCACTTATACTGCGGTATGGAATTACGTAACAGTTACAATCCAGTTTGGTAACTGGTCACAGGCGATAAAATATAGTTATGATGAGCCATTTGAGGCACCTTTTAATACCCAGATGAAGGATCCTGATACAAATGAGGATGGTACGATAACCTGTTATCGCTTTAAGAACTGGAATACCATGGAGGATGGAAGCGGTATTTTCTATGATCCAGGCGATGAAGTAGCAAAAAAACCGCTTGATGAATACGAAAAACGCTATAATTATTATTACCAACCACTTTATGCACAGTGGGAAGAAGTCACCATGACAAAGGACATGGTTCCGTATTATGTGATCTATGAGATTCAGGATGAATCATCCATGTACCGTTCAAGTGTTACGGAGATGTATGGAAAACTGGGAGAGAAGACCCAGGTGCCGGATGAAATGAAGCATTATACAGCCGGAATTTTAAATAAAGATTACGAATTTATACCGGGAAAAACAGAGCAGCAGATCATAAAAACAGGTGAAGAGGCAAATGGTAAAGAATTTGGTTATGAAGGCTCTACAGTAGTAAAAATTTCCTTCAAAAGAGACAGTTATAACATAACACTTGATTTTAATGGCGGAAAATACAATGGAAAAGACAGTATGTCAGCGGAGGTATTGTATGATGGAGATATATCTCATGTATTAGATACAAACATCATACCGACAAAAGATAAATGTGAATTTATCGGATGGGATATTAAGATACCACAGTATATGCCCGCACATGATATCGTTGCCACAGCACAGTATAAAGAAACGGATTCACGAGCTGTTAAGGTAGAGTACTATACGGAAAATCTGGATGGTAAAGGTTATACACTTGCTTCTTCTAAAACCGTTTACGGTACTGTAAATACCAAGATCAAACCAGAACCAATGGAATTCAGCGGCTTTGTAACACCGGAAGTAAAAGAAGTGGAGGTTCTTGATGATGGGACTGCGGTATGCCAGTATCAGTATCAGAGAAAGGAATACAATCTGATCTGGGATGCAGGTGCAGGGCAGCTCTCAGGAGAAGGCTATACGCAGGGCATGGTAAAATATGGTGCCCCGATTACAGCCCCGGAGCTGACAAGAGCCGGATATCGCGGAAGTTTCCAGAATGTGGCAGCCACTATGCCGGCAGGCAATACGATTTATCAGGCACAGTGGGATGCAGAAGAAGTAATGTACCAGATTATATATCGTAAGCAAAACCTGAATGGAAACTATAGGGTTATTTACAGCAAAGGAAAAATGGAGCTGGCAGGAAAGATTCTTTCGATTTCGCCGGCGGTAGAAAAAGAATATGAAGATCAGTTCGGTACAGGCTATATCACACCTGTGACACAGATCGTTGAAATTGCAGGAGATGGTTCTACTGCCGTATATGTGGATTATGCATTAAAAAGAAGCAGGCTGAACTATGATCTCTCCGGAGCTTCGGTAGTGGCAGGAACTTATTATACACTGGAGGGCGATTACTATTATGGCAAAACGCTCCGCCTCCCGTCATTAAAGTATATAAAGAGAACCGGTTATCAGATCCTTGGATGGTATGATATCACAGATCCGGAGCAGAAGCTTGTGGATGGAACGAATATCGTTATGGGCGAAACAGATGTTACATATAAATTGAAGCGCGAGCCGATTACGTATACGATCACCTATGACCTTGCAGAGGAAAATGCACAGAATCCAAATAATCCGGAAACTTACCAGAGTGGCTTTGAATTTAACCTGTCAGGAGCAAAATGCGAAAATATGGCATTTGCCGGATGGGAATGGGCAGGAAAGGGACAAATGCCGGATGGTGTACAAATCCTGGAAAACGGTCTGGTATATATTACTTCAGAAGCCACGGGTGATCTGAAATTCCGGGCAAAATGGGAAGAGGAATACAGAGTATTCAGTGCAGCACTGTTTGAAGGTTCCACAGAACAGTATACCTGTTTTTACCCGAAAAAGCAGGAAAAGACCATAACCCTTGCAGAGATTACCCCTCCGGTAAGAGAAGGTTATATTTTTGCATGCTGGTCAAAGAAGGTTCCGAAAGAAACTTCCGGATATTATACACTTCCGCTGGAGGACAATACAAAAGTATCCAGCCTGAATTTTAACAGGGACTTCTTGACAGCAGAGTGGATTCGGGTCAGTGAGTTTTCCGGACCATACACACAGCTTCATGTTTCTTCACAGAGAGAGCTGGAAGTGGCTGCAAAACTGCTGAAAGGTGATTATCTGCATAGAGCAATTGTATTGGAAGAAGATATTACCATAAGCAATCTGACAGAACCATATTTTGACCGCCTGGAATACGATTGCTATATCAAGGGCAGTTATACAGAAAACGGAGAAGAAAAGCACCATACGATCACGCTGGAACATGCGACAGCACCGCTGATCAATGAAAATGTCGGTACGATTGACGGAATAGATATCCTGGGAACGGTAAACGGCAAAGAAGAAGCGTCCGGTGAGGATACTTGTTTCGGAGCTTTTGCCAGAAAAAATTATGGTGCAATACAAAATTGCCGCATAGTCGGAACGACAAACAGTTTTAATGAAATCATCAGATCTCGTATTGAGGGCAGTGCAGAATATTTTGGCGGTTTTGCAGGATATAACTACGGACATATTACAAACTGTGAAATACACGACACTGACATCGTATGGAATGATCAGGAAGCTGCAAAAGGAGGAAGAAAACAGGCATACGTTGGCGGAATCACAGGGGCGAATGATGCAAGAGCTGTTCTTTTCGATGGCAAAATGTATAATGCAGCGGTTGGTGTGCTGTCAGATCATATCCGGGATACTACACAGACGGTTTATCTTGGAGGCTTTGCAGGAAGCAGTTCCGGAAAAATTCAGGGAGGAATCCTGGAAAATGGAAAAATCGGCAGCATTACAACAAGATCAGATGTTCAAACGATCGGCAGACTGTATGTGGGCGGAATCGCAGGAAGAGATGAGGAACAAAAGCAAGAGAACGAGAATGGATATCAATACGAAAGCACCATTTCGCAATGTCAGGTCCTGAATACCAGTGTGGGCAGCGCATACACCGCAGGCGGTATCATTGGAGAAAATAATTTCAGCGTGATTTCTGAAAATACGCTGGATGGAGTATCGGTTTATGGCGGATGCGAGTATGCCGGACATATTGCCGGAATCTGGAGAAGCACCTGTTGTGCAGCAAAAGACAATTATATAGCAAATGCCAGGACAGCTACCGATACAGGAACAGCAGACATCGCTGCCGGATATGCAGAAAAGCCGGATGGTTATGATGGTGTCCATGCGACAGTCATGGTTCGTGCAAACGATAAAAACACGAAAGTAATAACAGGAAATCAGAGTGTGTCGTATATGAAAGGATATTTTGTATGCTACTTTGATCGAAAAGGAGCTCATCAGATATTCTATGAGATGAAGTATTCAGGAAAGGAATGGTAAGAAGCAGAAATAGCAGGTAGTTTTTTCGATATTCACCGGTCAAACTCCTGATTCTGCCCGGTAAAAAAGGCATGGTTGACGATACCATGCCTTTTAAATTATAATAACACCGTTGCATCAGGAAAAAGTCAGCACATGAGAATAAGGTCGGGAAAATAAGAATGAAACTAAAATTAAAAGAATTCTTTAAGAAAAAAGAAGATGAAGAGCAGATTCTTTTTGAGGAAGCACAAGAAGATCCGGATATCCGGATCGAAACTTTTGAAATGACACCAGATCCACAGGAAAAGGAAGATTTCTGGACAAAGATAAAAAAACATGAACACCTGATAAAAAACAGAAATATCCTGGCAATGGGTATACTTTGCATTGTGTTGTTTGGTTTGGGTGCATTTTTGTTTTTTCATACGGGAAGTACCTATATTACGGCAGACCGTGTGGAAAAAAATGATGTCAGCGGCACGAAATATCTGGAGTTTGGAGATTATTTTCTGAAATACAGTTCCGATGGTGTGGCCTGTGTAGACAGCAAATCCCAGGTGCTTTGGAGCAGTACATTCAGCATGCAGGCACCGTTTGTAGATGTCTGCGGAACGACAGCCGTGATCGCAGATCAGCAGGGAACACAGATTTATGTATACAAAGAAGATGGACTGGCTGGAGAATTTCAGACCAGGCTTCCGATACAGAAAGCGAGAGTAGCCAGCCAGGGTGTGGTTGCGGTTATTCTGGAAGATGAAGAGGTAACCTGGGTTAATTTTTATGACGCGGCAGGAACGCTGATCGCAGAAAACAGGACAACGATTGATGATTTTGGCTATCCGCTGGACATGGATCTGTCGCCGGACGGACTGAAAATGGCTGTTTCCTATATGCGGGTGCTTGGAAATAAGATCAGTACCCATATTGCGTTTTATAATTTTGGCTCTGCCGGACAGATGGAGCTGAACAATCAGGTTGGTGAGCTGGATGCTGACAATGTGCTGGCACCGGAGATCTTCTTCTGTGATAACAGTACAGCTGTAGCGGTGCGAACGGATGGATTTACCGTATTTTCGGGAAGTCAGGCTCCGAAAGAAAAAAAGACAGTTTCTTTTGAACAGGAGATTTTAAGTACATTTTATGATGGAAATCGCATTGGATTTGTGTTTGATGGCGGAGATTCCGGGCACAAATATCAGATGAAAGTTTATAATACAGGCGGTAAAAATACCATGCAGAAATATTTTGACCTGCAGTATAACAATATTACTTTACAAAAAGATAAGATTGTGATGTTTAATGAAAAAGAGTTTGCTGTCTACAAGTTAAATGGGCAGAAAAAGTTTCAGGGGAAATACCGAAAACCGATCCAGAATGTTCTGGATGTGCGGGGATTTCGGAAATATATGGTTATCACAGAGGACAGCGCGGATCTGGTCCGCCTGGGATAGAAGAAAGGAACGTATGAATTTACTTACTATTATTATTTTATTGCTGCTTCTGGTTTTTGCAATCGATGGTTATCGCAAGGGGCTTGTCAGAACATTGACAGCCCTGATGTTTTTTGTTGTATCCGGGATCCTGGTCTATCAGGCAACACCATATATCAGTGAGTTTATCAAAAACAAAACTCCGGTATACCAGATGATAGAGACACCATGTGAAAAAATGATCGAAGAAGCGATCCATTCTGTAACAGAGGGAAAAGGAAAAACAGAAAGTGGGCAAGTACCGCGAAACGATCAGTCAAAGATCATAAAAGCATTGCCGCTGCCACAGAAATTGCAGACACAGCTTTTAGATCATAATAACAGTTATACTTATGAAAATCTGGCTGTAAAGACTTTTTCGGAATATCTGTCCCGCTATCTGACAGATATGTTCTTGAATATGTTTATCTACCTGACAGTTTTCAGCCTGGCGAATATTTTGCTGCGGGTGGCTGCAGAAGTACTGAACCAGATTGTGCGCCTTCCGGTTTTAAGCACAGCGAACCGGACGGCCGGACTGTGTCTTGGACTTGTAAAGGGAATTGGAATCGTATGGATTTTCTTTGTTGCAGTCACGCTTTTTATACAGACAGAGTTTGGCGGACAGCTTATGGAAATGATAAAAGAAAGTCCGGTATTGACGGTTCTTTATGATGCAGATTTCTTTTTGAAATATCTGACTGGAATTGTGGGTTGAGAAAAAAAGGTTGACAAAATACCGTAATTGCTATATGATACAAACGTAACAAAATTAACAGAAACGTAACAAATGAAAGAGAAGCTTCATTTTTGATAAGGGAGCGTTCTGAATTCAGGAGGTTTTTATGAATAAAAAGATGAAAACGTTGATCTGTGGTGGTGCGTCGGTATTTGCACTTACGGTATTGTCTTCTACCGTTGTATTTGCAGCACCGTCTACAGGCGATGATATAGAAAACAACGTATGGACCTATCGTGCAGTAGCAGATGTGGATACACAGGTAAACATTCGTGCATATGCATCTTCCGACAGTGAGATCATTGGATATCTGCCAAAGGGTGCTTCGGCAGATCTGATCGAAAAGGGAGAAGAATGGTCTCACATTATTTCAAATGGTGTAGAAGGTTATATTAAGAATGATTATCTGGCGTATGGCACAGATGCAGAATATCTTGCAAGTGTATATGGTGCACAGGGTGTTAAAGTCAACTGGGATGGCGTCAATCTTTTTTCATCCCCGGATGCAGCAGCCGATGTGTTAGATACAGCAGATAATGGCAGCGAATATACCATTATTTCTGAGGAGGACGACTGGTATCAGGTACAGATGGATGATGCGACAACCGCATACGTTCCGGCAGAAGATGTACAGGAAACCATTATTACAGAGCGTGCGATTTCACTTCAGGCGCAGGAGAGCGGAGCTTCCTATATTTATACAGACAGTACTGCGGCAGGGGATGTGAATGACAGTACAGAAGTGACGGACTGGAATGCTTCTTATACAGAGGATTACAGCGCAGGAGATACTTATACGGACAGCACACAGGAAGATGCTCCTTATACAGAAAATACGTACAGCGAAGATACATATACCAACTATGCTTATACGGAGGAGCAGATGACCGGAAATACGGGAAATGATACCGGGTATACACAGCCGGAAACGGAAACACCTGCAGCAGGACCGGAGGCAGGAGATGTTTCTGATACACCGGATTCTGCGCAGACAGAAGAGACGGTCACAACTGCAAATGCAGATGATCTGAACCTGCTGGCAGCGATCATTTACTGCGAAGCAGGAAATCAGAGCCGTGAAGGAAAAGTAGCAGTTGGAGCAGTTGTTCTGAACCGTGTGGCAAGCAGTTCCTTCCCAAACAGCATCCACGATGTTGTATATCAGAGCGGACAGTTTACACCGGCATCCAGCGGAGCACTGGCAGGAGCACTGGCAAGCGGTGTGCCAGGTGCATGTATAGAAGCGGCACAGGCAGCTTTGAATGGTGAGAATCCGGTAGGCGGAGCACTCTATTTTAACACCGGTTCCGGAAGAGGAACAAAGATCGGAGCGCATCAGTTCTATTAAAATACAGAAATATTTCATACCCTGAAGCAGAACAGATGATGCTTCGGGGTATTTTTATGATTTGTTTATAAGAATTTTCCGTTCTTTTGCTTGACAGAGAATAGCTTTTTCGCATATTATGATGCCGTATGATATCTTTTTTACAGGACGAGATGTTGTGGAAAAGGGATTTGATTGGAACAGGAGTAGATAAACGATGGCTATAGATATGAAAAAAACGATTGCAGAAGCAGCAAGCAGTCTTTTATTTGAAAAAAGAGTCAAGAAACTGACGGTGAAAGATATTGTGGAAGAATGTCACATTACCAGACAGGCATTTTATTATCATTTTGAAGATATTCCGGATCTGATTCACTGGGTATTATATCAGGAAGTAGATGTGATACTGGAGGAATGTATGGCAGAGCAGGATATTGAAAGAGGAATCCGTCATTTCTTTTCCCTGGCTGCTCAGCTTCAGCCTTATGCGATACGGGGAATACAATCCAGTTATGGAGATGAGATCGGCAGACTGCTGGAGCAGTTTTTCTATGATCTGTTTCAGAAAGTGGTGGATCTTCAGAACTGGTATGAGGGATATTCCGAAAAAGACAGACAGTTTATCCTGCATTATCATTGCCAGGCTGTTATGGGACTGCTTCGGGAATGGACAAAACAGGATACGGAGAATATCAATTACATAGTTCATCAGATTTACCTTCTGCTAATGGGCAAGAGTGTTATGGTATCAAAAGAGGATGACAGTTTATAAAATATCCGCAGTGTAAAGTTATTTTACACTGCGGATATTTTGTCTATATCAGCTTCTGTTATTTTTGCTATTATATGATGTGGGTGTCAAAAGTTCCCAACATGATGCCTACGGATTGTTCCGTGCGTTGCACTCCCACAATCCTCACCAGTATTCGCATATCGTGGGATTATCATCCCACTTTTATGCTCATATCTGGGCGGGTCCCAAGGTCTTTCATCCACCTATGAGCAAGCTTATGTGGATTTAGACCTTTTGACCCTGGCATCATTATATTAAACGGTAGCTGTTCGAAGCGAAGTAAAATCAAAATGGAAAAGAGGTGTGCATATGACACATGATATATTTTCGGTAAAATTGTATGAACTGGATAAAACGATCGGTCAGCTTCACAGTCGTATCGAACAGGGAGAGATGGATTCTCCGGAACAGATAGCAGGAGAGATACGGGAAATCCGAAGAGAATGCAGGGAAGACAGAGAAATCCTACATAATAAGATGAAATATAGCAAAGCAAAGCTGGTAGGCAGGATATCAGAGGCATATGAGCGTGTGGATCAGGTACTCCAGGAAGTCCAGGAGCAGACAGGCATTGGTTTTACGGAGGGGAAGAGGGCAGGGCTCTCAGCAGAAAACAGGACACTTATGGCAGAATATCTGCTCGATTTTGCAATGCTTGCGGCAAATCATGCGTTGCTGGTATCGCTGGAGGCAATCCAGGCGCAGAAAGAACAGCCAACAGAATAATATTGGTTATGGGATGAAGAATCTGGTATTTGGAGTTCTGGTATCATCATAAAATATAAGGAAAGATAGGAGATGACAAACATGGTTAAGACGGGAAAATGGATTGCAAAACATCGTGTACTGATCGTATTGCTCGGAATTTTGCTTTTGATTCCATCTGTTATAGGAACCATAAAAACAAGAATTAACTATGATATTTTAAGTTACCTTCCAGAGACACTTGAGACGGTAAAGGGACAGGATGTCATGGTGGATGAATTTGGCACCGGTGCTTTTTCAATGGTCGTTGTCGAAGATATGCCGATGAAAGATGTGCAGAAACTGAAAAATCAGTTTGAAGAAATGGAACATGTCAAAAAAGTACTCTGGTATGATGATATTGCGGATATCAGCGTACCATCCAGTATGATGCCAAAAGATCTGAAAAATATTTTCTTTGAGGAAGATTCTACGATGATGCTGGTTCTGTTTGACAATACCACCTCCTCTGATGAGGCGATGGAGGCAGTCACAGGTATGCGTGCGATTGTAGACAAACAGTGTTTTATCAGTGGTATGTCCGGTGTTGTAACTGATATCAAGAACCTGTGTCTGCAGGAACTTCCTATTTATGTGGCAATCGCGGCACTGTTTTCTTTTATCGTACTGGAAATCACCGGAACTTCCTTTGTTGTGCCGATTCTGTTCCTGCTTTGTATCGGAATCTCCATTCTGTATAATATGGGAACGAATATTTTCCTGGGTGAGATTTCTTATCTGACACAGGCACTGGTAGCAATCCTTCAGCTTGGTGTTACGATGGACTACTCCATCTTCCTGCTGGACAGTTTTGAAGAGAATAAAAAGCGATTCCCAGGAGAAAAGAACAGAGCAATGGGCCATGCAATATCCAATACCTTCAAATCCATCGTCTCCAGTTCCATCACAACGGTAGCCGGTTTCGCAGCACTGTGCCTGATGACCTTTGCACTCGGCAAAAACCTTGGTATTGTAATGGCCAAAGGTGTTATCATCGGGGTTGTCTGCTGTGTCACGCTGCTGCCTGCAATCATTCTGATCTTTGATCCGCTGATCGAAAAGACCAAACATAAACCGCTGATCAAAAATACCAACAAGCTGTCAGCTTTTATTATTAAACACTACAAGATCTGGCTGGCAATCTTCTGTATCGGACTGCTTCCGGCTGTGTATGGAAACAATCACACAAAGATTTATTACAATATTGATGAGTCTCTTCCGGCAAGCCTGGATTCTAATGTGGCCAATAAGAAGCTGAAAGATACTTTCAATATGAGTACCATGCATATCATCATGATGGATAAGAATATCTCAAATGCAGATAAGACAACACTGATGAAAGACATTGAAAAAGTCGATGGTGTGAAATGGGCATTTGGTCTGAACAGTGTATTTGGTGCGAATGTTCCGGCATCCATGATACCAAAGGATGTAAAAGAGATGCTGCAAAGTGACGGTCAGGAACTGGTATTTGTATGCTCTGAGTACAGTTCGGCAACCGATGAATCCAACAGCCAGATTGCGAAGATCAATGATCTGGTAAAGAAATACGATTCCGATGGAATGGTTATTGGTGAAGCACCATTGATGAAAGACCTTCAGGATGTAACGGATGTTGACCTGGTAAATGTAAACGTTGCCTCCGTTGCAGCAATTTTCATCATCATCATGCTGGTATTTAAATCCATTTCTGTTCCGATCATTCTGGTGGCCGTAATCGAGTTTGCCATTAATGTCAATATGGCAATCCCGTTCTTCCAGGGAATCGAGCTTCCATTCGTGGCAAGTATTGTAGTCGGAACCATTCAGCTTGGTGCGACCGTAGACTATGCGATCCTGATGACAAGCCGTTACCAGAAAGAGCGAAGAAAAGGACTTGGCAAGAAAGAAGCCGTTATGAACGCACACAAAGCCTGTGCACTGTCAATCATGACAAGTGGATTCAGTTTCTTTGCAGCAACCTTTGGTGTAGCGTGGTATTCAAAAGTTGATATGATCGGTGCAATCTGTACGCTGTTATCAAGAGGTGCCCTGATCAGTATGGCATGTGTAATCTTTATTCTGCCTGCAATGTTTATCATTTTTGATAAAGTGATCTGCAGGACATCCATTGATTTCCTTGGTCAGAAGGCAAAAGCAAAGGCTGCAGCAAAGGCATAAAGTACGCAGAAAAGGAAAACCCCCTGAAGTAAACAAAGCTTTGGGGGGTTTTTGAGTGCAGAAAAAGAAACAGCAGACCGAAACTAGAGAAAAAATTAAGAAACGAAATAAAAATGTCATAATTACATCACAATTTCGTAATAAGATATAAAAGTATTTATAATAGTATAGTAAGCGGCATTGTGCCATTATCACCAAGGTATCAAAAAAACAGGAATAGAGAAAGGATGCGCTATGAAAAAACAGATAAAAAAAGCGGCTGCCTTATTATTGACGGCAGCTCTGGTGGTCGGAACAACGGCATGCGGAACCAAAGGACAGCAGGCAGAAGGAACGGATGGAACAACGGTTATCAAGGTCGCATATCAGTATGGACTTGCCTATGCACCATTGACTGTGATGCAGGAACAGGGATTGATTGAAAAGAATTATGATGGAGATATCAAGGTAGAATGGGTGAGTCTGAACTCCGGATCTGCAATCAATGAAGGAATGGCATCTGGGGATATTGATGTTGCGTGTATGGGGATTGCACCGTTTATTACCGGAGTAACCGCGGGCATACCATATAAAATGTATGGAACGATTGCAGCTCAGCCAAACGAACTGCTGACCAATGACAGCAGCATCAAGTCTTTAAAAGATATTACGGAAGACAAGAAGATTTCAGTCGTCAATATCGGAAGCATCCAGCATATTTTTCTGGCGATGCTTGCAAAAGCAGAACTGGGAGATGCACATGCACTGGATAACAATCTGGTAGCCATGTCTCATCCGGATGGTATGACAGCACTGCTGTCCGGCAGTGTGGCATGTCAGCTTACAACGGCTCCTTATATTTTCAAGGCAAAAGAGCAGGACGGTATCCAGGAAGCAGAAAGTCTTGACAGTGTATGGCCGGACGGCAACGCATTTATCGTAGGTCTGGTAGCGGATGATCTTTACAAGAATCAGCCGGAGGTTTATCAGGCGATCGTGGATGCTACGCAGGAAGCGATGGATTACCTGAACAACAATCAGGAGGATGCAGCCGCATTGCTGTGCCAGAAAGAAGATGTATCTGCAGAAACGATGCTTGACTGGATGCAGGATCCAGGCTGTGTATATGATATGAAGCTGCCAGGTGTGATGGATATGGCAGAATTTATGGCAGAAAATGACTTTATAGACAAAGCACCGGAATCTTTTGAAGCAATCACAACAGAGTCAGCAAGATAACGAAAAGGGAATGACGATGAAGAGCTTAAGGAATCAGATTATATTTATTATTGCTTTTTTAGCTGTATGGCAGATCGTATATCAGATGGGAACATTTCCAGAATTGATGTTCCCATCTCCGGGGAAGATTTTAAATTCTCTGGCGAAAGGATTTTCCCAGGATGGTTTGGGCAAGATGACGCTTTATTCCATGAGCCTGATCGCAAAAGGACTGTTTATAGGTATTGTACTGGCATTTATCATGTCCGGTCTTTCGATTATGAGCAAGACAGTATATTCGATTTATCATATGATCGTTTCGCTGTGTGACCTGATTCCAGGTGTTGCACTGTTGCCACTGGCTATTCTGTGGATGGGAATCGGAGAAGGAACCATTATCCTGATTGTGGTACATTCCATTATCTGGCCAATGTCCAGAAGTATTATGGATGGATTTCGTGCCGTTCCGCGTATTTACATAGAATCCGGTCAGAATATGGGACTGAACCGACTGTCACTGGTAACCGGTATTTATATTCCGGCATCGTTTTCCTATATCCTTTCCGGTATCCGTACCGGATGGGCACGTGCATGGCGTGGTCTGATCAGTGCAGAGATGATCTTTGGAACGACCAGTTCCGGAGCTGGTATCGGATGGTTTATTTTTATGAAGCGAACCAACGTAGACATCGCAGGAGTCTTCGCGGCACTGCTGGTGATCATCCTGATCGGTATTGTAGTAGAGTATGGTGTATTCCATACAATCGAGAAACTGACACTTAAGAAATGGGGGATGAGCAGATGACACAGGAGCAAAAAGGGAAAACTCCCGTTCTGGAAGTGCAGAACCTTACAAAGGTTTATTATGACAATGCAGGAAAAGGCGAAAACAGCGAAATTCTCAAAAATGTCGATTTTACCATGTATCCGGGAGAATTTGTATGCATCCTCGGACCATCCGGATGCGGCAAGACAACGTTTCTGCGCTGCATCGGAGGTTTTGAACAGTTTGAAGGTACGATCAGGGTAAACGGAGAGCCGATCAAAGGACCTGGCATTGACCGTGTTATGGTATTTCAGGATTTTAATCAGCTCCTTCCATGGAAAACAGTAGAAAAAAATGTGCAGTATCCACTGAAGATACAGGGCATGAAAGATAAAGAGAAACTGCGTCAGATTTCGGATGAGTGTCTGGAAAAAGTCGATCTGCTTTCCTGCCGGACACAGTATCCGCATCAGCTTTCCGGCGGTATGAAGCAGAGGGTGGCGATCGCAAAAGCACTGGCAGTTAAACCGCAGATCATTCTGATGGATGAGCCGTTTGCCAGTCTGGATGCTATGACCAGAAACCGATTACAGGAAGAACTGATGCGGCTGCATCAGAAAGAAAAGGTAACGGTAATCTTTATTACACATAATATTCAGGAGGCAGTCTGTCTTGGAACAAGGATTCTTGTTATGGCAAAACAGGGCGGGATCAAGATGGATGTACCAAATACGATCCCGAAACCGGTGACACCGGCTTCCGAAGGTTACGGTAAAATGTGGGATATGTTCAACAAAGCACTGCATCAGGATACATAACAGGAGAAAACTATGTCGTACACATCATCTACCTATCTGTTTTTTCTTGCAGCAGTATTTTTCGTCTATTATATCATTCGGCCAAAATACCGCATGTATGTACTGCTTGTCGCAAATATTCTGTTTTATCTGGCAGCCGGCTGGGATCAGTTCCTGGTCCTGCTTCTGGCTGCTGCGGTTTCCTATGCTGCAGCAAACAAAATGGGAGATCTGCATGCGGCATTTAAAGAAAAGAAAAAACAGGGAGATCTGGATCGCAAACAGATCAAACAGCTAAAAGAAGAAAATAAACAACAGAGAAAACGTATTCTTATACGAGGACTGATCTTAAACATTGGTATTCTGATCGTGTTTAAATATACAAACTTCCTTCTTGGAAGCGCGTATTCGATTCTGGATCTTTTGGGGATTGGTCACGGAACACAGCTTTTCCGACTGATCATGCCGCTGGGAATTTCCTTTTTTACTTTCCAGATTTTATCGTATATGATCGATGTTTATAAGGGAAAAGTGGAGCCGCAGAGAAACTTCCTCAAATATCTGCTTTACATATCCTTCTTTCCAAGTGTGGTACAAGGTCCGATCCCGCGCTACGCTGATCTGGGAACACAACTGTATGAAGAACACAAATTTGAATATGACAATTTAAGGGATGGATGTATCCTGATCTTGTGGGGATTTGCCAAAAAACTGATCCTCGCAGAAAGACTGGGAACTTTTGTGGAGCAGATTTACGGAAATTACACGATGTATACCGGTGTGATCTTCCTGGTGGCAACCGCAGCATTTTCCATACAGATCTATGCAGATTTTTCCGGCTGCATGGACATTGCTTCGGGAACAGCCAGACTGTTTGGCATCCGTCTGGCACCGAATTTTTTGCGTCCATATTTTTCAAAAACGATGCCGGAATTCTGGAGACGCTGGCATGTAACGCTTGGAAACTGGTTTAAGGATTACGTCTTTTATCCGATTTCCATTTCCAAATTCTCACTGGACCTGAATAAAAAGGCAAGAAAACGTTTTGGCAATGAAGTCGGAAGAATCGTTTCTTCTTCCATACCGATCCTGGCGGTATGGCTTCTGACCGGTATCTGGCATGGACCGGACTGGAAATACGTGACCTGGGGACTCTTCCACGGGCTTCTGATCATGCTGAGCATGATCTTTACTCCATACAATGAAAGACTGGTACAGAAGTTACACATTAAGACAGGCTGTTTCAGCTTCCGCCTGTTCCAGATGACAAGGACGTTCCTTTTGTGCTGTCTTGGACGTGTATTTTTCCGGGCAGATGATTTCGGGGCTGCCATCAGTATTCTAAAACGGACTTTTGCCGATACGGGTATCTGGCGTATTACAAATGGCAAGCTCTTTAAATACGGACTGAATCAGGCAAATATGACGGTTGTGGCAGTTGCGGTCCTTGTGCTGTTTATCGTCAGCATGCTTCAGGAAAAGATGGATGTGCTCGAAGCACTGAAAAAGCAGAATCTGGTATTTCGCTGGGTACTGATCTATGCACTTTTGATGGCGGTTGTGATTTTTGGCATGTATGGACCGGGATATGATCCTTCTGCATTTATTTATGAAAAATTTTAGGGAGGTACATATCAGATGAAAAAATTAAAGCGATTCAAAAATCTTTTCAGTACGATCGTTTTTCTGATGATCGCCCTTGTTATGCTGTTGACGGCGACTTATGTGCTGCGCCCGCTGGACCGCGATTTCTTCCGTACCAAGCTGACCGGCTTTTATGCAGAAGAAGATGAGAGTCTGGATATTGTCGGACTGGGAAGCAGTGCATTGTACCGTTATGTAAATGCACCGCTGTTGTGGAAACAGCAGGGATATACCTCTTTTATGCTGGCAACGGCTTCGCAGCCGGTGGCACTGATGGAAAATCTGATCGATGAGACAGAAAAAACGCAGTCACCGCAGCTCTATATCATAGAGACGCGAAGATATCTCGACCAGAACGAAGTCGAAGAGAACCGTATCCGGATCATTACCGACAATATGAAGTATTCCCGGAACCGTGCTGCTGCGATCAACAAGATGGTAAAAGGCTGGGAAAACCGTCTGCCGTACTATCTGGATCTGATCCAGTATCATGGAAACTGGGAGAATTATACGGAAGATTCCCTGGAATATCTGACCAACGAAAAAAAGGATGCGATGAAAGGATGGCGGGCGATCAGCCGGGTGACACCGCTGGAATATCTGGATGTCAGTCAGGTTACAGCAGAAAAGCCAATTCTGGAATCTTATGAAAAAGAGCTGCGTTCGCTGCTGGAAAAATGCAAAAAAGAGAATCTGAATGTATTGTTCGTGGCGACACCGTGGGATGCTACGGAAGAAGAAGAGCAGATGGAAAATTATATAAAACGTATCATAGAAGAAGCCGGTTTTCCGTATCTGGATGGCAATCAGCATGTGAAAGAGATTGGACTGGACTATGGCACAGATTTTTATAACGACAAGCATACAAACGTAGCCGGGGCAGAGAAATTTACCACCTGGCTTGGTGATTATATTGCGGAGCATTATGATATTTCTTCCGAACATTCGAAGAAGATCGTACAGAGCTGGGATCAGGCATCGGAAGAACAGACCGCGGCAGATGAAAAGGCGAAAGGAAAGCTTGCAGCGAGGCTGGAGGCTCTGGCGAATCCGCAGACACAGCCGGAGACAGCACAGGGCAGCAGTGCCGGAACGGTTAAAGCGGGAGCACAGACAACAGAATCAGAAATAGAAACAGAAAGCGAAACAGATATCAAATAAACGGAAAGAAGGAAGCATTCATGGCAGGATCGATTGTGGAAGCACTGGCAGGGTATGCAAAGACACAGCCGGATAAACTGGCACTTGCAGATGGAAAAGCAGAATTTTCTTATCTGGAAGCATGGAAGCAGGTATGCGGCTATGCAGAGTACTTGAAAGAAATCGGCGTAGAAGCCGGTGATAAAGTAGTAGTAAGAAATTCTCAGAATGCAGCGATGGTGATCAGTCAGCTGGCAATCCAGCTTCTTGGAGCTGTTTTTGTTCCGATTGAAAAAAACGCGGCAGACAGCCGCATTCTGGAAATTATAGAGGCGGTACAGGCAAAATGTTATATTGCAGCCAAAACGGGCGATATTCCATGCCATTATGAGAACATAAAGGAAGTTTTGTCTTACAAAAGCGAAGAGAAAGAAGAAAAAGTAGCTGCATTCCCACAGCCGGAAGATACGGCAGAGATTCTCTTTACGACGGGAACAACCGGAAAATCAAAAGGAATCGAGCTGACACATGCGAGTGTGATCGCGGTAGCAGAAAATGTCATCGATTCGGTAGAGATGAAAAAAGACAGTGTGGAATTGATTCCGGTTCCCCTCAGTCATTCACATGGACTGCGCCGTTATTATTCTAATATTTTAAATGGCGGTACGGTGATTCTTCTGGATGGTGTGATCTTTACAAAAAAGCTGTTTAACTGTATAGAGAAATACCATGTGACAGCGATCGATCTGGTTCCGGCGGCGCTGGCAGCACTTTTCAAATTAAGCGGAGATAAACTGGGGGATTATGCAGACCAGCTTGATTATGTACAGCTTGGCTCTGCACCGATTCCAAACCAGGACAAAGAGCATCTGCGGAAGCTGCTTCCACATACCAGACTTTACAATTTTTATGGAACAACCGAGTCAGGATGTTCCTGTATCCTGGATTTCAATGCAATGCCTGATAAGAAGAACTGCATCGGCAAGCCGGCATGTCATGCAGAGTTTGTATTCTTTGATGAGCAGGGAAATGCAGTCGAAGCAACGGAAGAGGCACCTGGATTTCTTGCCTGCCGCGGCGGTATGAATATGAAAGGCTATTATCAGGAGCCGGGACTGAATGCAGAGATTATGCGTGATGATTATATCTGTACGAAAGATCTTGCCTATACAGGTGAGGACGGTCTGATCTACATGCTGGGCAGAAAAGATGATGTCATCATCACCGGCGGCAATAAGATTGCACCGGATGAGATCGAGGAGATCGCAGGACGCATGGATGGCATCGCGGACTGTGCATGCATACCGGTACCGCATTCGATCCTTGGTGCAGAGCCGAAGCTTTTCGTAGAGCTGGAAAGGGACGCTGCATTTGATGAAAATGCAATCTATCAGTTCTTACAGGGCAAACTGGAAGCTTATAAAGTGCCGAAGCTGATCGAGCAGATTGAAAAAATCCCAAGAACTTATAATGGTAAACTGCAGAGAAAGAAACTGATCGAAGCAGAAAAAGCAAAAACAAAATAAAACAAAAACAAAATAAAACAAAAACAAAATAAAACAAAAACAAAGGAGAGCTGGGTATGAACGAATTATTAGAAATCTTAAAAGAGGCAATGCCGAAAGTAGACTGGGAAAAAGGAGAAGATCTGGTAGACGATGGTATCATTGATTCCATGGATGTTGTAACAATCATCTCCGAGATCACAGACGCCTACGATATCGAGATTCCATCAGAAGAGATGGAGCCGGAGAACTTTAACTCCGCAAAAGCAATTTATGCAATGATTCAGAGACTGGAAGAAGAGTAAGAATCAAAGCAAATTTAAGAATTGGTGAATATAGAAACAAAAATGCCATAACATAAGGGAAATGCTCCCGGACTGTTATGGCATTTCTATGTAATTTTCTGTTTTGACTTTTTAAATGTTTCTATTTTTCATCCGGAACTTCCACGACGCTGTTGCGGATGGTCAGGGTCGGCGGCAGTACGATCTTATAAGGAAGATGCTGAGGATCGTCCAGACGGTCAAGCAGCATTTTTACTGCCATCTCACCCATGACCTCCAGATGTGCGGTCACACTGGTCAGCGGCGGATCTGTCAGGATGGACAGTGGTGTGTCATTGAAACTGATAACAGACACATCCTCCGGAACGCGAAGTCCGACTTCGCGCAGGTTGCTGACAGCGGTGATCGCAGACTCTTCGTTGTAGGCAAGAAGTGCTGTCGGGATATGATCTTTTTGTTCCAGCCACTTTCGGATCTGGGCAGAACCGTCTTTTGCAGAAAGTCCGGTATCAATGATCAGATGCTCATCGAAGATTCCGGCATTTTTCATATAATCGATAAAATACTGGCGTCTTGCCTCCAGGGCAGGGCGTTTTTTCTGGTCTAATTTATAAGCAGGTCCCAGGAAACCGATCTTGCGGTGACCTTTATACAGCAGATAATCCAGTGCCTGCTCCACACCAAGACGGAAGTTTAAGACAACCGAATCAAAGCGGCGTTCATCCGGGGAAGAATCTACAAATACGATGTTTGGGCTGATCTCCAGAAGCTGTGCAATCTGCTGCTCGGAAAAAATGCCGATTGCCAGAATGCCGTCAAGCGGTGTCTTTTCCAGTGTCTGGTATTTGCCGGACTGCTCAAAAAGATAAGATACGTTGCAGTCATGCTCCATACAGTTGCGTACCACATAATTTTTCAGGTAGAGATAGTACGGATCAGCCAGCTGCTCTTTTAAGGACATCATCTCCACGATGGCGATATGGACGAGGCGGTGTTTGTGGGAATGTCTCGTTTTTGGAAGCGAGTAGTGAAGTTCGTCTGCAGCTTCCAGAATGGAAACTCTGGTGTTGTCGGTTACGTTTAAAGTCGGATCGTTATTCAGAACACGGGAAATAGTAGTCACTGAAAATCCGGTGTGTTTTGCTAAATCTCTGATAGTTGCCATGGTGTTTTCTCCAATATGTTTGTTTACTCATTTGTTTACTTTAATACTTTGATTATAAACATACTTTTCTACTTTAGCAAGTAGAAAATAATAAATAATACTGTAAAATCTCAGCGAAAGAAAAGTCCCAATCGACAGCATTTGCAATCTCTTCAATCGAGCGGCTGTCATCCTTTAACAGTTCTTTATCACCGTAAAAGTGCTGATATCAAGGTGAAACATAAAAAAATAAAAAAAACACTTGCATTTTGAAAAAAAAGGTGTTATATTAATGTGGCTGGTGAAAAACAGCAGAAAATAAAAGCGATGCGTGGCTCAGCTTGGTAGAGCGCTACGTTCGGGACGTAGAGGTCGCAGGTTCAAATCCTGTCGCATCGATTCCTTGGCAGGGGCGGACTGAAAATCTTGAAAAAGATTTTCAGTTTTTTTACGTGCCGAAACATGTGAGCAAAACCGGAATGGAAAGAAAGATAAATAAGGCATCTTTCAAAATTGATATAACTGCACAAAGAAATCAGAAAAAATGCCGTAAAATTTTTAAGAAGAAAAGTCTGTTAAGGGTTGAAAAAATTCGGACTTGATGATATATTCTCAGTGAAAATAATTTGCAGGGCATCTTTTGCACCAAATATCATTTACATAAAGAGGATAAGAACATGAACAGAAGAAGATGGATGGCATTTCTGGTTTCTTTTTGTATGCTCATCAGTATGATTAATCCATATGTAGCGGTGGCAACGGATACATCAAAACCGGGAAAACAGGAATTTACACAGACGGAGAAAAAAGTCGAATCCCGGAAAGAAACACAAAAAGAGACTGAAAAGGAAACGCAGAAAGAAACACAAAAAGAAACACAGAAAGAGACACAAAAAGAGACACAAAAAGAAACGCAAAAAGAAACACAAAAGGAAACGCAAAAAGAAACACAAAAAGAAACACAGAAAGAGACACAAAAAGAGACGCAAAAAGAAACGCAGAAAGAGACGCAAAAAGAAACGCAAAAAGAGACGCAAAAAGAAACGCAAAAAGAGACGCAAAAAGAAACACAGAAGGAAACGCAGGAAGAAACGCAAAAAGAAACAGAAGTACAAAAAGAGACACAGAAAGAGAGCGAAACAGAAACACAAAAAGAAACAAAGGCAAAGAGTACAGTCACAGCAGGCAAAAAACAGCAACGAGAGTCTGTGGCAGATTCTCTTTTGGTTGATGATTACATTATTCATGCACAGATCTCCTATCAGAAAGGGGAAGACTGGGTTACTGTCGATGAGAATACGAAAGATATTCCGGTGGATGCGCATCTGAAAATCTTGATCCGTTATAAAGATGTGGATGCAGCAAATCTGATGAAACATAACAGGACACTTACTTATCGGATACCGGAGCTTTTTACGAAGGTTTCGGTGGTGGTCAATACCATCCAGGATGCGGAAAATAATAAAATTGGTGACATTACCGTAGAACAGGAAACAAAAAAGATCAATCTGACTTTTTGGGAAGCTTTCCTGAAAGCAGATGAAGAAGAAAACAAGAAAGTCAGCGGAAGTTTTACTTTCTATGCCTACGCGGATCGTGATAAGACAGCGGAGAATCCAAAGCAGGATCTGACCATTGGCAAGACAGGTATTACACTGAATTTTGAACCGGACAGTGCGGCAAGGCTTGGCACGGTAGAACTGACAAAGCCGGAAGCAGTTTACAGTGAAGAAGCAGGCAATGACTATCTTACTTATACGCTGACGGCAACGGCAGGCGACCATGCCATGCCGGATGTAAAAATCGTGGATAACTTTACAAAGAACAGAAATTATGTGGATTCTTATGTCGGAGTAAGCGGTACGGAAACACAGACGGTACATGGTGAGAATGCGGACAGACCATATGAAAAGGCAGATGAAACAAAAAGCAGTACGGTTTATCTGGGAAAAGAAGTAACCGCACAGGCACCTGTCCCGCAGCCGGCAGGAGAGGAAAAGGTAACACCGGGCGTGCTGGTGTGGAAGATCGGTGCGATGGAAGCACATGAAGTACGTACGCTGACTTACAAAGTAAAGCTCAAAGAGGGCTATACCGGCGGGCATTCGAAAGGCTCTGTGGTCAATACAGCGAAAGCTTATTCGAAAACATATCCACGTCAGGAAGCAAAATCGACTTTTACACCGAAGGCAGGCATGACATTAAAGAAAACAGCAGGTGAATTCCAGAAAGAGGCAGACGGAACAGCCTGTATAGAGTATAAGGTATGGGTGCAGGCATATAAAGATAACACCTATACGCTGGACAATGTAAAAATATATGATTCCCTGAAAGGAGACCCGAACCTGAAAACGGATGAAAAACTGTACCCGTATCTGACCTATATTGAGGACAGTTTTCAGCTCTATAAAGGAAACAGTACAAATGCGGCGGATAAAATTTCAGTTCCGGAAAGAGAAGGGGGAGCAGCGAATCCGGTCATTGACAATGAAAAGGATTCTGGTGAACGGAAATTTGAATGTTACATCGGGGATATGAAGCCGGGCGAAGAAAGAACGCTGGTATACCGTATGAAAGTAGATGAGGGGATTTACTGTACAGGAAACGGAGATATCAATATCATAAATTATGCGATCCTTTATCCGGATGACCGGGTTTCGGACGGACCGCGCTTTGAACGGTATCGTAGTGAAAAGAACTTTTCTAAAAAAACCTGGGATCGAAAAATCCAGAATGAAAAGACAACCTCTGAACAAACGGTTACAATTCCGCAGAATGATAAAGTTTACGGGTACGATCTGGCAGAAGAGAGTGCGTCCTTACGCAGTTTTACACTTCCGGCGGGAAGCCTGAAATATCAGGTCATCGTAAATGAAGACGGACAATGGAACATAAGCTCTTCGAACTTTACAGATGAGATCAGCAAATATCTGCGTTATACAGGATATCTGCGGATGGACTATTATGAAGGCGGTCTGAAAAAGGATGCGGCGGACGATGCGGCTGCACTGAAGCAGCTTCGGGAAAAGACACCGACGGAGACAAGCTGGATCAATATTCAGGATCAGCAGACTTTCAGCCTTCAGCCCGGACAGGTTTTGGGAAAGAAAGGAAGCGGTGCATACCTGCTTACCTACTACGCAGTACCGTATAATACGGAGAATATCAGTCAGATCGTGGCAGGAAACAGTTTTGATCTGAACGGGAAAGCAATCGGGCCTGGCGGTCAGACTCACAACATAGCAGGCGTCAGGGTGGAAGCATCCGCAGTGATAGAAGGCGGGGCAAAACTTTCGGCAAAGAAAGACGGCTGGTATTATGATTCTGCAAAAGACACAAGTGGAGACTGGCAGCACGGTCATCTGTACTGGGTCATTGATGTCACAGGGAATGAAGTGTCCGAAGGAACGGTATTCCGCGATACGCCGGTGAGGGAAAATAACATACATTTTATGCGAAGATCTACCATGATCGGAGTTTATACAGGAAAGCTTCCGGAAGGACAGAACTTTACCGGGTATTATAAATCGACAAAAGATCTGTCGAAAGACAGCATCCTGAAAAAACTGTCCGGAAACAGGCTGAACGGAGAAGCGGCTCCGGAAGATGCAGATTATTTCTGGTCGGCGACAAACGAAATGTGCACAATTGAAATGAAGAAAACGGCAGCTCTGGAAAAAGGAGAGCATCTGTATATCGTTTTGCGCACGGCACCGCAGAACGACATCGGTATCCGTGATGTAAAGGAATTCCGAAATAAACTGGAAATGAAAGGAAGCGAGAGCAGGGATTTTATAGAAGAAAATACGGCAACACTGACAGCAAACGGAGCGGGAACGAATTTCAAAGAAGCGATCGCATCTTATACTTATGATGGAACAGACTGGGTGAAGCTGAAAAAGAATTTGAATTATGCAGATTCTGATATTACAAAACTTCTGAAAGACAGGATCACAGAACCCGGAATTTATATTGAGTGGCGGCTGCATATCAATTATCATGGAGATCTCAAAGGAAAGGTACAGGCAGAAGATCTTCTTCCGGAAGGTCTGCAGCTGGCGTATGTGCGTTACTTTGACCGTGCAGATGCCCTGGCAGGAGATCCGCCGGTGATTACGGAAATCGCAGAATACGAAGGGAATCCTTCCTGGGAAAAGCAGACCGTAACGGCACCGGGGGACAGAACCTCAGCGGAAGCAACCTGTATTTCTTATTACAATAAGGCAGAACGCAGGATCCGCTTTGATGTAGACAATCTGAAAGATACCGGACAGGCTAAAAATGCGGCTCTGGAGATCCAGGTTGTCACGAAAGTGACGGATCCGGAAGTTCTGCTTGGCGGTCAGGAAAAGACTTTCCGCAATGGTCTGCGTGTAAAAGGGGAAGACGGAGAAGTCATCACCGATTCGACGGCAGATATTTCGGTTACGGCCACGACACTGACGAAAAAAAGAAGCACGATTGAAAGCGGAAAAGTACCGTTTACGATCGAGGTTAATCCACTGGGAACGGATCTGGTAAAAGGCTCGGATAAGATCACACTGGTCGATGAACTGAAAAGTCCGCTTCATTTTGACCCGGACAGTCTGGTGATCGAGGATGCAAAAGGAAATCAACTGGCGGGGATTTCTCCAAAGATTGAGACAACAGACGAGGGCGAAAAGATGCTTTTGACCATTCCGGATGATCAGAAGCTTACGATCCGTTATCAGACTGCGATCGCTGCACCGCCGGAAAGTGAATTTACCATAAATAACTGCGCTTACTGGTTTGGCTACAGTAAAGATGTGGCAAAAGTCGAAGAATCCGGTGTGAAGTACAGCATAGAATCGCTGGCAGAAACGACTACGAAACCGGCTTTGCGCGTCAGAAAATTAGACCAGGAAGATACTTCGAAAGTACTTCGCGGGGCAGAATTTACCCTGCGTGAGGTAACTTATGATGCAGATGCTGATAACTGGAAAGAAGCAGATGGAAGTTCTGATATTAAGAAGACAACAGGAAGTGACGGTATTGCCGTTTTCGGCAAGGATGAGACTTTAAAATATAATACAGTCTATCGTCTGCAGGAAACAAAGGCACCGGATGGATACATACAGGATACATCTGTAAAATATATTGCGATCGGCAAGAAAACAGGAGAAGCGGGAAGCGAGGCATTTCCGGCAGAACTGAAAGCATGGCAGCAAAAAGGAGTCAGTGTTTATTATCTGGGTGCAACCTATACCTGTACGGTGTACAACCGCAAAGGCAGTCTGCGTATCGAGAAAACATTCCAGAATGTCAATGGAGAAGAAGTTGCCGGAGTGCAGATCGCAGATGGAACCTATGCGTTTGGGCTGTATGCAGAAGAAGGGGATACCTTTGATTATTCCACAGAGAGACCGCTTCAGATACTGAAGATCACAGTACAAAATGGAAACATCCGTTATCAGAACGGAGATACTTCCACAGAAAAACCGGAATTTACCGGACTGGCGACAGGAACCTCCTATCGGGTATACGAACTGGATGCTTCCGGCAGGGCTATTACGGAAAGCGGCAGTAAATACACGGCAGAAAACGGGCAGAAGTTCCAGGTGACTTATGGAAAGATAAAAGCGACCATTTCACCGGATGGAACAGCGGAAGCGATCCGGATCACCAACAAACAGAAAAATGATATTCCGCTGACCGGTGTGACAGCAGAAAACAGGAAACTTTATTTTCTGATGCTGGCCGGTGTGGCAGCCATCCTTTGTTTCAGGCTGAACAAACGGATACGAAGGAGTGCATAAGCCGAAAATGAAGAATAAAAAACTGATCAAAGGTTATGGAAAACTGGCGCTGAGGGCGATCCTGTTTCTGCTGCTCGTAGTTGTGTTTTTTACAAAAGTGCTGTTTTTTGCCAGAGTGGAAGGGATGCAGATGTTTCCATCCTTAAAAGACGGGGATCTCGCGCTTGGTTATGCACTGGCGAAAGACTATCGACCGGGTGATGTGGTCGTGTATGAAGCAGACGGAAAACAATGTTTTGGACGAATCCTGACGCTGGCAGGAAATGAAGTGGACATTGACGGAAGCGGTGATGTGAAAGTCAATGGAATATCAGAAAGTGGTGAGATCCTTTATCCGGCATATGACAAAGGAACGCTCACCTATCCCTGCCAGGTCGGGCAGGGAAGCGTTTTTATACTGGGAGATTACCGGACAGAGAGCAGGGACAGCAGAACTTACGGGCCGGTTTTAGTAACCAGGATCAAAGGTAAGGTTCTGACAATCTTACGGCGACGTGGATTGTAGACAATAGAAAGAACAAGGAAACCATCAAAAATAAAAAGAACAGGAAATATAAAAGTTACAGGAGAAAAAGCAACATGAAAAAAAGAATCTTGGCATTTATGATGGCAGCAGCCATGGTATTTGGAAGTGCCACAGCAGTTATGGCAGCCGGTGAAGGTCAGAGCAGTGCAGCAGATACGATGACTGTGACGATTAAAAAAAATTATCAGGTAAACGGTGCATATGGTGCGAAAAGTCCGGCAGAGACATTCCGGTTTGCGGATGCGACTCTGGCATTTGTTGCCGGTACAAAGTACAACAATACAGGTGCGGTTGATACAGAGAAAGCGGTAGAAAACAAGATGAACATCCCGGCAGATGTCAGGACAATTGATATTACAGAACCTTCTTACAACGAGGGAGAAAACGGTGAAAAAGATATTACAGCAGTAATTACAGCAGCAAACTATAAAAGCGTAGGAGTAGGAACTTATATTTATACCTTCCAGGAGACAGCAGGAGATACAGCAGGTGTTACCTATGACAATAATCAATACAAACTGTATGTCAATGTGGTAAATGGCGATACCGCAGGAACTTATAAGATAGGCGGAGCTTATGTGAAAAAACCGGGAGAAAGAGATAAAGTACAGGAAATCGTCAACACTTACCAGTCCGGTAACCTGAAGATCACAAAAACAGTAACGGGTAACATGGGCGACAAAAACAAAGTCTTTGATGTAAAGGTTACACTGACCGTTGCAGATGGAAAAAAGGTAAAAGCACCAGTTACGATCACAACTACGCATACAGATTTAGGTAATCCAACCACAATCGCTGCAGGAGCTTGGAGCGAAAACAAGGCAAAAGTAATACTGCATGTAAAAGATGGCACAACGGTTGAGCTGAAAAACCTGCCAGTTGGAGTGTCTTATGCAGTAGCGGAGGAGGCTTATAGCGACTACACAACTTCTTATACACATACACAGAACGGAAAGGACATAACAGGAGCAGCGACAAGTACTGCTGTTCGTGGAAATGAAACCGATACCGTTACGATCACCAACTACAAAAACGCTAAAGTAGATACTGGTGTGATCGTTTCCAATCTGCCATACATCCTGATCCTTGCAGCAGTGGCAGGCGGTCTTGTACTTTTTGCAGCAGGCAAGAAACACCGCACAGATGAGGACTGATCCGGAAAATGGCAGAAAAAATGCTCCAGCTTCTGAACCGGACTCTGGATGCGGTCATTCTGATCGTGCTTTTGCTGGCAGGTCTGTACAGTGTGTATTCTATCTGGGATAACAGTCAGATCTACCAGCAGTCCATGGATCTGCAGGTGAAATTAAGAGATCTGAAGCCGCAGGAGGACAAGCCATCTTTTGCGGAACTTTTACAGATCAATCCGGATGTTGTGGCCTGGGTGACGCTGGAAGGCACACAGATCGATCATCCGATCGTTCAGGGAGAGGACAATCTGGAGTATCTGAACAAAGATGTGTACGGCGACTATGCACTGTCGGGCAGTATTTTTCTGGATTCCCGCTGCAGATGCGATCTTCAGGAGGACTATCTGCTGCTCTACGGACATCATATGGAGAAACATCAGATGTTTGGTGATCTGGAATCTTACCTGCAGCAGGAATTTTTTGAAGCACATCAGACGGGGACACTGCTCCTTCCGGGAGAAACGTATGATCTGAAGATTTTTGCAGTCATGACGGCAGATGCCTCAGATGCATTTCTGTTTGATCCGGTGAAAGCAGCCAGGAACCAGACAGAGCTGTTAGATAAGATAACAAAATATGCGCTGCATCAGCGAAAAGACCAGATTGCAGAAATCAGGAAAAACAAAAGCCAGATTCTGGCACTCAGTACGTGTTCAGGTGAACGGCTCAGTGACCGGACAGTCGTGCTGGCAGAAATGATACAAAGAGACAACAGGGGGGCAGAACAGACATGAAAAAATGGAAAAGAAGATTGTATGCAGCATTTGTCTGCGTGATCCTTCTGGCAGGCAGCATGCGGGCATATGCGGCGGAAACCACCCGTTTTACGCTCCCGGTATCCTATACATGGGGAAAAGACGGGCTGATCGCGGGAAAAAAATATCAGGCAGTTTTAAGTGCCGGCCATTTGGATATGCCGATGCCGGAGGGCAGCGAGCAGGGAAGTTATACGCTGGATTTAAAAAGTGATGCAGTGCGTACTGATTTTCCGGAGATTGTTTATGATACGGTCGGAGAATACGCTTACCATATGAAAGTGGTAAGGGAAGACCAGAAGATTGTCGGAGAATTTGTGGTTTCGGTGACGGTTACGAACGGCGAAGAGGGCGGACTGATACTGAACTTCTCGGTTCGCAGTCAGGATCAGGATGGAAAAAAAGTAGGAGAGCTTACCGCCGTGGATAAGAGCGGACGAGATGCACCGGATGAGAGCGAAAGTAAGACATCCGGGGAAACTGAGACATCCAGGGAAAGTGAGACGGAGAGCAGTAAAGCGAGCGAAACAAAAAACGGCAAATACGATCAGCCAAAAGAAAATGAAACCAGGAAAAACACAGCAACATCAGGCAGCGGCGGCACAGGAAACAACCGTACTGCGTCAGGTGTAACAGCGGCGGCAGGAACAAACCGAAGTGCAAAAACAGGAGATGATACCAGGGCAGGAGGATATCTGCTGCTTTGCATGGGTGCGCTGACGGCGATGTATCTGGCAGGCAGAAGCAGAAAAGGCTGCCAGTCATGCGATCATTCATGCGGCAGATCAGGATTATGAGTCTGCAGAACTATTTTAGAGCTGGAAAAGAGAATTCTCAGGCAGGCAGAGCCTTAAAAAGAAAAAACGGTCTTCCGAATGGAATGAAACCATATCGGAAGGCCGTTTTTCTGTCACTGTTTCATTTATATTAAAAACAGCAATACAAAAATCGTTATGCAAGAAAAGATTTTACTTTCTGATAGATGCTTTCAGCATCCAGACCATATTTTTTTACCAGTTGAACGGCCGGACCGGATTCGCCATATACGTCGTTGATACCGATCTTCAGAACCGGAGCCGGATAATTTGCACAGAGTGCATCACATACGGCACTGCCAAGTCCGCCGATCACGGAATGTTCTTCCACGGTAACGACTTTGCCGCATTCTTTTGCAGAAGCGATGACCAGTTCTTCATCCAGAGGTTTGATCGTGTGGATGTTGATGACTTTGGCATGGATACCGTCTGCGGCGAGCATTTCTGCTGCCTGCATGCTTTCGTAAACTTCAAGACCGGTTGCAAAGATAGCTACATCGCTGCCTTCACGCAGGACAACACCTTTGCCAAGTTCGAATTTATAAGTGTTTTCATCATTAAATACCGGGATTGCCAGACGGCCGAAGCGCATGTAAACAGGACCAACGTATTCGTAAGCAGCTTTCACAGCAGCTCTTGCTTCGACATCATCAGCAGGGTTGATGATCACCATACCCGGGATCGTACGCATCAGGGCAATATCTTCGTTGCACTGATGGGTAGCACCATCCTCACCGACAGAAATGCCGGCATGGGTAGCACCGATTTTGACATTCAGATGCGGATAGCCGATGGAGTTACGAATCTGTTCAAAAGCACGGCCCGCTGCAAACATGGCAAAAGAGCTTGCAAACGGTACTTTTCCGGTGCTGGAAAGACCGGCTGCAACACCCATCATGTTGCCTTCTGCGATGCCGCAGTCAATGTGTCTTTCCGGGAATACTTTCTGGAAGATAGCAGTCTTGGTAGCTCCGGCAAGGTCGGCATCGAGTACGACCAGATTTTCGTGTTCTTTTCCGATTTCAACAAGAGCATTACCGTAGCTCTCTCTGGTAGCGATTTTCTTTACTTCTGACATAATGCTTCACCTGCTTTCTCAAGTTCTTCCATAGCGAGTTTGTACTGTTCATCGTTTGGAGCAACACCATGCCAGGAAGCCTGATCCTCCATAAAGGAAACTCCTTTTCCCTTGATGGTCTTTGCGATGATGGCAGTCGGCTGTCCTTTTACGGTACGGGCTTCATCAAAAGCCTGTTTCAGTGCATCGAAGTCATGTCCGTCCACATTGATCACATGGAAACGGAAAGCTTCGAACTTTTTATCAATCGGGTAAGGAGAGTTTACATCGTCAATCTTACCATCGATCTGCAGACCGTTGTTGTCTACGATCACAACCAGGTTATCCAGTTTTCTGTGCGCAGCGAGCATGGCAGCTTCCCATACCTGACCTTCCTGGATCTCACCATCCCCGAGCAGTGTATATACACGATAGTCATCGCCTGAAAGTTTCGCAGAGATTGCCATACCGACAGCAGCAGAAATACCCTGTCCCAGAGAACCGGTAGACATATCTACACCGGGAATGTGTTTCATATCCGGATGTCCCTGAAGATAAGAACCTACATGGCGCAGTGTTTTTAAATCTTCAACCGGGAAGTATCCACGGTTTGCAAGAGCTGCGTAATAACCAGGTGCAGCATGTCCTTTGGAAAGGACGAAACGATCGCGATCCGGTTTCTTAGGATCCTTCGGATCAATATTTAATTCTTCAAAAAAAAGATAACTGTAGATGTCTGCTGCAGATAAAGAACCACCCGGATGACCGGATTTTGCAGAATAAACACCGGTAAGTGCACCCTTACGGATCTTATTTGCAGTTTTCATAAGCTCTGACTTGTTCATGGTTTCCTCCTGTTATGCTATGTTTTTACCAAAAGCGCCTAAAGGCGCAGCAATGTCCGCAGTTCATTATAAACAAGGAAGTGAAGTTCGTCAACAGAAAAGAAGCAGAAGCGGATAAAGGCAAAAAGGAAGCCAGACTCCTGTGAGCCTGGCCTTAGGAAAGAGAAAAAATGAAATATATGTAAAAAAGGAATGAACCTTTGTACAAGTACTATCATAACCGGATTCTGTGAATAAAGTGTGTTCGAAAGGTGAAAGTATTGTTATGAGAATATAAACCATTTGAAAAAAATCTAAAATAAGCAGAAATGCGGGCGGATTTTTTCAAAATATAAAAAAAGGGTTTTGTGCAGAGCGGGGTTGTGGTATAATCAGAATAATAGATTTTGCTAATCTAAATATAAAGACAGGAAATAAGGAGGACATTATGCAGGTATTATATAGAGATGAAGAAGGCGCCCTGGCGGTTCTGGAGGTAACAAAGGCTTCTTATATAGAAGAGGCAGGGATTCTGGAGGTATGCGGAAGCGAAGAAGATATTGCGCTTGCTATGGATGAGGCTGCAGCACAGAAAGCGGTCAGAGAGCTTTATGCAGATGGAAAAGCAGATCTTAGCGCATATGAGTATCAGGAAATGGATCTGGATGATGATTTTGACGATGATGACGACGATGACGATGAGGATGATTTCTTAGACCGTCTGATAGATATGGATTTTGGCACCGTTGCAAAGGACAGCCTTGTTTTCGGTGAGGACGAATAAGCCGGGGTGGACAATTTGAGAAAGAAAAAGAGCGTCCAGGATTCGCAGACAGAGCAGACCTACCTGCTGATGCACCGTCATATTAATGGATACGGCAGGCTTTTTGGCGGTCAGCTCATGCAGTGGATCGATGAAATGGCAGGGATCGTCTCCATGCGTCATGCAGGCGGACGGATCACGACAGCCTGCATTGACAATCTGAACTTCAAAGCCGGAGCTTATTTAAATGATACGATCGTACTGATCGGAAGGATTACGTATGTCGGACGCACTTCGATGGAGGTGCGTGTGGATACATATGTGGAGGATCTGGAGGGCATGCGGCGTGTGATCAACCGGGCTTATGTGGTCATGGTGGCGATCGATGAAGAAGGACATGCAGCAGAAGTTCCGGGACTGATCGTAAAGACAGAGAGTGAGAAGGCAGAGTGGGCAGCAGGAGAACGCCGCTATGCCCTGCGCAAACAAAGACGCAGAGAAGGTTTTTAGAAAAAGGACGGAAGCAGGATTATGAAAACAGTCACAGCGATTATGAGAGACGGTATTGATAAGAAGGCGATACAGGAAGCAGGAGAGATCTTAAAGCAGGGTGGTCTGGTGGCTTTTCCGACAGAGACCGTATACGGACTTGGAGGAAACGCACTGGATGAGAAAGCATCAGAAAAGATTTATGCTGCAAAAGGGAGACCTTCGGATAATCCGCTTATCGTACATATTGCAGAATTTGAAGCACTGGAGAAGATTGCAGCCAGGATTCCAAAGGAAGCGAGGATGCTTGCAGACCGGTTCTGGCCGGGACCGCTGACGATGATTTTCCGGAAAACAGATCAGGTTCCGCTGGAAACAACAGGAGGCCTGAATACTGTTGCAGTGCGTATGCCGGATCATCCGGTGGTACTGGCACTGATCCGGGCGGCAGGAGGCTATGTTGCCGCACCGAGTGCCAATCTTTCCGGCAGACCAAGCCCTACCTGTGCGGCACATGTACAGGAAGATCTTGACGGAAAGATTGAGATGATCCTGGATGGCGGAGCAGTTGGCATCGGTCTGGAATCTACGATCATAGACCTCAGCGAAGATACGCCGACCATACTGCGTCCCGGATACATCAGCCAGAAGATGTTGGAAGAAGTGATAGGAAGCACACAGATTGACCGTGCGATCCTTTCTCCGGACAGTAAGATCAGGCCGAAGGCACCGGGCATGAAATACCGCCATTATGCACCCAAGGCAAGCCTTACGGTCGTAGAGGGTGAACAGGAAAGAGTGGTCGCAAGGATCAATGAACTGCTGAGCGCAGGAGAGAAAAAAGGTGAACGCATCGGTGTGATCGCATCGGCGGAGAGTGCCGGATGTTATCAGGGCGGAATCGTCCGCACCATTGGAAGCCGCAGTGACGAACTGAGTATTTCACGTCATCTGTTCGGAATCCTGCGGGATTTTGATACACTTGCCGTTGACTGCATCTATTCCGAAAGTTTTGATACACCACAGATGGGACAGGCTATCATGAACCGTCTGATGAAAGCAGCAGGACATCAGGTTTTGGAGGTATAGCCTATGAAAAAATACGACAAACTGATTTTTGTCAGCAACAGCGATACCTGCCGTGGACCGATGGCAGAAGCTATTTTGAAAAGTAAATTTCTGCTGGCAGAACTTGAAATAGAATCCAGAGGGCTCGTAGTATTATTTCCGGAGCCGGTCAATCAGAAAGCAGAGGCGATCCTGGCAAGTCATGGACTGACTATGAAAGAGCATACAGCGAGCATGCTGCAGCAGGAGGATTTCAGTGAGCGTACGCTGATCCTGGTCATGGAGGACAGTATCAAGCAGAAGATCTTTCAGGAACATGAGCATGTACAGAATACGTACCAGCTTTCCGAATACATAAAAGAAGAAACAGATATTACAGAACCGCTGGGCGGCAGTCTGGCAGATTATGGGGCCTGTTATGAATTACTGGAGCGCATGATCAGCAGTCTGGTAGTAACATTAAATGAGGAGGAACTGTTATGTTAGCACTTGGATGTGACCATGGTGGTTACGAGTTAATGCAGGAAGTAAAGAAACATCTGGAGAAGAGGGGAATCGCATACCACGATTTCGGATGCAGCAGCACAGAGTCGGTAGATTATCCGGTCTATGGCAAAAAGGTGGCAGAAGCAGTGGCAAAAGGCGAGTTTGAAAAGGGCATCCTGATCTGCGGAACCGGAATCGGTATTTCCATCGCGGCGAACAAGGTAAAAGGCATCCGCGCAGCACTCTGCACCGATTGTTTCTGTGCAGAGGCGACAAGGCTGCATAACGATGCAAATATCCTGGCAATGGGCGGACGTGTCGTAGGACCGGGTCTGGCGCTGAAAATCGTAGATACGTTCCTGGATACTCCGTTTTCAGGGGATGAGCGTCATATCAGACGTATCCGGATGATCGAAGAAGCCTAAGATAAGGTGACTGCAATGATGTCTTGCAAAGCGGCCAGAGAACGGAAACTGACAGAAAATCATATTTTTGGTACGAAATAGGAGGCATACGGGGGAAAGAATGGATAAACGAACTGATTATATCAGTTGGGACGAATATTTTATGGGAGTTGCATATCTTGCAGCGATGCGTTCCAAAGATCCGCACACCCAGGTGGGAGCCTGTATCGTGAGCGAAGATAATAAGATTTTGTCCATCGGATATAATGGATTTCCAAAAGGATGTTCCGATGAAGACTTTCCGTGGACAAGAGAAGGCGATGATCCATATGATACAAAATATTTCTATACAACACACAGCGAACTCAATGCCATCCTGAATTACCGGGGAGGCAGTCTGGAAGGTGCCAAGCTTTATGTATCGCTTTTTCCGTGCAACGAATGTGCGAAGGCGATCATACAGTGCGGGATTCGGACCGTGGTTTATGATTGTGACAAGTATGACGGTACACCGGCTGTGCGTGCATCCAAACGTATGATGGATGCTGCCGGTGTGTATTACTACAAGTATCAGAGGACCGGAAGAAACATCAAAATTTCGTTATAAAACAGCAAAAGGTGCCGCGGCAAACCAGTTTTGGGTTACTGCGGCATTTTTAGGAGGACTTTTTATGTATCTGGTAAATGCATTAAATGTAATGGATGAAGTAAAAAAAGCCGTGATCGGAAAAAATGACTGTGTGGAAATGGTGATGATGGCGATCCTGGCAGGCGGACATATCCTGATTGAGGATATTCCGGGTGTGGGGAAAACAACGATGGCACTGGCATTTTCAAGGGCATGTGCCATGAGCCAGAACCGTGTGCAGTTTACACCGGATGTACTTCCGGCAGATATTACCGGATTTTCGATTTACCGGAAAGACACTGGCAAATTTGAATATCAGCCGGGTGCGGTTTTGTGTAACCTGCTGCTGGCAGATGAGATCAACCGTACTTCACCAAAAACACAGTCGGCACTTCTGGAAGTGATGGAAGAAGGAAACGTTACCGTGGATGGCATCACCCGGGAAGTCCCAAGACCGTTTATCGTTATGGCAACCCAGAATCCGGTTGGCTCATCCGGAACACAGATGCTCCCGGAGTCACAACTGGATCGTTTTATGATCTGTATTTCCATGGGATATCCGGATATCCAGAATGAGATTGCCATTTTAAAAGATCACCGGGGCGGCAATCCGGTAGATCGGATCTCACCGGTCATCCGTGTAGGAGATCTTCTGGATATGCAGGCAGAAGTAGACAAAGTTTTTATCCATGATGTGATCTACAATTATATAGCAGAACTGATCTCAAGGACGAGACAGCATCCGATGCTGGAGCTTGGGGTAAGTCCGAGGGGAACGATCGCACTGGCCGGGATGATCAAGGCATCTGCCTATCTTGCCGGAAGAAATTATGTGGTACCAAATGATGTGGAGAAAGTCTTTCTGGCAGTCAGCCATCACCGGGTACTTTTAAGTTCCAAGGCGCGGGCAAATCATGTGACGGCCGCGGGTGTGCTGGAAGATATTCTGGCAGGTGTGCCGAAACCGTCACCGAAAAAGAAGTAACGGAGGTTCTTATGATCCGAAAGATATGGTACGGAATGCTGGTTCTTGTTACAGTCTATCTGGAAATTATGTACGACAGTACGTGGCTGATCTCGCTGCTTGCTTTTGAAATCCTGCTGGCGGCAGCTCTTTATCTGATGTCCTGGTATTTTCGCTTTCATATAACGGTCTGGCTGGACATGAACGTTCCGGTAGCACAGAAAAACGAAAACTTTGAACTGGAATTTCATGTGAAAAACACAGGGATCTTTCCGGTATCCAGTGTATATGCGATCCTGGAATGTGCAAACCGCAGCGGAGGGAGCAGTGAGCGGCGCATATTGGATGAGAGCGTTGCTGCGAGGAATGAAAAAACAGTCATGATACAGGCAAAGTCTGATTATAGTGGAAACATTGGATTTTCTTTAAAAAAAGTAAAAGTCCGGGATTATATAGGACTCTTTTGCCGGACGGTAAAAACCGCTTCCCAGATCAGTGTGAATGTACTGCCGGATATCTGTGCCTTTCCGGTGGAACTTTCCGTGAAAACCAGGAATTTCCCGGTAGAAGGTGACGACTACGAAAAAGACAGAAGCGGAGATGATCCGTCGGAGATTTTTCAGATCCGGAAGTTTCGTCCGGGAGACCGTCTGCAGAGGATACACTGGAAAACAAGTGCCCGCACCGATGATCTGATGACAAAAGAGTACAGTATGCCAAGAGGATGCAAAGTATTGCTTTTGCTGGATGCAGGGCAGAAAGGGGAGGATCCGGAGAGGACGGATCGCTTTCTGGAAACGGCTGCATCCCTGAGTTTTTCCATGCTGGAGGCAGAATGTCCGCATTTTGCCGCATGGTATGATGACAGTCAGGGACAGATTCTGCGCCAGGCAATCGAACAGGAACAGAATATCTATGAAATGCTGGACCGTGTTATGACGTCTCCGTTATACGAACAGAAATATGACATAGAAGCAGCATATCGTTCTGCTTATCCGGAAGGCACTTACAGTACCGTACTTGTGCTTGACAAAGCAGGGATATTAAAGAAAAACGGGGAACAGATTGCAGCATTTGAAACGCAGGGCTTAAAAGAAACCCTGGCAGGATTGGTATTGGAAGTGTAAATATGAAAAAAAAGAAAAAAAGTACCGGCCTTCATCTGCAGGCAAGCGTTCCGGAGACGGACAGGAAAAGTATCCGCGGATGGTTTTTGGCATGGATCCCGGTCGGTTATATGATCCTTGGTGTATATGGATGGATCGGCACGGCACTTGGGATTTTTGATCCTGCCTGTGAAAGAGAAGTACTGGATATGGCGGTGCTGCTGCTTGGAATCTGGTTTGGGATTCTGTATATGCAAAAAAAACGGCAGATATTGTTTTTCCTGATAACAGCCGTGGCGGCCGGCATGCTGACCTGGCGTTATTCTGAGGGGATAAGGGACGGATTTGCAGGCATCGGAGCGGTGTTTCTGTCAGGATTTTCCGTGCAGGATTTGGGAAGCGCTGCCGTTGGAAGCAGTGAAGTTACGTATGCAGTGCTGGTGGTGGCTTTTTTGCTGTACTGTATGTTTCTGGCATGTTTCAGTACGGAGATTGGAAAATATCTTGTGGTACTGATTCTGGCAGTGCCATTTTGTATGGCATTTGTTTTTGGGCAGGTACCAGATGGAACGAGTACATTTTGTATGCTGTTCTGTGCACTTGGACTGATCGTTTCTTCCGCAGAAGAACACGACCGGCAGCGAAACGGCAGTGCGCTGATCCTGGGGCTTTTGTCTCTGGTATTGCTTCTTGTCGGTTTCGCAGCATCAGAACCGGTGCTGGCACCTTTGTTTGCTGACAGGGAAATGACCAGAACCAGGATCCAGCAGACTTCTCTGATCCGGGAAGTGCAGAAGATCACAGAACCGTTTCAGAACAAAAAGGCAGCGATTGCATCCGGTGGTGTCAGTGACGGAACGATCAATAATACGGATTTCTTTCTGAATACCGGGCAGATTCTGTTTTCCGTCAGTGAAAGTGAGCAGCCGCAGGGCAGCCTGTATCTGCGTGTTTACACCGGAGCAGACTATACAAACGATCAGTGGAAAGCCATCGGCGACAAAGAAGCAGATCGGGAGATTTTTTATCAGCGTGCGGCAGCAAGCTCATCGGCACACGGCTATGACGGACCGATCGGCATTTCTGTGGGGTTTCCACAGGGGGCGGGCGATGCGTCGCATGCCTATGCACCTTATTTTTCTCATGCACAGAAGCAGGATGCATCGGAAAAACAATATCTGTATTATCCGGTGGCACGTCTGGGCAATCTGTTTACAGAGACGGCGGACGGCCTGACGGATGACTATCGTGAGTATGTATATAAGCATTATCTGGATTATCCGACAAAAGGCACGGAAACTATGCAGCAGTTTGTACAGGAACATCCGGGTGCGAACCTGGAAGAAATCTGCAATACCGTGCGGACGATGCTCGATGAGAATGCAGTCTATAATCCACAGGTCGGACGTTTTCCACAGGAGCAGAATTTTGCAGAGTATTTCCTGTTCGAACAAAAAGAAGGATACTGTGTGCATTTTGCGACAGCGGCAGTACTGCTGATGCGTATGTATGGTGTGCCTGCACGCTATGTGACCGGATTTGCCATACCCTCTTCTGATTTTGAATGGCAGGATCAGGCAGGATGGACGGCAAATGTTGTGGACGGACGGGCACATGCCTGGGCAGAGATCTATGTCGATCATTATGGCTGGATTCCATTTGAAACCACACCATCTTATGACTCCGGAGCAGAACTTGCCTATGGTGAGGAAGATGTACAGCCGGAAACACAGGAAGAAAGCGAAATGCAGTCCGATGTGCAGGAAACCATGCAGGATGAAACAGCAGGCGGTGACAAAGAGACACAGGCTATGCAGAAAAACGGGGATACCGCGGATGGAGAGCAGGAGACTGAAGTATTTATATCAGAAGAAGCATCGACTGTTTTGTCGATTGCGGCCGTGGTGCTTGCAGGATGTGTACTGCTTCTGCTTTTGTTTGCAGAAAGAAGTATCCGGCTTCGCAGACGCGGACGACAGAATGTAAAGGAGATTTTTGATGATCTGTATCAGGTTCTGGTATTTGCGGGGATGCCCAAAGAACTGGACTGCATGGAGGCGGATTTTACCAGGAAGGTCTGCGAACAGTTCCTGTGGCTGAACAAAGAAGAACTGGATACGGTGATGGATATTGTCATGCGTGCAAACTTTTCAGAAACAGAGCCGGCAAAAGAAGAAACCCTGCAGGTACGCGGTCTGTACCGCTATGTGTGCCGGATGGCGATGAAAGGGATGAGCAGACAGAAGAAATTTGTTTTCCGCTTTATAAAAGCATATGCATAAAACTGACCTGTTAAAAATGATGAATATTGTATGTTTTTTAAATGACAAAAAGCGTTTATACTGAACAGCAAGAAAAACAGGAAGGTGAAAGAAGTGTGTCATGAAGGAGGAAAACATGAACGAAAAGAAAAACACAAACTGGACAGCAAAGAAACTGGCAGTCGATGCTCTGGCGATCGCACTTGTATGCGTATCCACAATGGTGATCCAGATTCCGATCCCGCTTGGCTATATGCATCTTGGCAACTGCTGTATTCTGCTGGTCAGCGTTTATTTTGGCAATATGACCGGTATGCTGGCAGGAGGCATCGGCTCCTGCCTGGCAGATCTGCTCAGCGGTTACACCCAGTGGATCATCCCGACACTGCTCATCAAAGGAATCATGGGACTTGTGATCGCCATGATCGCTTACAGGGAAGGGGAAGAGATCCGCATGATGCGTGTACGGACATTCCTTGGAACAGCAGCAGGCATTGTGGTCATGATCGTCGGTTATACGCTTGCAGGATGTTTCCTGTACGGTGGTGTGGCAGCAGGATTTGCGCAGATTCCGGGACTGACCACAGAAGGTGTAGTCGGACTTGCGCTGTTCTATGTGATCGGATTTGCATTTGAGAAAGCCAGGATTCCGGTATTTATCAAACGATTTGCGTAAATAATCAAGTAAAGAGATGCCATACGAATTGTTCCGTACTTCGTACTTTGACAATTCTGCCCGCTATTCGCATATCGTGGTTTTTGACCTATGACCCTGGCATCTTAGAAAGGGGAATTATGTCTCACAACAATCAGAAAAAAATTGCAGTGATAAATGATTTCTCAGGATTTGGCAGATGCTCGATAGCCGTAGCTCTGCCAATTCTCTCTGTTATGAAGGTGCAGTGCTGTCCGCTGCCGACCTCCATTTTTTCCAACCATACGGGATTTCCAAGCTACTTTTTTGAGGATTATACCTCCCGTATGATTCCCTATATGCAGGAATGGAAAAAACTGGATCTTCATTTTAACGGGATCTGTTCCGGGTTTTTAGGATCAAAGGAGCAGATTGAGATCGTAAAAAAGTTTTTTAAAGAATTTAAGACAGAAGAAACACAGATCATCGTTGACCCGGTGATGGGCGATTATGGAAAACCTTATCCTACCTATACACAGGAGATGTGTGATGAAATGAAAAAACTGGTAGAATATGCAGATATTCTCACACCGAATGTCACAGAAGCCTGTGTGCTTACGGATACCCCTTACAAAGAAAAATGGAAAATCGAAGAGATTCAGGAAATGGCAGAAAAGATCCACAAGGTGGGACCGAAGAAAATCGCCATCACCGGTATTGTGCAGGGTGGGTTTATCGCAAACTTCTGCTACGAAGAAGGACAGCAGCCGAAAGTGCTGCGTACCCATAAAGAAGGAACACAGCGTTCCGGAACCGGTGATATTTTTGCATCCATCATTGCAGCCGATGCGGTCAATGAAGTCCCATTCTGCCGATCTGTAAAAAAGGCATCTGAATTTATAAAAAAATGTATTATCCGTTCGCAGGAACTGGATATTCCGCTGACAGATGGTGTATGTTTTGAAGAAGTTTTAGGAAAGTTAAAGATCGACTGAGAACAAAACAGAAACAAAAAGAAAGGATGGTTATGTAATATGAAAAAAGAGATGACGATTTTTTATGAAGTACATGATAATATCTATGTAAATCTTACAAATAAATGTCCATGTGCCTGTACCTTCTGCCTGCGTCAGACCAGGGATCATATGGAAAATTCCCATGTGCTGTGGCTGGAGCATACACCGTCTTTTGAAGAAGTACAGGAAGCCATGAAAAGCGTGGACTTTTCAAAATATAAAGAAGTAGTATTCTGCGGATTCGGAGAGCCGACAGAAGCACTTGACGTACTGAAGCAGACTGCAAAGCAGATCAAAGAGAAATACAATATGCCGATCCGTATCAACACAAACGGACTGGGAAATCTGGTCAACGGAAGAGATATCGTTCCGGAACTGGAAGGACTTGTGGATACCATCTCCATCAGTCTCAATACCCCGAATGCGGACGAATACCACAAACTGGTACGCAGCCGATTCGGAGAACAGTCTTTTGATGCCATGATCGATTTTGCGGAAGAATGCACAAAATACATTCCGAATGTGGTGATGACAACCGTAGATACCACAATCACGCACGAGGAAGAAAAACAGTGTCAGGAAATCTGTGACCGCACAGGGGCAAAATACCGCATCCGCCCGTGGGAGGACTAGAGGAAAAATCTGCCAGGCAAGTTCTTTTGACAAATCCGTGATTCTGGGTATAATGGTAAGAAAAAGCGTAAATCAGAAAGAGGAGAAACACCATGTATACAGTAATCGTTGCGGATGATGAGCAGGAGATCCGCCGCTCTCTGATCCGGAAAGTGGATTGGGGAAGTGTCGGCTTTCAGGTGATCGGAGAGGCAGAAAATGGTGAGGAAGCTTTGGAGCTTACCGAAAAGCTGGAACCGGATCTGCTTCTGACCGATATCAGGATGCCTTTTATCAGCGGAATCGAACTTGCACGTCAGGTCCGGGAGATACGGCCTGCGACCCAGATTGCTTTTTTAAGCGGATTTGATGATTTTTCTTATGCACAGCAGGCCATACAGTATAATATTATAAGTTATCTGTTAAAACCGATTTCATCTTCGGAACTGGAAAATGAGCTGCGAAAGATGAAAGAAAAGATCGATCAGAAATTCCGGGTATTTTCTCAGCCGGGAAAGAAACCGGAGCATATCGGGAAAACAGAATTTCTGGTGCCGCTGCTGCTGGATGGATTTGGCGGTGAATTATCAGAAGCGGAACATCAGAAGCTGATGGAGGATGCAGTCTCCTGCGGTCTGATCGGAGGGGAGGAGCCGGAGGCACTGTGCTATGCAGTGATGGTTACAAGAATCCTGGATCAGGATGGAAAGAACTGTACCGGAAGATCAAGCGTAGAAGCAATCGATTCCATTTTAAAAAAATACACGAAATACAGCAGTGTCTATTTACAGGGAAGAGTTGTGTCGCTGCTTCTTGCAACGAAGCGTGGATTTGACAAATATCTGCATATCCTTGTAGATGATATCAATCAGAGTGTAAAGCGTATTATGGGAATGGAAAGCCTGATCGGCGTAGGCCGTGTGGTGGAGAAACTGGAGAACTGCCATGAATGTTATCTGGAAGCGATGAGTGCGGCGGCAAATTACGGCGGAGAAGAAGGCAGCATCCATTTTATATCGGATGATGAGCGGACAGAAAATTTTGATAAGGTCATTGTACACCAGACAGTAGAGGATATCGAGAATCTCTTAAGAAAAGGGACGACAGAGGAGATTACAGATTATCTGATGAATTTTTTTGATCAGGTGGTCCAGCACCGGATTTCTCAGTCAGAGGCAGATTTTATTCTGATGCTGGTGGTTTCTACGGTATATCAGGTTGTTTACTCGATTGCCGGAGAGGAAGTCGTACAGCAGATTCAGCAGAAATTCCCGATGTACAGTATGAAAATGTTTGGAAATATCGGAGATTCCCAGAAATTTTATGTAGATATCTGCACTACTGCAAGAATGATGATCGCAGATCAGCGTAAAAAGAGCAGTGTTATGCTCTGCAGCCGTGCAATCCGCATCATCAATGAAAAATTTGCAGATCCGGATCTGTCGCTGGTATCAGTAAGCACAGAGATTTCCGTCAGCCCGAACTACTTAAGTGCACTTTTGAAAAAAGATACCGGAGAAACGTTTAAGGAACTGCTGACAAAGAAGAGGATCGAGACAGCGAAGGAGCTGCTTGTAGATACCAGTATGAAGGTACGGGAAATATCAGAAAAATGCGGTTATAATGACCAGCATTATTTCAGCTATTGTTTCAAAAAATATACCGGTGTTTCGCCGAACAGCTGCAGGAGATCGTATGAAGATAACAGACAGGATTAAGCAGGAAAAAGACCGGATGCAGAAAATTTCCCTGTCCAGTCTGTTCACTATTCTTGTGATCGTGATCGTGATGATCACATCGGTCGTTTCACTGTTTACGTTTGTCAATATTTATCGGAATGATATGGAAAAAAATGCAGTGACCACAAGCGAGCAGGCAGTCGTTCAGGTGAAAAATACCGTTGCAAATTATACAGAAGATATGCAGGATATCATGCAGATGATCTGTGCCAATATCCAGAAAGAGGAAGAAGAGGCAAATAACTTTTTCTCTAATCTGCTCAAGATCCGGCAGGATGTTGTGGCGATTACTTCCTATGATATGAACGGACAGCTTCTGCGCTGCTGGTCAAACGGACAGAAATTAAAAGAAAACTATATCAGGAATCTTTCTTATGCCAGAGATATACCAGAAGAGACAAAGATCCTCAATATCACAAAACCACATGTGGAATCGCTGTTTGTGGATTATTATCCCTGGGTGGTCACAATCTCCCAAAAAATGAAAGATGTATCCGGAAATGAGATCCAGGTTGCAGTTGATATCAGTTTCTACAATATCGCGGATTATGTAGATGATGTCGGCATCGGGCAGCATGGCTACTGCTATATTGCAGATGATGCAGGAAGCATCGTCTATCACCCGCAGCAGCAGCTTATCTATGCTTCGCTCAAAGAAGAAGATCAGACAAATATGGAAAATGGTACGTACATCAAATCCAACGTCATTTATACGGTCAATGCACTGGAAAACTGTGACTGGCACATCGTCGGAGTCTGCTATGTAGATGAGATGATCACCAATAAAGTAGAGCGCGTAGTGAGCAGCCTGGTCGTGATCCTGACGATCGTGCTTGCCGGAACAGTATTCCTTGGCAGTGTTTTCTCAGATCTGTTTTCCAAACCGGTCAAGAGCCTTGTAAAAGCGATGGGAGATTTCGAAGGGGACAGCAGTGAGTTTGTCTATCAGCCGGTGCGCGGAACAAAAGAAATCTCGGCACTGTCCGATTCCTTTGAACATATGGCAGTGCGTATCCAGAAGCTGATGGAAAAGGTACGGCAGGAGGAGATCACACTGCGCAAGACGGAGCTGAAAGCACTTCAGGCACAGATCAATCCGCACTTCCTTTATAACACACTCGATGCGATTGCATGGATGTGTGAGGCAGGACGCAACGAAGATGCAGTGGAAATGGTCAATGCACTTGCAAGGTTGTTTCGCATCAGTATCAGCCGCGGTCATGAACTGATCCCGATCGAAAAAGAACTTCAGCATGCACAGAGTTATCTGCATATCCAGAATTTTCGTTATAAGAACCAGTTTCAGTATACCTTCGATGTGGATGAGGGCTGCCTGCAGTATTACTGCAACAAGATTACCCTGCAGCCGATCATAGAAAATGCGATTTATCATGGCATGGACCGCATGGTGGACGAAGGTCTGATCCAGATCGGGATTCATCAGACGGAGGATAAGATCATCTTCACAGTTACGGACAATGGAGTCGGCATGACGGAAGAGCAGTGCGAAGAAGTGCTGAAGAAAGAACCGGGCGACCGTGCCGGCATCGGAATCAAAAATGTAAATGACCGGATCAAAATTTATTTTGGAGAGCAGTATGGGCTTGTGATCGAGAGCGAACTGGACGAGGGAACCCGTGTGACGATCACAATGCCGAAAATAACGGAGAAGGAATATGAAAATAAATAGGAAGTGGCGCAACCGGATTTTATGGATCGCATTTCTTGTGTGTATCGCCCTGGTCTTTGCACTCACTGCAGTGCACCGGTCGGAAGTGTCCGAAAAAGAGAGCGAGAGCAGTGCGGATCAGAAACACAAGGTCGCTTTCATTACCAAATCAACGGTTTCCGGATTCTGGAAATCTGTGTATGCAGGAGCGGTCAATGCCGCTACCGCATGTAATCTGGATCTTACGTTTGAAGGCCCTAAGAACGAAGAAGATTACCGGGCACAGAATGAAATGCTCCGAAAAGCGGTAGAAAATGGAGCGGAAGTCATTGTTTTTTCTGCTGTGGATTATCAGGCAAATGCCGATGCGATCAATGATGCAGCCGGAAAAGGTGTAAAGATCGTGGTCATTGACAGCGATGTAAACAGCGACGAAGTCAGCTGCCGGATCGGAACCGACAACTATGATGCAGGGTGCAAAGCAGCAGAAGCGGCATTGGAGGATGAAAATGAAGAAATCCATATCGGGATTGTAAATTACGATAAAAATTCTGACAATGGACAGAAACGCGAAGAAGGACTGCGTGATACGGTCAAACGTGACAAAAGAGCAAGTATTGATGATGTGATCAATGTCCTGTCTGATACGGATGATGCAAAAGAAGGCACAAAACAGATGCTTGCCAGGAATCCGCAGATCAATGTGATCGTGACCTTTAATGAATGGACAAGCCTTGGTGTCGGTTATGCCATCCAGGAGCTTGGTATGAAAGACAGTGTCCGTGTGATCGCATTTGACAGCAATGTAGTGTCCGTCGGTATGCTGGAGACCGGGGAAGTCGATACCCTGATCGTACAGAATTCTTATGCGATGGGATACCTCGGAGTCGAGACAGCATACAAACTCATCAATGGATATCAGATCGAAGATACGGTCTATACGGATACGATTGCCGTGGACAAAGAGAACATGTATGAGGAAGAATGTCAGCGCCGTCTGTTTGCGTTCGAAAAAAGTAACAAAAATTGACTTCTGTTTTCGTGCAAAATTATGAAGAGAGGGTTGCATTTTCTATAAAAAAATAGAAAATTATATCAAAATCGTAAATTATCATATTGGAAAATATCCAACTTTGTGATATATTGTTAGGGTAATGAAAAACAAATCATTTTTTTTTGGGAGGAACTTATCATGAAGAAAAAAGTAATCGCTGGTTTACTTGGAACAGCAATGGTAGCATCTCTGCTTGCAGGATGCGGATCATCTAACAACACAGCAGACACAACAGCCGATACAGCAGCAGCAACAGAAGCAGCAGGCGATACAGATGCAGCAGACGCTGAAACAGAAGCACAGTCCGTAGCAGATGCAGCAGGTGATGTTGATCTGTCTAATGCAGACGTAGCAGTTATGTACTATACATACGGTGATACATACATCGCTTCCGTACGTACAGCACTGGATGCTAAACTGGACGAACTGGGTGTTAAATACCAGGACTACGATGCAAACAACAACCAGACAACACAGAACGAGCAGATCGATACAGCTATCCAGACAGGTGCAAACGTACTGATCGTTAACATCGTAACATCTGGTTCTGTAGATGCTTCTTCTCAGATCGTTGAGAAAGCAAAAGCAGCAAATATCCCTGTAATCTTCTTCAACCGTGCAGTAGAAGGTGACGAAGATGAAGGTAAAGTACTTGGAAGCTATGACAAATGTGCATTCGTTGGTACAGACGCTCCGGAAGCCGGACATATGCAGGGACAGATGGTCGGACAGTACCTGGTTGACAACTACGATGCAGTAGACCTGAACGGCGACGGAAAGATCTCCTACGCTATGTTCATGGGACAGCTTGGTAACGTAGAAGCTATCTACCGTACACAGTATGGTGTTGAAGATGCTAACGCAGTTCTGAAAGAGAACGGCAAACCAGAACTGGAATACTTTGATTCTTCTAACTCTGATTGCTACCAGGTTGACCAGGATGGTAACTGGAGTGCAACAGCAGCTAACAACTACATGACAACCAACCTGACACAGTACAACGAAGAGAACAAGAACATGATCGAGCTTGTTATCTGCAACAACGATGGTATGGCTGAAGGTGCTATCTCCGCTCTGAACGATAAAGGTTACAACCTGGGTACAGATAACTGCACAACCATCCCTGTATTCGGTGTAGACGCTACAGATGCAGCTAAACAGCTGATCAAAGATGGCAAGATGACAGGAACGATCAAACAGGATGCTGAAGGTATGGCAGCTTGTATCGCAGACCTGACAAAGAACGCTGGTTCAGGTCAGGAGGTAATGGCTAACACAGATTCTTACAACATCTCTGAGAAGGTAAGCAACAAGATTTATATCCCATACGCTACTTACACAGGAGAAGAAGGTGCAGCAACTGCAGATGATGCAGCAGCTGAGACAACAGCAGCAACTGAGACAGCTGCTGAATAAGAAGTGTTGATTCCGTAAGAACGGAAAACCGGATGCAAATCCATAAAACAGTATACAAAGGTAACGGCTGCCGCTGGTCGGCGGCCGTTCCTTAAGTATAGGAGCGAGTAGTAGAAAGACAGGAGGTCAGGATATGGAGCATGATGTTTTGCTTGAAATGAAAAATATCAGCAAGGAGTTCCCAGGCGTTAAGGCGTTGGATAATGTTTCTTTGACCGTAAGAAGAGGAACAGTTCACGCACTGATGGGAGAGAACGGCGCTGGGAAATCTACATTGATGAAGTGCCTGTTTGGGATGTATGTAAAAGACGGTGGATCCATTTCTCTGGAAGGGAAAGAAATCAATTTCAAAAATTCCAAGGAAGCTTTGGAAAATGGTGTAGCAATGGTTCATCAGGAGTTGAACCAGGCCCTGAAACGTAGTGTTATGGACAATATCTGGCTGGGACGTTATCCCAAAAAAGGTCCAATGGTAGACGAAAAGAAAATGTATGATGATACAAAAGCACTTTTCGACAAACTGGAGATCGACGTTGATCCAAAAAGGATCATGAGTACTATGCCAGTATCACAGCGTCAGATGGCAGAAATTGCGAAAGCAGTTTCCTTTAATTCGAAAATTATCGTGTTCGACGAGCCGACATCTTCACTGACAGAAGAAGAGGTAGAACACTTATTCAAGATCATAAATATGCTGAGAGATCAGGGATGTGGTATCATCTACATCTCCCATAAGATGGCAGAGATCCTCAGAATTTCTGATGATATCACAGTCATGCGAGACGGTACCTGGGTAGCTACCAAACCGGCAAAAGAGATGACAATGGATGAGATCATCAGACTGATGGTAGGCCGTGAACTGACAAACCAGTTCCCGCCAAAAACAAACAAACCGGGCGAAGTTGCTCTGGAGGTAGAAAACCTGACCGCACAGTATTCTCTGCTGCGTGATGTTTCCTTCAAAGTACGCCGTGGTGAGATCGTTGGCCTGGCTGGTCTGGACGGAAGCGGACGTACCGAGACACTGGAGAATATCTTCGGTATTGCAACAAGAAAATCAGGAACCATCAAACTGGACGGTAAGGTTTGTACAAACCGCAATGCACGAGAGTCCATCAAGAACGGTTTTGCCCTTCTGACAGAGGAACGTCGTGCAACCGGTATTTTCGGAATTCTGAGTATTCGCGAAAATACGGTTATCTCCAGCCTTAAGAAACATAAAAAGAAAGGTCTGTATCTGAGCGAGAAGTCCATGAGAGAGGATACTCAGTGGTCGATCGATGCAATGCATACCAAAACACCGACACAGGAAACGAAAATTCGTTCTCTGTCAGGTGGTAACCAGCAGAAGGTTATCCTTGGCCGCTGGCTGCTGACCAACCCGGAGGTACTGCTGCTGGATGAGCCGACACGTGGTATCGACGTTGGAGCTAAATATGAGATTTACCAGTTGATTCTGGATCTTGCAAATAAGAACAAAGTAGTTATGGTAGTTTCTTCTGAAATGCCAGAGCTTCTGGGAATCTGTGACAGAATTCTCGTTATGTCCGGTGGCCGTCTTGCTGGTGAAGTAAAAGTCAGCGAGACCAACCAGGAAGAGATCATGACCCTTGCGGCAAAATATGTATAAGGAGGCTGAAGTAAGTGAGAGCATTTTCAAATTTAAAAGCAAGTATCGCAAATTATAAAACACTGGACAGCAAAGACAAGAAAACCTTCTGGAAAGAGGGATTCATCAACAACCTGATGTACATCTTGATCATCGTTGCTGCAATCTATACATACACACAGAACCATAAATTCCTGAGTGTATCTTCCATCGTAAATATTATTTCTCTGTCAGCAGCAAATATTCCGATCGCACTTGGTATCGCAGGATGTATCGTACTGACCGGTACTGACCTTTCTGCTGGTCGAGTTGTAGGTCTGACAGCATGTATTTCCGCATCTTTACTGCAGTCTATGGACTATGCAACAAAGATGTTCCCGAATCTGCAGCCACTGCCAATCCCGGTAGTAATTCTGATCGTTATCGTTGTTGGTGGTATCGTAGGTTTCGTCAATGGATGGTTCGTAGCACAGTTTAAACTGCATCCATTCATCGTAACACTGGCTACTCAGCTTATTACATACGGTGTACTGCTTCTGTACATCATGATCAATGGCAACAATGGACAGCCTCTGTCAGGTCTGGACAATTCTTTCAAAAACTTTGTAACAGGAAGTTTGGTTAAATTCTTTGGTGTTCCAATCCCGAACTATGTTTGGTATGCAGTTGTCATGATCGCTTTCATGTGGTTCATGTGGAACAAAACAACATTTGGTAAAAATATGTTCGCTGTAGGTTCTAACCCGGAAGCAGCAAACGTATCTGGTGTAAGTGTATTCTGGACAACAATTGCAGTACATACTCTGGCTGGATGCATGTATGGTATTACAGGTTTCATCGAGTCAGCACGTATCGGTTCCAACCAGGCCAACACAGGTCTGAACTACGAGTGTGATGCTATCGCTGCCTGCGTTATCGGTGGTGTATCTTTCGTAGGTGGTACTGGTAAGATCAGCGGTATCGTTCTTGGTGTATTCATCCTGAGAATTATCTTCGTTGCACTGCAGTTCCTCTCAATCAACCAGAGTATGCAGTACATCATCAAAGGTCTCATCATCCTGGTAGCTTGCTCTATCGATATGAGAAAATACCTGGTTCGTAAATAATTTTTACAGAATCTCAAGGGCCGGACATATTGTTCGGTCCTTTTTATCTTAGGCGGAGATCGAACTCCGACTAAGATAAACGTTCCGCGAGAATGTTGTCAGCGGAGCAATTAGTTGGCATCAATTGGGGTCAATATAATGTACAGACGAAAAGAGAGGAGCATAAATATTATGAATGACAGAGCCAAATATAAAGGACGTATGGCGATTTATGCCATGGCAGGTGTGTATCTGCTTGCACAGGCATACTATATGTATAAAGATATCCCGACCAGCAGCGGCACAGACAAGACACTGATGTCCATCTTTATGGTTGTATTTGCAGTGATCGGCGCCGGTATGGTGATCATGGGAGTTACCAAAAGCTATAAAGCGATTAAAGAAGATTATTATGCAACACCGGAAGAAGCAAAAGACGCAGAAGAAAAAGAAACAGCTGTAGAAGAAACGAAAACAGCAGAGTTGGAAGATAAAACAGAAGAACTGAAAGACAAAACAGGAAAATTCTGACCTGGTGCCTTTGGTACCGATGGGGGGAGGCTGTTTCCAGCCGCAGTGTATATGAAATGAAAAAACTATAGGATTTTTTGGAAAGAGCGTAACGATCATGTTACGCTCTCTTGTGTTATATACTAAAAAATGAGAGCATTTGACGAAAAATATTGGTAAAATAATGCAAAAATTGTGTACAAATTGTGAATAGAGTGGTAAAATACTGTTAAGAGTCAGGCAGAAAGCTGGACTGAAATTTCTATTATTATGCATCAACAGGAAGCTGGATATGAAAGCTTCAGAAGGTGCACAAAAAGAAAGGAGCAAGAAGTATGAAGTGGAGAAAAGTTATGGCATTTTCCCTGGCGGCTTCTATGATCGCAGGTCAGGCAGTAAGCGCAGCACCGGCGGTACCGGCCGTGCAGGCACAGGACGCTGAGAGTACATCCAATACAAATGCCAGCTACACCGACCCGTGGACGAAGACAGAAGTCCCAAATCAGGTCGCAAAGGTAACAGCAGACGTGGATAAGACAAAATTCACGCACAAAGAATGGACAGGAGAGACGTATACAGATGTTGATGGCAACCAGGTCAAAGCAGCAGATGTATATGGTATCAACACAGAACCGGCAAGTACCTTTGCAACGACAAATGTAGTCTATGACAGCGTAGACAAGGCAATCACAGGTGCAAAGGACTACAACAAAGCAGCATCGAAATATGTGCAGCTTTTAACCGGAAAAGATCAGGCAGACTGGTCACTCGTTGTATTACAGAATCAGACACTGGCACAGGGCGATGCATACAAAGATTTCTATAAGACCGATTACAAAGCAACCACAGATGACTGGAAAACAAATCTGCAGCTTCCGTGCAGCTGGACAAGACAGGGATTTGATTTTTCTATCTATACCAATGTAACTATGCCTTGGCAGTCAAAATATGACAGTGGTGTCAATGCACCGAATGCACCGACAAACTACAATCCAGTAGGTCTGTATCGTAAGACTTTTGACGTAACGGATGATATGAAGGCAGCAAACGGAAGAGTTTACCTTTCCTTCCAGGGCGTAGAATCTTCCTATTATGTATATGTAAACGGCAAAGAAGTAGGATACAGCGAGGACAGCTACAGTCCACATAGCTTTGATATTACCGATTATCTGACAACAGACGGAAGCGACAACCTTCTGGCAGTTGAAGTTCACAAATTCTGTGACGGTACCTGGATGGAAGATCAGGATATGTATTACGATGGCGGTATTTTCCGTGATGTATACCTGTATTCTGCACCGCTGGTACATATCCAGGACTATAAAGTAGAGACAGATCTCGATGAGAACTACAAAAATGCAACGATGAACCTGAATGTAACTGTAGCCAATGCTTCCAAGGCAGCTGCAGAAGGTTATAAAGTGGATGTACGTCTTTATGATCAGGACGGAAAGATGTTTGTCAACGATATGACGATGGAGCTGGATACCGTTCCGGCAGCAGACGGTGACACAGACGGTACCGCTTCCGTAACAGGCAGCAAGCTGGTTCTTTCACCGGAGCTGTGGTCCGCTGAGACACCGAACCTGTATACCATGGTTCTGTCCCTGTATGATTCCAAGACAGGCACCTACATGGGAAGCGTTTCCCAGCAGCTTGGATTCCGTGAGATCGAGTTTACAAAATCCGAAGTAGATACAAATGGTAATCGTACCACAACCGATTCTGAGTACAAACCGATCACGATCAACGGTAAACAGCTTCTGCTCAAAGGTACAAACCGCCATGATACCGATCCGGAATACGGCAAATATGTACCGCATGAGACACAGGAAGAAGACATCAAACTGATGAAGCAGTACAACTTAAATGCACTGCGTACCTCTCACTACAGCAACGACGAGTATCTGTATTATCTGTGTGATAAATACGGTATTTACGTGATGGGTGAGACCAACCTGGAATCTCATGCACTGATGAATCAGGGAGAAAAACAGGCAAACTTCAAGAACCTGGCAATGAACCGTACGGTTACCGCATTCAACAGACTGAAAAACCGTACTTCCATCGTTATGTGGTCGACCGGAAATGAGAACCACTACAGCAGCAGTGCTTCTTATGCAAACGGTATGTTCTATGACCTGATCTGGTACTTCAAGAACAACGACAGCACAAGACCGGTTCATTCTGAATCTTCCGATGGAAACAATGGAACCGATATGCGAAGCAACATGTATCCGAGCGTTGACACGCTGTATTCCAGAGCATCTGCAAATATGCCGTATGTTCTGTGCGAGTATGACCATGCGATGGGTAATGCCGTAGGTAACCTGAAAGAATACTGGGATGCAATCCGTTCTTCTGACAATATGCTCGGCGGATTCATCTGGGATTGGGTTGACCAGTCCAGAATCTTAAGTCTTGATAATCTGCCACAGTCTTACGTTGTAACAGAAAAGAAAGACGGCGTGGTAGGAGCTGCAAGCATCAATTCTGTTAATGAAAATCCGGACAGCGCAGCACTGACCAGCAAGAGTGCAAACGGTTATGCACTGTTCGACAGTGACAAATACAACGAAGCACTCTCCGGAAGCGGCAAGAGCTTTACCGTAGAAGTGATCTGTAAACCGGCATCTGACGGATCAGATAAAGTCCTGATGGCAAAAGGTGATTACCAGTTTGCATTAAAGACAAACAGCGACAAGAATCTGGAGTTCTTTGCTTACTATAATAATAGCTGGAATTCTGTAACAGCAGTAAAACCGGCAGACTGGGTAGGAAAATGGCATCAGGTTGTTGCAACATATGATAAAGGTGCGATCAAGATCTACTGTGATGGTGAACTGATCGGAAGCGGAAACGGAAATACAACCATTGCATCCAGCAGCGTAGCACTCGGAGTAGGATGCAGTGCCGACAACGGCAGAACCTTTGACGGTGAAATTTCTATCGGACGTGTTTACAACAGAGCACTGTCCCTGGAGGAGATCAATGCTCAGAACAGCACAACACCGACAATCACAGAGAAATCCGATGATGTTCTTCTGTGGGCAGATTTTTCGGGCCTGACCGTTGATGAATCTTCCAAACCGTATGATTACTATGCAGATACCGATGCTCATACAAACCTGTATTCAGATAAAATCAAAGGCAACTTCTATGGATACGGCGGAGACTCCGGCGAAAGCCCGAACGACAACTCCTTCTGTGTAAACGGTCTGGTATCTCCGGACAGGGATGTTCAGCCGGAACTTTATGAAGTAAAATATCAGTATCAGAGCGTATGGTTTACCGCAGATGACAGCAAGCTGCTCGGCGAGACCATCGACGTTTACAATGAAAACAACTTCCTGAATCTGAATGATTTTGACGTAACATGGACACTGACTGAGGACGGCAAAGAGATCGGTTCCGGTACACTTTCTGCGGAAGATACCGATATTGCAGGCAGAGAGAGCGGAACGATCAAAGTTCCTTATCGTGCATCCATGCCGGAAGAGAAGAAAGCAGGAGCAGAGTATTATCTGAACCTGTCTGTACAGCTCAAAGAGGATACCGAATGGGCAAAAGCAGGACATGAGGTTGCTTACGAGCAGTTCCAGGTTCCGGCAGAAGTCACAAAAGTAGAGCCGACAGTCGATACAAACGTAACTGTAGATCAGAGTGAAGAAGATGTGATCAAAGTTTCCGGTACAGACTTCAGCTTCGAAGTAGAGAAAGCAACCGGAACACTGAAAAACTATAAATACAAAAACGAAACACTGCTGACAAGCGGCCCGGTTCCGAATTACTGGAGAGGTCTGCTGAACAACGATAACGGCAACTATGACGGCAACTGGAAGAATGTCAACAAAAATGTAACGGCTTCTGATATTACAGTTGGAACAAACGATGCAGGACAGAAGACGATCAGCGTCACACTGGCAAGTGCAAGTCAGGCAAACCTGCAGCAGACGATGGTTTATACCGTAGATGGAAGCGGTGCAGTGACGGTAGACGCAACCGTAGATGCAACCGGCACGAGCCTTGGACGTTACGTCCGTATCGGTACCGTTATGGAACTGCCGGAAGGATATGAAAACGTAGAATGGTATGGTAACGGTCCGGTAGAGTCCATGTGGGACAGAGAAGATTTCGCAACGGTTGGAAGATATACCAACACCGTATCCGGAATGTTCTATCCGTACCTGGATACACAGGATACCGGCACGATCACCGGAGTAAAATGGTTTACCGTAACCAACCCATCTGCAAACGGTGCAATGGCGATCGCAGCAACGGATACCGTAGAAGCATCTGCCCTGCATTTCACAGTAGATGATCTGGATCAGGCACAGCATCCATATGAACTGACCAAACTGGATTCCACGATCCTGACAGTAAACTATCGTTCACAGGGAACCGGAAACAAGAGCTGCGGTCAGGATACACTTTCCGCATACCTGCTTCCGAACGACAAAGCTTATACTTATGAGTACACCATGGTACCATATACCACAAAAGATAACGATCCGATGGACGTAACACGTGCATACCGCACCGTAGCATCTGTTTCTGAGGATGATATCATTAAAGCAGCGGCAGAAGAACTGAATGCTAAGATTGATGAAATTGATGAACTTTATGTACAGAGAGCCAGTGATGTAACAGAACTTCAGAACATGCTCGTATCTTACAATGCGCTGGCAGAAGAAGGTAAGGCTCTGGTAGGTGAATTCCGTTATCAGAAACTGCAGGAGGCAATCGCGCTGGCAAAGAAATTTGCAGAGACGGAAGATGCAGCGGTTGTTGTACAAGACAAGAGTGCAAATCATTATGATATGGATATCAGTGCAGCAGCTACAGCAAATATTGCAGAAAAAGACGGTGAAGTCGGATTTAACGGACATGCAGATGTTCCGGGTGAAGCAGCAAATACAACGTTCAACAACCTGATCGGTGGAAACAAAGCCTTCACGATCGAAGCAGTGGTCAATCCGAATGGCTATGGAATCGGTGGAAGCGATTTCAATATGATCGCATCCAAAGGTGACAACAGCGCCGCATTCCGTATTTCTGAACAGAGTGTATACTTCTTTATCAAGAATACAAGCGGAAGCTGGAAAACAGTAACGATAAAACTGAGTGATGAAGAAATGAAGCAGTGGTTGCATGTAGCTGCAATCTACGATGGAAATAACATTTCTGTCTATGTGGAAGGCAAAGAAGTGGTAACGACACAGAATGCCGGAACCGCAGCAAGCACCACATACCCGCTGGGTATCGGCTACTGCCCGGAGACAAACCGTGGTTCTTCCAACTATATCAAGAACATCCGTGTTTACTCAGCAGCACTGAGTAAAGATGATCTGGATAACGGAACTTACAAAGCAGACAACGAAAAGACAGTACTGTGGTATGACTTCGATGAGTATAAATACAATAACATCAATATGTCTGCAACGGGTGTACATGTTTCGACAGATGCTCTGGAACTGAAAGAGGCAGAGAGTGCACAGGTAAGTGCAGCAATCGCACCATACTACGCAAAAGGCAAACTTGTATTTACCTCAGAAGATGAAACAGTAGCAACGGTAGATGACAAAGGCAATGTAAAAGCAGTCAAAGCCGGTGAGACCAAGATCAAAGTTTCTGTAAAAGACAGCGATGTATATGCAAAGATTTCCGTAAAAGTAAACGGTGAACCGGTTGTAGAAAAACCGATCACAGGAGTTTCTGTAAAAGCAGACAAGAGCGAACTGAAAGTCGGTGAAACTGCAAAACTGACCGCAGCGATCACTCCGGAAGATACGACAGACAGCAAAGATCTGAAGTATGAATCCAGTGATAAAGCAGTCGCAGAAGTAAGCGACACAGGCGTGGTAACCGCAAAGGCAGCCGGAGAAGCAACCATCACCGTAAGCAGTGTGGCAAGACCGGAAGTAAAAGCAACGGTTAAGATCACCGTAAAAGCAAAAGGAACGGATACACCGGATACACCGACTACACCGTCTACCGAGAAACCATCCACACCGGAAGCACCAAAAGCAGTTCCTGCAAAAGGTTCAGTTCATAAGAGTGCAGATGGCGTACTGGCATTCAAAGTAACAAAATCAGATGCAAAGAATGGTACCGTAAGCGTAAGCAAACTTCTGAAGAAAACTGCGAAGAAAGTAATCATTCCGGCAACGGTAACGATTGATGGTTATACGTTTAAAGTAACGGCTGTTGCAAACAACGTATTCAAAAATGCGAAAAAACTGAGAAGCGTTGTGATCGGTGCAAATGTCAAGAGCATCGGCAAGAACAGCTTCAACAAGTGCCCGAAACTGGCAACAATCACCTTCAAGGGAATAAAAGCACCGAAGATCGGCAAAAATGCATTCAAGGCAGGAAAAGCGAAAGTAACGGTGAAAGTACCGAAGAAGATGAAGAAAACACAGCTTAACAAGCTGAAAAAAGCACTGAAAAAGAGCGGCGTTAAGAAAGCAGCTTATAAGAAAACCAAATAAGGATGCAGGGTTCAAAGTTCTTTTGTACCAGGCATAACAAAAACAGAGTCCCGGTTTCGGGGCTCTGTTTTTTGCAGCAGATGTGAGGTAATTTCCGATTTTTCAGGCGGGAGCAATCTTATTGGTTCATCTGCAATACCAGACCTGATCTTTGCGCAGCTTTCTGGATGCAAACCAGGAACAAAGACCGGTAAAGGCTCCGGTCAGGATGCCGCTGATCGTCAGTACCGGAAGATAGACAAGGATACTGGCAGAGCGCAGGATCACCATGGCGATACAGATCTGTCCGAGATTGTGGAACATGGCACCGATGATGCTGATAACGACCATCTGTTTTTTGCCAGGCAGCCAAAAAAGCAGTGCCATCGCCGCGAAGCAGAACAGTCCGCCGCACAGACTGTAGGAAAAGGATACCATCTGTCCGGTTAGCATGCTGGCGATCGTGATGCGCATCAGCAATACACACAGGGCATCTCTCCAGCCGGCATAGTACAGAAGCCATAAAGTGACAACATTTGCCAGTCCAAGCTTGATGCCGGGAATCGGGGCGAGCGGCGGAAGCATCGCCTCCACGACAAAGATCGTCAGGGCGATGGTCGTGTACATCGCCAGAAACGTCATATGCTTTACTTTCATAAAAAACTCCATTCCGTCGCTTTTGGGCGACACAGTTCGACAAAACTAACTGCATTATAGCAAAACCAGACCGGTATGGCAAGAATATTAGAAATTTTTAATCGGCAGTTTATTGATTTTCCAGCCAGAGCGTATTAAGATATTACGCATAGGTTAAAACAGAAAGGGCATATGGTATTATGAAAGAAAAATTTGCAAAATTTATGCAGGGCAGATATGGGATTGACAATTTCTCACGCTTTCTTCTGGCGGTCGCAGTGGCATGTATGCTGTGCTCCGCTCTGCTGCACGCACCGGCACTGAATTCTATCTGCTGGATTTTACTGTTTTGTCTGTATTTCCGGATGTTTTCCAAAAATATCAAAAAACGCTGCGAAGAAGAACGGATGTATATGGAAGCGAAGGACAGACTGTTCCGTTTCTGCAAAGGGGATAAAAGTATCATAAGCGATTCGAAAACGCACAAGATCTATCGCTGTCCGCAGTGCAGGCAGAAGATCCGTGTGCCGAGAGGAAAAGGAAAGATAGAGATCACCTGTCCGACCTGCCGCACGAAATTTATCAAACGCACCTGAGCATGCAGCCGGCAAAGCTGACCAGAATCGCCTGCCAGGTCTTACGTGCGTCTGACCTGAAATTTGCCGTATAGCTGAATGACTGCTAAAATTTGCAGGAATTATGCTTGTATATCGCAGAAAAAAGTATTATACTTAAGAACATATCAAAATACTTTGTCGGACTGTTGTATCGAAGTGGAATGAAAAAGCAGCAGGGAAGGCGTTAGGAGGATATCATGGCAAAAAACATTGACTGGTCAGATCTTGGATTTGGCTATGTGAAAACAGATTATCGTTACGTATCAAACTTTAAAGATGGTGCCTGGGATGAAGGTACTATGACCACCGATGATATGGTTACCATCAGCGAGTGTGCCTGTGTATTACAGTATGCACAGACTGTATTTGAAGGCATGAAAGCATATACAACAGAGGACGGACGTATCGTTGTATTCCGCCCGGACCTGAACGCAGAGCGTATGGAGAATTCCGCAAAGAGACTGGAGATGCCGGTATTTCCGAAAGACCGTTTTGTAGATGCGATCGTAAAACTGGTGGAAGCCAACGCGGATTATGTACCGCCATATGGTTCCGGTGCTACCCTGTACATTCGTCCGTACATGTTCGGATCAAACGCTGTTATCGGTGTAAAACCGGCAGATGAGTATCAGTTCCGTGCATTCTGTACACCGGTAGGACCGTATTTCAAGGGCGGCGTAAAGCCGATCACGATCCGTGTCAGTGACTTCGACCGTGCAGCACCAAGAGGAACCGGACACATCAAAGCAGGTCTGAACTATGCGATGAGCCTGCATGCGATCATGGATGCACATCGTCAGGGATTTGATGAGAACATGTATCTGGATCCGGCTACCAGAACAAAAGTAGAAGAGACAGGCGGAGCAAACTTCCTGTTTGTTACAAAAGACAACAAAGTCGTAACACCGAAATCTGACAGTATCCTGCCATCCATCACACGCCGTTCTCTTGTTTATGTTGCAAAAGAATACCTGGGACTGGAAGTAGAAGAAAGAGAAGTTTACCTTGATGAAGTAAAAGATTTCGCAGAATGTGGACTGTGCGGAACAGCAGCCGTTATCTCACCGGTAGGAAAGATTGTAGACCATGGCAAAGAAATCTGCCTGCCAAGCGGTATGACAGAGATGGGCCCGGTTACCAGGAAGCTGTATGATACACTGACCGGTATCCAGATGGGACGTCTGGAAGCACCGGAAGGCTGGATCAAAGTAATCCGCTAATTCAAAGATTACAATTTGTTTACAAAAATGTGAAGAATTTGAGAACCACTCTTTGCTATAGTAATAGTGAGGGGTGGTTCTTTCCAAATATAAGAAGTCCGGAGATGACGGAATTAAGACGGAGGACATTTTATGAGGATCATACTTGCATCCGCTTCGCCAAGAAGGAAAGAACTGTTAGAACAGGCAGGGATCGCGTTTGAAATCCAGATCGGAAATGCACAGGAGTGCATCACAAAAGAAGAGCCGGGGGAGATCGTAGAAGAACTGTCGCTTGCCAAGGCGCAGAAAGTGGCAGAGGAAGTGACAGGAGATGCCGTGATCATAGGGGCAGATACGATCGTTGCCAAAGACAGAGAAATACTGGGTAAGCCGAAGGATGCTGCAGATGCGCATCGGATGCTTGCCCTGTTGCAGGGAACAAAACATCAGGTTTATACGGGAGTAACACTGATACAGAAAAAAGGGGAGCGTCAGATCGTCCGTGCTTTTCATGAGCGGACGGATGTTTTTATGTCACCGATGTGCGATGATGAAATCGAAGCGTATATTGCCACAGGGGAGCCGTTTGACAAGGCAGGCAGTTACGGCATACAGGGACGGGCAGGGATTTTCGTAGAAAAAATAGAAGGAGATTATTATAATGTAGTCGGACTTCCGGTTTCCAGGCTTTACCATGAGTTAAAAAGACTGGAAACGGAGACGGCTGCAGAATAGAAGGGACGTAAGGAAAGATACAGGGGGCAATTATGGCGAACCGAATACTGGTTGTAGAAGATGATACGGCGATTTCAGAACTGATCTGCATGAACCTGGAAGTGACCGGCTACGAAGTCGTTCCGGTCATGGATGGCGATGAAGTGGAAGAAACGCTGGAAAAGCAAGAAGCATTTGATCTGGCACTGCTGGACATCATGCTTCCGGGAAAAGACGGATTTGAGCTTCTGGAAGTGATGAAAGCATACGGCATACCAGTTATTTATATTACGGCAAAGGCAGATGTCAGTTCCAAGATCAAGGGACTGCGTTCCGGAGCAGAAGATTATATCGTAAAACCATTTGAAGTACTGGAGCTGCTGGTGCGGATCGAAAAAGTGCTGGAGCGTACCGGAAAACAAAGAGAGATCATACAGGTAAAGGATCTGGAGATCCATTTATCGGAGCATAAAGTGACACGGGGCGGAAAAGTACTGAGCCTGAAACCGATGGAGTATGACCTGTTGGTGCTGCTGGCAAAAAACAAAAACGTAGCGTTTACCAGAGAACAGCTTTTGAATGAAGTATGGGGAAGCAACTATCTGGGAGAGACCAGAACAATCGATGTGCATATCGGCCAGCTGCGGAAAAAGCTGGATCTGGCAGATGTGATCAAGACCATTCCAAAGATTGGATACCGACTGGAGGAGTGACATGAAACTCTGGCAGAAAATATCACTGCTCACAGCAGCCATTCTGCTGATATCCATGGCAGTTTACGGTGGAATCACCGTATATGAAACAACCAATTATAACTTAAATCAGACACGCACAACGGCGTCCAGGCAGGTAAGGACAACGGCCTATGCCCTTGGTCAGAGTCTGAGCAATGCAGATACACAGGAGATGAGCGATACGGCAAGGAAAGCTTATCTCCAGTTTTTGCTGCGCAGATATAGCTGCCGCGATTATATGCTTCTGCAGGACTGGGAGCTGGCGGCAAATACGACCAACTATGAACTGACCGGAAATGCACTGAAGCAGTTTGATACCTGGGAGCCGGTCGCGGCATTTCAGAAACGGAATGGGAAGCATCTGATGATCGTCGGACAGAAAATACCGGTTTCGGACGGCAGCAAAGGCTCTTATCAGTTGCTTCTGGTACGGGATATTTCGGAAATTTACAACAATGTACTGACGCAGATCGGGATGTTTCTGGTATTTTTGGGGATCATTGTAGCAGTAGCGATCAATGCGGTATTCTGGATCATCCGCCGGATGCTCAAACCGCTGCGTGACCTTCGTGAAACTGCAGGGGCGATCAGCCAGGGACAGCTTACCCGGCGTGTGCGCGTGCGTTCAAACGATGAAGTAGGTGCACTGAGCGTATCTTTTAATCAGATGGCAGACCAGATAGAATACCAGATGGAAGAACTGGAGCAGGTGTCCGAACGAAGAAAACAGCTTCTTGGAAGTCTGGCACACGAACTGAAAACACCGATGACATCGATCATCGGCTATTCGGACACCCTTCTGCATGTGCGGATCAACGAAGAACAGCAGAAAAAGGCACTGACGCATATCAACAATGAATGCCGCAGGCTGGAACGACTGTCAGGGAAAATGATGAATCTGCTGGAACTATATAATAATGAAACAATCCACATGGAAGCATATCCGGTGGCAGAGCTGCTGAAAAAAGTGGCAGAACTGGAGAAATACCATCTGGAAGAAAAAGGGATCGTTCTGGAAACCAGAAGTGATGATACCAGGCTTGTGATGGATGTGGATCTGATGGAAAGCCTTCTGATCAATCTGATCGACAATGCCATGAAAGCATCAAAAGAAGGAGATACGATCCGTGTAGAAGCAAAAGATGGCTGTATTTTTGTGGAAGACCACGGAAAAGGGATCGCAGCAGAAGAGATTCCGAAGATCACCGAAGCCTTTTATATGGTAGACAAATCCAGAAGCAAAAAAGCAGGCGGGATCGGGCTTGGACTGGCACTTTGCACACAGATCGTAAAACTGCATCATGCAAAAATGGGAATTACCAGTGAACCGGGAAAAGGCACACAGATACGGGTTGTATTTCCACGGCAGGAATAAGGAGATATTATGAAACGGAAAAAGAAAAAGCTGGTATGGATGGCAGCCTGTATCGCACTGGCGGCAGCACTTGGCGGATGTATGGAGACACCGGAGGATTCCTGTATCGTAAAAGAGAAAGAAACTGAGACAGGGAAGATTTTTTCAGGAACTGAATCCGAAGAAAATGTCAGTATCGCGGAACAGGTCCAGGCGGGGAAAGAATGGCAGCAGGAGATACGGGAAGGAGATATCACCGTCGGCATAAAGGCGGATATCGAAATGCCGGCAGGCAACAGCATGAAGATCTATACGGCACAGAGCCGCTGGTTTACGCAGGGCGATCTCGATGGCTGGCTGAAGCTTCTAACGCAGGGTCATCCGCTGAAGGATTACGATACGGGGGAAGTACTGGCATGGAAGTCACAGGAAGAATTGAGCGGAGTCGTGTCCCTGGAGAACCGTTATGCTTCCTGGTCTGATACCGAAAATAAGAATTATATTTTTGAGATGCAGAACATAGAAGAGAATGGGGAGAAAAAAGCAAACCTGGAGCTGAGAAGAGAAGAGAACAGTGATTATGTCCCGTGGAACCACATCGGAAACGGTACAGAACCAAAAACAAAAACCGGAAGAAAACAGATGAAAAAAGCGGCGGACCGCATGCTGGAGGAGCTTGGACTTTCAAAAGAATTACAGTATATACAGGCAGAAACCGTGTATTGCATGACGGAAAATGTCTATACAGATGGAGCAGGAGGACTTGTCACAGAAGAAAGACCGGGCTGGCGTTTTTATTACACCAGAACGATCGAGGATGCCGCTGTCACCCACGTACAGAATAAGGTATTGTCAGAAGGAACGCTGGAAGGACTGAATTTTGATCTGGAAAACAGCCTTGGCATGGGGAATGACCATTTTTACAGCAGTGACAGCGAAGAAAACTGGGAGACAAATGCACAGGCAGAAAGCTTCTGTATCACGTTTGATGAAGAAGGACTGGTGGATGTAGCCTGGATGAATCCGGTCAGTGTTGAGGCAAACGAGGGAGACGGCATCTTTTTGCTCCCGTTCTCGGATATTTTGCAAGTATTTCAGAAGTCCATCACCAAACAGTATATTCTGGAACTGTTTGCAGAACGGGATATTCCGGCAGGGGCACAGGTTACGGAAATACGCCTTGGCTATCAGAGAGTGGAAACACAGGATAAAGATGGAAAAAACGGAAAAGAACAGATGATCCCGGTATGGGATTTTATCGGAACGTATGACAGCGAAACGGCAGAACAGATCCTGGAAAATGCCGGAAATATCTGGGGACAGTGTTATCTGAAACAGAAAAAAACAGACAGCCTGCTGACCATCAATGCGACCGACGGAACCGTGGTGGACTGGGGAAATGATTTGTAGGCTTCAGATTGCGTTGCCCGGAAATGTCTGTTATACTTGGAGATATAATGAAAAAGGAGAAGAAAAATGGAACAGAAAAAAGAAGAAATCAAAAATCTTGTCAATGATATTCTGGACAGTTATGATAAATATCCGATCACACGGAACATTGACTGCCGGAACCGCATCAACAGCGAAAGCGTCAGTGAGATTCTGGAGATGATACGCAGGATACTTTTTCCGGGATACTTTGAAAACAAGAATCTTCGCAAAGATTCCATCGAATATCATGTAGGAGAACTTCTGGAAAATATCGAATATAATCTGACAAAACAGGTGACTATGGCACTTCCGCATCTGGAAGCCTGCCGTCAGGCATCACAGGAAACGCTGACCGGGAAAGCAAGAGAGATCACACATGCATTTCTGGCACAGATCCCGAAGCTGCGCGATGTGTTGGCAACGGATGTGAAGGCAGGCTATGAGGGAGATCCGGCAGCCTTTAACACGGATGAGGTCATCTTTTCTTATCCTGGCATGTATGCGATCACCGTCAATCGTATCGCACATGAACTGTACCTGCTTGGCGTGCCGCTGATTCCGCGTATGATGACCGAGCATGCACACAGCCTGACCGGGATCGACATCCATCCGGGCGCATCGATCGGAGAGTATTTCTTTATTGACCATGGTACCGGTGTGGTAGTGGGAGAAACGACCGTGATCGGAAAATATGTCAAGATATACCAGGGCGTGACACTGGGTGCACTTTCGACCAGAGGCGGTCAGAGTCTGCGCGGCGTAAAACGTCACCCGACACTGGAGGACAATGTAACGGTGTATTCCGGTGCATCCATTCTGGGCGGTGAGACAGTGATCGGCACCGGTGCCGTGATCGGAAGCAACGCATTTATCACTTCCTCCGTTCCGGCACAGACAAGGGTAAGTATCAAAAATCCGGAGCTGCAGTTCAAGGACCGTTCAAAGAAAGCAGCCGAACTTGGTCAGGAAGGATTCTTTAACCGCAAAGAGGAAGACTGATCGAAGGAGAAGTTATGAATCACAGTCAGCATATCACCATGACACTGGCAGGAAGCACAAGTTTCCTGCTGTGCCTGGCAGGTATCCTCCTGCTGGGAAAACTCATGAAGGAAAAATGGAAACGAAATCTGCTTCTGCTGCCGATCTTCTTCTTTCTTGTGCCGGTGTACCGGATCGAGAGTGATGTTGTACCCTGGCTTCGGGATGTATTTCAGATCCACCCGCATGAAAAAATCTCAAATATGCGTCCGTTGATCCGGTTTGCAACAGAAAATGGCGTGCCTTATGTGACACCGGCTCTTGCACTTCTGGTAATTGTGGAAGTTGTAATGAGCATCACCGGTATCGTACTGATCGGACGCGAAATACGAAAATACTGGAAACTGTACCAGATCATCAAGATATGTGGAAGCGATCCGATTTCACAGGAAGAAGCGGCGTTTTTTGGACGGCTTCAGGCACAGATCGGTATACGAAGGAAAATCCGTCTGTACAAATCAGACCGGACAGAAATGGCATTTTCGATGGGAGTTCTGCACCCGGTCATCGTAGTACCGGAAGCGTATTTTACAGAGAAGGAGCAGCTTCGGGATATTTTACTGCACGAAATGGCACATATCCGTCATGGCGATACACTGCTTAATTTTCTGGTTATCGTGGTTGTGGCAGTGCACTGGTACAATCCGCTGGTATATCTCTATTTTACGGAAGTACGGGCACAGTTTGAATGTTATGCAGATGAGACTGCGGTAAAAGGAAAGGATCAGGAAGAAAGAACCGCATATTGCCAGTTGCTTCTTGAGATTTTGCGTCAGCAAAACCGCAGCACAAAGAATCCTTATATTTTCTGTTTTGAAGGAAACCGCAGTGAGGAAGAAGAACAGGAAAGTGAGAAAGCTATGAAAAGAATGAAAAAAAGGATCAAAGCTATTATGAAGAAGAAAAAAGTTTACAGATTACCGGCAGTACTGTTGGGTATTGCTGTCATGGGATGCGGAACCATAACCGCATTTGCCTATGATCCAATCCCGAATGTAGGTGAGATAAGCCAGAAAGCGAAACCGGGCGATTATGATATCTTCGTACCAGAGGAAATGATAGAGACAGAAATGAAGATGCTTTACGATGAGTGCTTTGTGGATGAGGAGGGCAATTTCTATCCGATCGAAGAAAATAAGGAAAGAGCAGCCTGCAAACATACTTATGTAAATGGAGATTATCAGAAACATACAAAAATAGGAAAAGGATGTCGGATGGATTATTACCATGGAAAACGCTGCAGCAAATGTGCAAATATAGTTATGGATACAAAACCTTACAGCAGTGCGAACTGGAAAGCTTGCCCACATTAAAACTTAAGTCAATAGTACAGAGTGTATAAAAATAAAGTCCTTATTTTGTTAGCTTTGCCAATTTTTTTCTGAAAAGAAATATAGTATGATAGTACTAAGTTTAAACGGATACTATCAATACCATTTCAATTCAGGAGGAAAACATATGAGGAAAAAAGCAGCAGCGCTTGTATTGAGTTTTTCAATGGTAGCATCGACATGGATGCCGGCAGCGACCGTTCAGGCAACGGAATATGAGGAAAGTACAACAGAATATGTAGTACAGTTAGAAGATGCACAGAGCGTTGAGGAAGTATTAGAAGAAAATGCAGAAGCAGTTTCGGAAAAAGAAGAGAGCGACGATCTTAAAGAAGAACAGGTGCTTGTCCTGAATCTGACACCATCAGAGGCGGAAGCACTGGAAAACCGGGAAGATGTAGTCAGCATTGAAGAAAACATTATCTTTCAGGGAAGCAGTGCAGAAGTAGAGGAACCGACAGCGAAAAAGAAAGCGGCTGCCGGTAAGGATATGCGTGAAGAACAGTGAAATCTGAAAGCAATCCATTTACCGCAGGAACGTGAAGAAAATCAGGACGAGATCAAAGTTGCTGTTCTGGATAGTGGCGTATCGTTTGATAAGGATGTTCCGGTGGAAGGTAACATTGCAATTAGTGATGTACTGGAAAGTGAAAATGTCATGTTTGATGATGCCAGTGGTCATGGAACCGGAATTGCAGGAATGATCGCAGCACAGGATAATGAGGACAGAATACGGGGAATCCATCCGGAAGCAAAGGTTTATTCGATTCGTGTACTGAATGAAAATAATCAGGCAACATTAAGTCAGGTTATCGCAGGAATTTATAAGGCAATCGATCTGGACTGTAAAATTCTGAATATGAGTTTTGGAACCATGACGGATTCAGAAGCGTTGCATCAGGCTGTCCGCAGTGCTTATGATGCAGGGATGCTTCTGATTGCAGCAGGTGGAAATACGGAAGGTGCTTCTATAGAATATCCGGCAGCTTATCCGGAGGTTATGGCAGTTGGAGCAACGGACAATACTGGTAACAAAATACAGACGACAAGCGATGGAGAAGAACTGGAGATTCTGGCACCGGGAAGTCAAATTCCGACAACAGGACTGTTTGGCGGTGTGATGATCACAGAAGGAACCAGTATCGCAACTGCACAGGTCAGTGCAGCAGCTTCTCTGCTGTGGTCAAAAGACAGTACAAAAAGTGCAGGTTTTATCCGCAGTCTTTTGAAGAATACGACACAGGATGTAGCGGAAAGTGGCATTTCCGGATCTGGACTGCTTGATATCGAAAAAGCAGAGCAGATGTATACAGAAATGGAAAATATTTATGTGGAAGAAGCCATGGATTATCAGGAAATCCAGGAGAATAACCGGGAAGCAGAAGCATATGACGAAGTAGAACTGGTGAATGGGTTGTGGACAAAAAAGAATCATCAGGACATGTCTCAAAATGCAGCAACTGGATATAAAATCAGTGCAACAAATTTGACTATTCTTTCAACAGCGGCACAAAAGGCGGATTATGAACCATATAATGCTGCGGCAATGTTACATGCAACAGGAAATTATGTAGAAGCCTTACATTTTTTATATGAATGTGCAGCACAATTGCGTTCGGGAAAAGCAATTAATGCAGCAGTTTCTGCAGCGGAAAAGGTTGCATTGAAGCATGATGAAAATGGAGAATTAACTGAGACTAGAGCACAATTGAAAAAGCAGGTAACAACATTATTAAATACCAGTATAGTCTCAGGAGTATCAGAGACAAGCGCAGAAGCAAGATATTATAAAGTTTTAGGATTTGCGCTTCATTTGACCGGAGATACATTTGCACATCGAACCATTGTACCAAAATATACAGTAGCGGGAACAAATCCTAAAAATGTAGTGTACTCAACCAATGCTAAATCAGCAAATGCCAAATTTGGAACATCAGACTTCAAGGAACAGGGAAGTCATACAAAGGAAAGCGATGCGATTTTGAAAACCTGGGCAAAAAGCAGTCATAAATACCAAGATCAAATTTGCAGAAGATGGAAATGCTTTCAGAGAACCGTAAATCTTGGGGTGATGGAATTTAAAGATATTAAGAATTTTGCTTCTAATAAGACAAAGGATTATGAGGATAATAGTAAATTTTGTACAGAAAGATTCGTCGATGCACAAACTGCATGTGATGTTTTGTTTTCAGATTCTTATGATAAGGAAGTATATGATGGAATTGGAATTTTTGCACCGGTAGAAAAAAATGTCATGTTAAATAACTTAAAAAAGTATTCGAAAGAAGCGGGAATGGATATCACATGTTTTACGGATACAGAATGGGCAAAAATATCTACACCAGATATGTATTAGAATAACCAAGGATGTTCAGAAATATCTTAAAGGAAGGTGATTTTATGAAGAGACTAAAAAGAATATTATTTGGGATGGCAGCATTTCTGGTATTGACTGCCGGGGTGAAAGCGCAGGCAGCAGAAGAATACTATCCAGATCCGACACAGCCATTTGCAACAATCACGGATATGAGCATCAGCAGCAAAACAGTGCGTCCTAGCGATACGTTAAAGTACAGTCTGGTTTTAAATGAACATGACACGGCATCTTACTTTGTATATACGGCAATACACAGAGAATGTACACCAGAGACGATTGCGATCAGATGGGAATCGCCGGACGGAAAACAAAAAACAACACGAGAGTATGGGTGGGAAGAGACAAAAGTCGGAAATAAACATATTATCAAAGATGAGATAAAAATCAATAAAGGGAGAAGCCCTGGAGTCTGGAAAGTAACCGGAATCTGGATTTGTGAAGTATGTTTGGATTCTGGAGAGGATGATTCAGAGTATTTGTATATTGAAAATGCAACGACAGGGGTAACTAAGGAAGACTATACCTATACGGATATGTCAGCACTTGATTTTACAGTAAAAGGAACAAAAGCAGATCGCAAAGCGCCGAAGGCTTCTTACAAATCTATGAAGCTTTCCAAAAAGAAAGTGAAAGAGAATGAGAAAGTCAAATTCAGTGTTAAGGTGACCGATCAAAGTCAGATAAAATCAGTTTCCTGTACATGGAACTATGCTCCGGACAGGACAAAGAAACATGATGAGTATTATGCTGAGGAAGTGTATTATGACTATGAAATGAAATATAATAAAAAAACAAAAGCATATGAATGTATTCTTCGAGGCGGTTCAGGCAAAAAAAGTCTGATGTATCTGGAAAGTATTTCGGTAGAGGATGAATATGGAAATCGTACATGGTACGCTTCATATAATAGGGGAAAGAAATGGAAGAAATGGAAGAAAGCGATAAAGAAGATGGTATTCTACAGGAAATAAAAGAGGAGGGAGTATGATGAACAGACAAAAAAGATTTCTCACCTGTTTTTTGTTATTTTGTATGATGATCTGTTCTGGTCTGACGGTATTTGCAAAAAAGAGAACACCGAAAATTTTTGCAACGGTTTCCGATATCAGAATCAGCAAAAAGAAAGCAAAACCAGGGGAGGAGGTACGCTATAAATTTACAATCAAAGCACCGAAAATAACGGCATATCAAGAGTGTGAATATGGTGTGGATCACATTTTTCTGATCTGGCGTTCGCAAAAGAAACCATATCAGGAATTAAAAATGTCGATTCCATGGGATAATGGTTCAAAAAGGCATAAGGCAAATCTGAGAGTGTCCGGAAAAATCAAAATCCGCAAAGGGATGAATGCCGGTAAATGGCAGTTAGCAGGAATTTATTTTAATTATAATGAACCGGAAACGGAAGATGGAAATAACAGTCTTTACATCCGCCATCGAAAGAATGCAAATTATAAGAAAAAACGTGATAATGAAATTCTGATGGATCTGTCTGCCGCAAGTTTTCAAGTGAGATCAAAAGCTTCGGCAGACCATCAGGCTCCGGTTGTGGAACAATCCGGAGTGACATTTGCAAAAAATAAGAAAAACCAATGGATTCTAGGAATCCGGGTAAGCGATAAAAGTCCTTTGAAAAGTGTATCCTGTGTCTGGGAAGACCGCACTTTGAAAGGAGTCGAATCACAGGAATCCTATACAGAATACAATCTAAAATATAACAAAAAGACAAAATTTTATGAAGCTGCGATTCCGGTACCATTAAAAGATTCGCTTACCAAAGAAAGTGTATTCAGTCAGTTACTCCAGATTAAAGCAGCAGATATTTACGGAAACGAGGTCAGCTATTTTGTAAATGTCGGAAATCGTCAGCGGTTTGCAAAAGAACAAAAACTGGATATTCCAAATACGATTTTGTACTCCGATACAGAGATTCAAAAATATGTGGAGGAACATCCGGAAGTGCGGTATATAGAGTAAAAAAACTATTGACGAAAACGAATATTTTAAGTATAATGGAGCAAAAAGTCTGGGACGGGTGATAGTATGAAAAAAACAGAAAAGATATTTGGATTATCAGAAACAGAATATGAAATCATGGAGTTTATGTGGCAGTCAGATCATAAGCTGACATACAAAGAGATTTTAGATTATTTTAATACGGAAAAGAATAAAAACTGGAAAAAGCAGACGCTCAGTACATTCCTTACGATATTAAAATATGCAGGACATATTACAGCAGAAGGTTCTGGAAGAAGATACCTGTACTCTCCGGTAAAGACCAGAGAACAGCATGTTGCATTATGGACACAGAAACTTTGCAGAGAAGAATTTGGCGGTTCGATCACCAATATTGTAAGCGCATTTTCAGGCGGCGAGCGTTTGAGTGATAAAGATATCCAGGAACTTCAGGCATTTCTGGATCAGTTCAAATAAGAAAACAGAGCAGGCGGCTTCCCATTGCGGAAGCCGCATTCTTTGTTCAAACTTGCATTTTGGGCGGAGTTCGTTTATAATTTCAAGTCGAACGCACGTGAGACTTGGCACGCGATTCTGGTCAGCTTTGCTGACA
>URUU01000006.1 GCA_900551235.1 uncultured Lachnospiraceae bacterium
CTCGCGGAGCGTTTATCTTAGTCGGAGATTGCACTCCCACTAAGACAAATTTGTTGCTCGCCACTTATAGAAGTGGGAGTCTTCTCCGACTAAGATAAAAATCAAAAAATCAGGGTTGCTTTTTTTGCATTTCAGGTATAATATACATATAACTACACATAGTATTCAAAACTACGTATCAGGGTTTTTATTTCAATATTTATCTTTTTTTAAAGGAGGTCTCACTATGTTAGAAAAAATCAAAGATCCCGGAAGTGCCATCACACATTTTATCGGCATGCTGATGGCGATGTTTGCTGCTACCCCGCTGATCATAAAATCTCTGCATGAGCCGGATTATATCCATGTGATTTCCCTGACGGTTTTCATCGTAAGCATGATCCTGCTCTATGCAGCAAGCACCATTTACCATACCTTAAATCTTTCTGAAAAGGCAAACCGGATTCTCCGCAAATTGGATCACAGCATGATCTTTGTACTGATTGCCGGAAGTTATACTCCAATATGCCTGATCGTTTTAAAGAGCCCGGTCGGATATTTCCTGTTTGCACTTGTCTGGGCGATCGCACTGATCGGTATTATTGTAAAAATCTGCTGGATCACCTGCCCGAAATGGTTTTCCTCTGTGCTCTATATCAGCATGGGCTGGATCTGCGTGCTGGCTTTCACACAGATCGTGAACTCCCTTTCACCGGCAGCATTTGGCTGGCTTCTGGCAGGCGGTATTATTTACACGGTCGGCGGTGTCATTTACGCTTTAAAAGTACCGCTGTTTGATGCCAGACATAAAAACTTTGGTTCACATGAAATCTTTCATCTGTTTGTCATGGCAGGAAGTGCATGCCACTTTATTCTTATGTACGTTTATATCGCCTGATGACAGGCAGATAAAACACCTGCTATCTTTACATGTCCTTAACTTAATTTTCCGAGGTTCTGGCTGCGATCAGAGCCTCTTTCTCTTTTCTCGTCAGTTGTTTGATCGCATATTCCCGGCGCATTGCTTCTTGTTTATCCTGAAATTCTTCATAATAAACCAGGGTGACCGGTCTTCGGTTTCTGGTGTATTTTGCCCCGGATTTTCCACCATTATGAGCTTTGAGACGCTTGTCCAGATCATTTGTCCATCCGGTATAAAACGTGCCGTCACTGCACTTCAATATATAAGTGTAACACATAGTACCTTCACTGTTATTCCTTTTCTATGTAAAGCGGAGGAGCTCCTCCGCATTATTTCAAGCAATCGGCAAGGCGGTATTTTCTCATAAATCAATGTCAAAACCTGTAAAACGGATCCGATTGCAAACATTGCCTGCTGCGCCTGCTTCTCCTTATGGATAGCATAGCTTAATATAGTATACGCGCTCTCTCACTTTTTGTGAATAACACACTACTCAAGATAAAGAAATGGATCTTCTGCCACTCCGTCTTTCTCCATGGCAAAATACAGGTTTGAGCCTTCTTCACAGTAATATTTCGTCGGCTGTGCCACATATCCCAAAAGCTGCCCTCTCTCAACCACATCACCTTCTGCTACTGCTACATCTTTGAGCTGTCCATAAAGAAGCGTATAGCTATCTCCAAGATTCATACGGATTGTTGTTCCAGTTTCTTCGCTTGTGGTGATAGAATCTACGATTCCTTTGGCTGCCGACACTACCTTTGCTCCTTCTTCCGCACCAAAGATCAGTGCCGGATTGTATTTGTACTGGTCAAGTGTCGCAAAATAAACGGTAGAATCCATGCTGTAATCCATAAGCACTTTTCCCGCTACCGGCCACTGAAGTTCCTGGGTAGATGCAAAATTTACTGTTGGACTGATCACTGCTTCTGCCGCACCGGAAGCAACATCCTGTACTTCATCGCCCGTGTCCTGCCCTGCCATATCTCCGGCATCTGCTGCTTCCGTTGTCATTTCTTCCGTTTCCTCTTCCATTTCCGTCTCATTTTGTCCTGGCAGCGTGGACGGATCAACATCCATTTCCGTTGCTCCATCTGCCAGATTTGCTTCTGCTTTCGGAGTCAGAACTGCCTCTGCATCCGTCTCTTCCGGATTCTGATCAAGGTCAACCAGATTCTGTTCTTCTGTTTTTGACTGATCTGACAGATCCAGTGCGTAATAAGTTGTTATCGATGCCGCCCCCACAAGACACAGTGTTAGTACAAGCATTGCACCATTTTTCCGTGTAAACCGTTTTTCATCCTTATTCTGCATATCCCTTCACCTCATAATTCAAATTTTGCAACCAAACAGTTACCTTATTGTCATTTTTTCCGGTTTTGGGTTTTTTATGCGAAATAAAAAAGCAAGAGTGGAACATTTTTCAATGAACCACTCTCTTCAGAAATTTCTTCTTTTCAATTATGCTGTTCTGCGTTTCGTTCTGACTATGCCAGACCATTCATTCTGTTATATGCATTGCAGATCCGGTTGCTGTTGTTGATCAGTATGTTCATGGCAATCCAAGGTCCAATGCCGCATAATAAAACACCAAACAGACACCACATCAATACCGTAGTTCCATTTTCCTGGAAAGACATGCCATAACGGCCTGCATTTGCTGCCAGTCTGTTTCCAAGTTTGTATTCCCAGTAAAAAGAATAGATGCCGCATGTCACAAATGAAAGAACAATAAATGCTACCAGACCGGAAGTCTGCTCGCCATCTCCGTCACATGCAATATTGACATCATGTGCCATTTGGTAAATAAAATAATATCCGTAAATACCACATGTGATCAGGTTAAGAAGAATATAGGATACAATTCCTCTGTCATCCTTCAGGCGTTCTTTTCCCATTGGGTTGTAGCCGCCATTTGCATTATTATAACCGTTGTTATAACTATTATTGTAACCGTTATTATAATTATTGTTATAACCACTGTTATTAAATGACTGCTGTACTTCCTGTACTGCACTTCCAAGTTCTTTCTCCGTTTTGTTAAATGCATCATTTGCCATATTTACAAACTGCTGTCCAACAGAACAGGATGCACCGCATGACGGACAAAATTTGGAATTATCTGGTATCTGCGCACCACATTTTGGACAAATCATAACTCGTTCCTCCTCTCTGTAGATTTTACAAAATGAGCCTTAAGATTCGAAAAACGATATTATTTTCCGGTTGAAAGACAACAATATCATTTGTCCCGTCCATAAGTCTTATTACATAGATAGTAGCATATAAAAAAACCATTGTAAATATAAAAAGTTTATAAACTTTTTTATTTATGTGTTTTTTTAACGCTGTGATAATCAAAAACAACGGAGGTGTAAAGAACAATGGATGGTAGTAGAAAGCTTTTTTTATATCCAGCCTCAATACTGCCATCCATGCCCTCGACATTCCGCATCCCATACACGAAATCCCGGTAAGGAATTTTATCGGGCAGGTAATGCCCACAGCTTCCATAACTGCGTACAAACCTGCCACCGCCAGAATCGGCGCTATATATTCCTTTAATTTTTTCTTCACTTTTATTCGATTACGGTCATCTTATCGAGATGCCAGATTTCATCTACATACTGCTGGATGGTACGGTCTGATGTGAACTTGCCGCTGCATGCGGTGTTCATCATTGCCATTCTTGCCCAGCCTGTTTCGTCGCGGTATGCTTTTTCTACTCTCTCCTGAGCTTCTGCGTAGGACTTGAAGTCTGCCAGGATAAAGTAAGTATCTGCTCTGTCGCTGCTGTTTGTGTTCAGCAGAGAATCATAGATGTCACGGAATCTTTCTGGATCATCCGGAGCATATTCTCCGTTGATCAGCTGCATCAGCACGCGGCGGATATCCTGGTCGTTGTTGAAGTAATCCATCGGATTGTAGCCGCCGTTGTTTTCGTAATTGATAACTTCCTGGGCAGACAGACCGAAGATAAATGCATTTTCTTCGCCAACTTCCTGAACGATCTCCACGTTTGCTCCGTCCATAGTTCCCAGTGTCGGTGCGCCGTTCAGCATGAACTTCATGTTGCCTGTTCCGGATGCTTCTTTACTTGCTGTGGAAATCTGCTCGGAAACATCTGCTGCTGCGAAGATCCATTCTGCATTGGATACACGGTAGTCTTCGATAAATACCACTTTCAGTTTTCCGTTGATGCTCTTATCGTTGTTGATCACGTCTGCAACAGAGTTGATCAGTTTGATCGTCAGTTTTGCACGGCGATATCCGGCTGCTGCTTTCGCACCGAAGATAAAGGTTCTTGGGTAGAATGGCATTTCCGGATGATCTTTGATCTTGTTGTACAGATACATAACGTGCAGGATGTTCAGCAGCTGACGTTTGTACTCATGAAGTCTCTTAACCTGTACATCGAAGATAGAACGAGGATCTACATCAATACCATTGTGATCACTGATGTATTTTGCCAGACGCAGTTTGTTCTGGTATTTGATGTTCATGAACTCCTGCTGTGCTTTTTCATCATCCACATAAACTTTCAGTTTGGAGATCTGAGCCAGATCTGTGATCCATTCGTCGCCGATATGATCTGTTACCCAGTCTGCCAGCAGCGGGTTTGCATGAAGCAGGAAACGTCTCTGTGTGATTCCGTTTGTCTTGTTGTTGAATTTCTCCGGCATCATTTCGTAGAAATCTTTTAATTCCTGGTTTTTCAGGATTTCTGTATGCAGTGCAGCAACACCGTTTACAGAGTAACCTGCACAGATAGCCAGATGTGCCATCTTAACCTGTCCATCGTAAATAATAGCCATCTTGCGGATCTTTTCCTGATTGCCCGGATATTTCTTCTGGATCTCTTCTACAAATCTGCGGTTGATCTCCTCAATGATCTGGTAGATACGAGGAAGCAGTCTTGAGAACAGCTCGATCGGCCATTTCTCCAGTGCCTCTGCCATGATAGTATGGTTGGTGTATGCACAGGTCTTTGTGGTAACTTCCCATGCTTCATCCCATTCCAGTCCTTCTTCATCAAGCAGGATACGCATCAGCTCTGCTACTGCAACGGTCGGATGTGTATCGTTCAGCTGGAAGGTTGCTTTCTCATAGAATTTGCGGATATCAGAATGATTCTTTTTATATTTTGCAACAGCTGACTGAACACTTGCAGAAATGAAGAAATACTGCTGTTTCAGACGCAGTTCTTTACCTGCGTAGTGGTTATCGTTCGGGTAGAGAACTTCTACGATATTTCTTGCCAGATTTTCCTGCTCTACGGCTTTCTGATAATCACCTTTATCAAAGGAATCCAGCTGGAAGTCATTGATCGCTTCTGCATCCCATACACGCAGTGTATTTACTACATTGTTATTGTAACCAACGATCGGAATATCAAACGGGATCGCACGTACAGACTGATATCCTTCCTGGATAAATTTGTTGCGTTTTGTTGCTTCGTCGTATTCTACACGGATATAGCCGCCGAATTTTACTTCTTTTGCATATTCCGGACGACGCAGCTCAAATGGATTACCGTCTTTCAGCCAGTTATCCGGCACTTCTACCTGATAACCGTCTTTGATTTTCTGTTTGAACATACCATAGCGGTAACGGATACCGCATCCGTATGCTGCATAACCAAGTGTTGCCAGAGAGTCAAGGAAGCATGCAGCCAGACGGCCAAGACCGCCGTTTCCAAGTGCTGCATCCGGCTCCTGGTCTTCGATCACGTTCAGGTCAAAGCCCAGCTCTTCCAGAGCTTCTTTTACTTCTTTGTACTCTGTCAGGTTGATCATGTTATTTCCAAGGGCACGTCCCATCAGGAACTCCATGGACATATAATAAACCATCTTCGGGTCTTCTTCTTCGTAAACTTTCTGGGTTGCCATCCAGTTGTCAATGATCGTATCCTTGACTGCATAGGATACTGCCTGAAATACCTGCTGTTTTGTTGCGTCAACCAGTGTCTGGCGGTACAGTGTTTTCAGGTTGCTTTTCACACTCTCAATAAATACTTCTTTGTCAAATTTTTTGCTCACAGCAAATCCTCCTTATTTTTGTGTCTTTTCAACACCCATGCGTACACTTTCACCATTGATACTCCACTCTTTTTCGTATCCGGCAATGCTTCCGGCAACAATCTCATCTGCAAGGACTTCATCCTTGATCTCATCCATATGATCGTTCAGGACGGTGAGGATCTTTTCGTTGTCAGCTGCATACAGGCGGATTCTGTCCATCACCTCAAAACCTGCCTCTTTACGCATGGTCTGGACTTTACTGATCAGTTCTCTCACAAATCCCTCCTCAATCAATTCCGGAGTAAGGTTGGTATCCAGAACAACAGTAATATCGTTATCCTGCTCAGATACATAGCCTTCGATCTGTGCTGTATCAATCAGTAAATCTGTCTCATATAATACAACTTCACTGCCATTGATGTCAAGCGTGATGGAGCCTTTGTCTTTCAGCTCATCCATTGCCTGATTGCCATCAAGTGCAGAAAGTGCCTGTTTGATACCGCCAAGCAGTTTGCCGTATTTTGGTCCTACGGTTTTCAGCTGCGGTTTGAAGCTGTAAGAAGTAAAGTCTTTTACATCCTGTGTAAAGGTGACTTTCTTGCTGTTCAGCTCGTCACGGATAATGTCTGCGAAGTATTCCGGCAGTTCTTTCGGAGCTTTTACAAACATATTTGCGATCGGCTGTCTGTTCTTGATGTTTGCAGTATTTCTGCATGCACGTCCCATAACAACGATCTTCAGTACTTCATCCATGTTTGCTTCGAGTTCTTTGTCTACGTGAGCCATATCTGCCTTCGGGAAATCACACAGATGTACGCTTTCCGGTGCAGTCTTGTCAATGCTGCATACCAGGTTGCGGTAGATGTCTTCTGTCATAAACGGAATCATCGGTGCAGCTGCTTTTGAAACATTTACCAGAGCGGTGTAAAGTGTCATGTAAGCATTGATCTTATCCTGCTCCATGCCTTTTGCCCAGAAACGCTCACGGCTGCGGCGTACATACCAGTTGCTCATATCATCTACAAATTCCTGAAGTGCTCTTGCAGTTTCCGGAATACGGTAATTTGCCAGATTGTCATCTACGGTCTGGATCATGGTGTTCATCTTGGAGAGCAGCCATTTATCCATTACGGAGAGTTTGTCGTAGTCTAATGTATATTTTGTTGCGTCAAATTCATCAATATTTGCATACAGAACAAAGAATGCATAAGTATTCCACAGAGTTCCCATGAATTTACGCTGGCCTTCCTGAACGGCTTTGCCGTGGAAACGGTTCGGCAGCCATGGTGCACTGTTGATATAGAAATACCAGCGGATCGCATCTGCTCCGTAAGTCTGAAGTGCATCAAACGGATCAACCGCATTTCCTTTGGATTTACTCATCTTCTGACCGTTTTCATCCTGTACATGTCCAAGAACGATAACGTTCTGATACGGTGCTTTGTTGAACAGGATCGTGGACTCTGCCAGCAGGGAATAGAACCATCCTCTTGTCTGGTCAACTGCTTCGGAAATAAACTGTGCCGGGAACTGTTTCTCAAACACTTCTTTATTTTCAAATGGATAATGATGCTGTGCGAACGGCATTGCTCCTGAGTCAAACCAGCAGTCGATCACTTCCGGTACACGGTGCATCGGCTTGCCGCACTTCGGACATTTGACCGTGATCTCATCAATATATGGGCGGTGCAGTTCTACGGTTTTCGCTTTCTCATTTCCGCTCATCTCAAACAGCTCCTGGCGGCTTCCGATCGAATGCTGATGTCCGCATTCGCACTCCCAGATGTTCAGCGGTGTTCCCCAGTAACGGTTACGGCTGATGCCCCAGTCCTGAACGTTCTCCAGCCAGTCGCCGAAACGTCCTTTACCGATGCTTTCCGGAATCCAGTTGATGGTGTTGTTGTTGCGGATCAGGTCATCTTTTACGGCTGTCATCTTAATGAACCAGGATTCTCTTGCGTAGTAGATCAGCGGAGTGTCACATCTCCAGCAGTGCGGATAGCTGTGCTCAAACTTCGGTGCATCAAACAGAAGTCCTCTCTCATCGAGGTCTTTCAGTACAAGCGGATCTGCTTTTTTTACAAAGATGCCGCCAAACGGTGTATCTTCTGTCAGGTTGCCTTTGCCGTCAACCAGCTGTACAAATGGCAGTCCGTATTTACGTCCGACTTTCGCATCGTCTTCACCAAATGCCGGTGCGATATGAACGATACCGGTACCATCTGTCAGTGTTACATAAGTATCACAAACAACATAAAATGCTTTTTTGTTCTGTTTTTCTGCATGAACGGCTGCACATTCATACAGTGGTTCATATTCTTTATATTCCAGGTCGGTTCCTTTGTAAGTCTGAAGTACACTGTAAGCATCTTCACCAAGCACCTTGTCAGCCAGAGCCTGTGCGATGTAATAAACACGTCCGTCTTCTTTCATCTGGACTTTTACATAATCCTCATCCGGGTTTACACAAAGTGCAAGGTTGGAAGGCAGTGTCCAAGGTGTGGTTGTCCATGCCAGAATGTAAGCGTCCTCGTCTTTGACTTTGAAACGTACAACAGCAGAACGTTCTTTTACGTCCTTGTAACCCTGTGCCACTTCCTGGGCAGAAAGCGGAGTACCGCAGCGCGGGCAGTAAGGAACGATCTTGAATCCTTTGTACAGCAAACCTTTTTCCCAGATGGTTTTCAGTGCCCACCATTCAGACTCGATATAGTTATCATCATAGGTAACATACGGGTTTTTCATGTCAGCCCAGAAACCAACCGTTCCGGAGAAATCTTCCCACATGCCTTTGTATTTCCATACGCTCTCTTTACATTTATCAATGAATGGAACCAGACCATATTCTTCGATCTGATCTTTTCCGTCCAGGCCGAGCATCTTTTCTACTTCCAGCTCAACCGGCAGACCGTGTGTGTCCCATCCGGCTTTACGCGGAACCATTTTGCCTTTCATGGTCTGATATCTCGGGATCATATCTTTGATAACACGGGTCAGAACGTGTCCGATATGCGGTTTGCCGTTTGCAGTTGGCGGTCCGTCATAAAAGGTATAAGTTTCACCTTCTTTACGGTTTTCCATACTCTTTTCAAAGATGTGATTCTCTTCCCAGAATTTCTCAACATTTTTTTCTCTGTCTACGAAATTCAGATTTGTCGAAACTTTTTCGTACATAAATAACCTCCTGTCCTTGTCACTGCAAGGAATAAATCCATCAGAAAATCTTTTCTGATATAAAAAGCTGCCATCCTGTAAAAGGATGACAGCCAATACTCTCATAACCACCTGTTACAACATACCTGCAAAATGCGATATGCGTTCCCGATAACGGGGGAATCCGGCACGACTTACTTTCCGCAATTCTGTAAAACCGCTTTCAGTCTGCAACTCCGAAGTGATATTCTGCCTGCGCTACTTGTACTCCTTCCCACCCACCGGAGCTCTCTGTGTCTTTTACGACAGACGTACTTGTCTTCTTCTGCGTTATTTCCATGTTTCGCCTGTTTTTTATTATATAGTAGATATTTTAGAAAAGTCAAGGCAAATTTCCGTTTTAAGGGCTGTCTTTTTTCTCCGTAAAATGGTATACTGTTTTTTAACATCAGAAAGCATATTACTTTGGAGGTTTTATGAAAAAATTTATCTTTACCCTTTGTCTTGCTTTGCTTCTCTGTTCCATACCAGTTCCGGCCCATGCTGCCAGACTGCGTGCACAGTCGAGTACAAAAGTAAGAGTCTTATTTATTGGAAACAGTTATACACAGCGCAACCGCATGCCGCAGATTTTTAAAAAACTCTGTGACAGCTCCGGTCAGAATGTTGTGGTCCGCTCCGTGACCAATCCCGGTCATTCCCTGAATGGCATCCTGGATCAGGATACCACAACCGGCAAAAAGATCCTGCGGCTTCTGAACACACAAAAATGGGATTACGTAGTCGTTCAGGATCGCCATCGTTTCCCGATCACCAAGCCGAAAAAAATGCGTAAAGCCATCAGCACTCTGGTCCCTTACATCCAGAGTGCCGGTGCAAAAATGGTTCTCTACCAGACCTGGGCGCCACAGAAAGGACATCTTGATTATTACAAATACTCAAGACTGGTATCCAGCCGTTCTGATTACCAGAACCAGGTCAATAAAGTAGTTGCTGCCATTGCAAAAGAAAATAATGCCCTGGTTGCACCGGTTGGAACTGCATTTTTGCAGTGCAATAGCACATACTCGCAGTTGCAGCTTTTAAAAGATGACTATTCCCATCCTACCTGGACGGGCAGTTATCTTTCTGCATGTGTCATGTACGCAACGATCTTTTCCGCCTCACCAAGAGGACTTTCCTACACCGGAAAACTGAAACGTGCCACCGCTGCCAAATTACAGAAACTTGCCGCAAATGTCACAAGCAATGCCGCAAATAATGCTAATAATGATTACGTTTTACCGGACTATGATTACGAACCGGATGACGATGAGACACCGGATTATGATTATGAACCTGGTGTCAACCCGGATATCAATTCCGATTCTACCCTTGAGTCTGAGTCCGAATATATCCCTGAATCCGGATATACATTTCAATAATTGAAAAGATCAGCAATGTGAGTTCTTTCCAGACTCCGTTTGCTGATCTTTTTCTATTCTCAGGTGTTCCTTTTTACTGCTGTTTCTCTTCGGTGATCTTCTGGCTGTCGCTGCTTAAGATCTCCATAAATTCTTCTCCTGTGATTGTTTCATGCTCGTAGAGGAACTTTGCGATCTCATGCAGCTTCATAATGTTGTCTTCCAGGATTTTCTTTGCCTTCTGATGCTGTTCTTTGACCATCTGAACGACTTTCTGATCGATCAGCGTCTGTGTCTCCATGGAACAGGTAAGTGAGCTGTCTCCTCCCAGATACTGGTTGGAAACGCTTTCCATGGCTACCATGTCGAACTCTTCGTTCATACCGTAACGCGTGATCATGGCTCTGGCAAATTTTGTTGCCTGCTCGATGTCATTGGAAGCTCCGGTTGTGATCTCGCCAAAGATCAGTTCCTCTGCCGCACGGCCACCGGTGAAGGTTGCGATCTTATTTTCCATTTCTGTTTTGTTCATCAGGAAATGTTCGCCTTCTTCCACCTGCATCGTATAACCGAGTGCACCGGAGGTTCTCGGAATGATCGTAATCTTCTGAACCGGTGCGGAATTGGTCTGCATGGCAGCAACCAGTGCATGGCCAACCTCGTGATAAGAAACGATCAGTTTCTCTTTATCTGACAGGATCCTGTTCTTTTTCTGGTATCCTGCGATAACGACCTCCACGCTCTCCATCAGATCTGCCTGTGTCGCAAACTTGCGTCCGCAGCGTACCGCATGCAGTGCTGCCTCATTCACGATATTTGCAAGCTCTGCTCCGGATGCTCCGGATGCCGCTCTGGCGATCGCACTGAAATCTACGTTGTCAGAAAGTTTGATCTTCTTTGCATGAACTTTCAGAATGTCCACGCGTCCCTGCAAATCCGGCAGTTCCACCGGAATACGGCGGTCAAAACGTCCCGGACGGAGAAGTGCCGGGTCAAGGGAATCCGGCTGGTTAGTCGCTGCCAGAATCACAACCCCCCTGGAACCGTCAAATCCATCCATCTCGGTAAGGAGCTGATTCAAAGTCTGCTCACGCTCATCGTTGCCGCCGATGCGTCCGTCACGTTTCTTGCCAACCGCATCGATCTCGTCGATAAACACGATACATGGTGCTTTCTCGCTCGCCTGCTTAAACAGATCACGGACTTTGGCAGCACCCATACCGACAAACATCTCAACAAACTCGGAACCGGAAATCGAGAAGAACGGTACATTTGCCTCACCTGCAACTGCCTTTGCCAGCAGAGTCTTACCGGTTCCGGGAGGACCGACAAGCAATGCGCCTTTTGGCATGGATGCTCCGATTTCCTGATATTTACTGGGATTATGAAGGAAATCTACGATTTCCGTGAGCAGCTCTTTCGCCTCTTCCTCTCCTGCCACATCGGAAAATTTGATGCCGCTTGTAGATTTTACATAAATTTTGGCATTGCTCTTTGTGCCAAACATCATAGAATTCATCGGGTTTGCCCCGTCACTCATCCTGCTCATCATTTTTTTCGACAGCCATCTGCCAAATGCCACAAAAATCACGATCGGCAGTAAATAACTTAACAGAAAATAAACGACCGGAGACATCTCTTCTGTAATTTCATTTGAAAACGTTGCTCCTGCCTGGTACAGTCTATTTACCAGTTCCGGATCGTTGATCACACCTGTTTTATAGATTTGTGAATTGTCTTTATTGGTAAAGATAATCTCTGAATTGGTGATGTTTACCGACCCGATTTCTTTGTTGTTTGTCATCTGCATAAAAACATTGTAGCCTACTTCTTTTACCTGATGCTTCAGCACATTTGGAAAAACAAGCGTGTTGAGCAGTACCATGAGCGTTGCCGCAATGATCAGGTAGTAAATAAAGGGCTTTTTCGGTGGTTTCACTTCCTGCATAATGCGCCTCCTTTAAAATACCGGGGTTACACAGTGCCATACGGATTGTTCCGTACTTCTGGCTCTGGAATCTTTATATCTTGAACCTGTATCCGACGCCCCAGATCGTCTCGATATACTGTGGCTTGGCTGTGTTAAATTCAATCTTCTCACGAATCTTTTTGATATGTACTGTAACAGTTGCAATATCTCCGATGGACTCCATATCCCAAATCTCGCTGAACAGCTCTTCTTTTGTGAATACATGATTTGGATGCTCCGCAAGGAACGTCAGTAGATCAAATTCTTTTGTTGTAAATGCTTTTTCTTCTCCATTTACCCACACACGGCGTGCCGTTTTGTCAATCTTGATGCCGCGGATCTCCACGATATCATTCTTCGGCATATTCGTGCTGACCAGACGCTCATAACGTGCCATGTGTGCTTTGACTCTCGCTACCAGTTCACTTGGGCTGAACGGTTTGGTCATATAGTCATCGGCTCCAAGTCCCAGACCTCGGATCTTATCAATATCATCTTTCTTTGCGGAAACCATCAGAATTGGTGTATTCTTGTGGTTTCTGATTTCTTTACAGATCTCAAAACCGTCCATTCCAGGCAGCATCAGGTCGAGAATATAAAGATCAAATTCTTCTTCCAGGGCACGTTTGAGTCCAACGTCCCCTCTGCTCTCGATCTCAACCTCGAATCCGCTCAGTTCCAGATAATCTTTCTCCAGTTCTGCGATACTCTCCTCATCTTCTATGATTAGTATTCTGCTCATTTACAGGCACCTCCTGATATTTTCTAAGGACAAAGTACATCACTGTACCGCATCCCAGTTTACTGTTTGCCCAGATCTTTCCGCCGTGATCTTCGATGATCTTGCGTACGATGGAAAGACCGATTCCACTTCCTCCTTTGGAAGAATTTCGTGATGCATCTGCCCGGAAGAACCGGTCAAAGATTGCCGGCAGATCCTTTGCCGCAATCCCTCTTCCGTTATCTTCGATCTCAACCTGAATGAAATCACCCACATCTTTGACACGGATGCTGATATAGCCTTTCGGCTTATCCATATATTTAATAGAGTTTCCGACAATGTTATTGATCACTCGCTTCAACTGTTCTGCATCGGCGATGACAAGCACATCGCTTTCAACCGAATTAAAATAAGATAACTCGATGTTTTTGGATTCCAGATCCAGTCCGACCTCTTCCACACAATCATCAAAATATTCACGGACATTGATTTTGTTGAAGGTATATGGAATGCGGTTCGTATCAATTTTAGAATAAAAGGTCAGCTCATTGATCAGACGATCCATATCATTTGCTTTATTATAAATCGTGCGGATGTAACGGTCCATTTTCTCCGGCGTATCCGCCACACCATCCATGATGCCCTCCGCATAGCCTTTCAGGGCCGTGATCGGAGTTTTCAGATCGTGTGCAATGTTGCTGATCAGTTCTTTATTCTCCTTGTCATACTGTACCTTCTCTTCGGACGACTCCCTCAGTCTCTGGCGCATTTCCTCAAAATCACGGCACAGCTCACTGATCTCATCATCACCCTCTGCATCCAGAACAAAATCCAGATTTCCTTCTTTGATATTCTGCGTTGCTTCCTTGAGCTTTTTCAGAGGAATGTTGACCCCATTGTAAATCCACATCGTCAGCATACCGGCTGTCATGATCAGAATGATCACAATCGAAACAAGCATGTCTCTTGTAAGCGTCTTGATCTGATGAACCATCGTCAGGCTGGTGATCACAAAGACACTGCCCTCTGTCCGATCCGAAAAAGTCAGATCCATCTGCTTGACGAACGCCTGTACATCTTTTCCGATGTAAACGCCGCTGTCCGACTGGCTGACCACGTCATTATACTCCGGCAGCTCCGGAAACAGTTTATTCACGCTCTCATCGCTTCCGGAATAATAAAGGCTGTCTCCTTTTCTCACAATCAAAAAAGAATATTTCTCCTTCAGCCCGTTATTTATCTGATCCAGATAATCACGATCCAGAAATGCATCCGGAGCAGTGCTGCCCTTTTCCTTGATCTGTTCAAAATTGGAGTTCGTTGCCTTATTCAACACCTGCACGGAATCTGACATATTCTCATAAGTTACACCGGAAATGCCAAGATGATCCTCCAGATTGCGGATCTGATAGGTAGAAAATCCAACCAGCGATACTCCTGCAAGCAAAAGAGGCACACAGATAATAACAAAAAAGGCTATAACAAGCCTTGTCTTTAATTTCATAAAAATCGCTCCTTGCCTCAGTTTTAAATCCCTTTCAGTATAGCATATAGGCACGTGGGATACATATAAAGTTTTTCTAAAAAAAGATAAAAAAAATTATAGTAAACTTTTGCACACCGCCAAAGTTTACTATAACTATTTTCATCCCCTCCTATGATTCTGCCTCTTTGCGAAGCCCTCTGGTATTTTTTTCTACTTGCTTTCTCGGTATCATGATCTGATGCGAGCATCCCATGCACTGTAACCTGAAATCGGCTCCTACTCTCAGGATTCTCCATTCTTTGCTGCCGCATGGATGCTGTTTTTTCAGTTTCACAATATCCCCTACTTCATAATCCATCCTGTCCCTCCAAATTTATTAAAGATTAGAAAACACCTTTCCGATCGGTTCCTGGATCACCAGATCTGCATTTTTGTCCTGTGATGTGACACTCATGTTGATCACGGCCAGTTTGTTGCCCCTGTAATAATCGATCAGTCCGGCTGCCGGATAGACGATCAGGGAAGTTCCGCCGATGATCAGCACATCTGCATCCCGGATTGCCTGGATTGATTTTGACATAACCGTCATATCCAATCCTTCTTCATAAAGGACTACATCCGGTTTGATCATTCCGCCGCAGGAACAGGTTGGTACACCCTCCGCATGAAGCATATATTCTGCATCATAGAATTTTCCACATTTCATGCAATAATTGCGATGCACGCTTCCGTGAAGTTCCAGCACTTCTTTGCTTCCTGCTGCCTGGTGCAGTCCGTCAATATTCTGTGTGATGACTGCCTTTAATTTTCCTGCCTTTTCAAGTTCTGCAAGCTTTTTGTGCGCCATATTGGGCTTTGCATCCAGACAGAGCATTTTATTTTTATAAAAACGATAAAATTCTTCCGGATTTCGCATGAAAAAGCTATGGCTCAGAATGGTTTCCGGCGGATAATCATACTGCTGATGATAAAGTCCGTCCGTACTTCGAAAGTCAGGGATCCCGCTTTCCGTTGAGACTCCGGCTCCGCCAAAAAATACAATATTATTGCTGCCGTCAACGAGTTCTTTCAGTTTTTCTGTGCCATTCATATAATCACCCTTTTCTTATACTGCCTTATAAGTCTCGATCAGCTTGCCCTGTACGAGGAATCTCGTCTCGGAGTTTCCGGTACAGGTAGAAAGTGTCACGATTTTATCATCACTTGTCACTTCCATGTCACGCTTCAAAACAGAACGTGCAAAACAGGAATCGATATATTCCTGAAATTTCTTTTTATCCGAAAACTGAAGCTGATAAGTTTCGCTTGTAGCTCCTACTTCCTGGCAGGAAAAAATCTGATATTTATAAATTTTCTCAGGTGTATAGATCCAGAAATACGCATCGGAATCAAAGACTTCCTGATCACGGAACTGTTTTAATTTTCCGAACATAGAAAGATTTCTCATATTGTGTCCGTAAATGATCGTATTCGGATCGGAAAAATCTTTTTTGCATCCGTGATCCATAAAAATACATCCTGCGATGTTTGGTTGTTTTTCAAACGTATTGTGCAGGTAATAATCGTTATCTTCACCCTGTGTAACCGGATAGCTGATATCGATCGCTCCGACCTTCAGCCAGGCAATGATATCCTTGTTAAGAGATTTTAATCCGGTAAAATCAATCGGATTTTTCATCGTTGGCTCTTCCGCTTCTATTTCTTCGAGCATACCTTTTTCGTCGATATATTTCTTCTCCAGCGCACTGTATTCGTCACTTCCCTTTTTGTATTCCTGATAAATGGAAAACAGTTGAAATCCGGAATAACAGAACACACCAAGTGCCACGATCATGATCAGCGTCCGGATCACATCTCCGGCGGTACGCTTCTTTTTTTTGTTTTCTTCCATAAATATCCCCCCAGACTAAAGTCGTTTCAGACGCACCACAAAACGGGTGGACTGAATATCACTAAAGGCTTCTATCGTTCCTTCATGCAGTTCCACGATCTCTTTTGCTACGGAAAGTCCAAGCCCGGCTCCCCCTGTCTGACTTGATCTGGAATTGTCTGCGCGGTAGAACTTTTCAAATACGGTCTGCAGTTTCTGTTTTGGGATCGGATCTCCCTGATTGGAAAATACAATGACAACTGCTGCTCCTTCTCCATATGCACGCACATCAATATTCGTGCCGCGGTAACTGTAAGCAACTGCATTTCGCAGCAGGTTGTCAAATACACGGGCAAGTTTGTCCGGATCGCCCTCTGCCATAAGATTTTCCTCCGTATAAATATTTCCGGTCAGATTATTATCGGCAAATACGGCATAAAATTCATCCATGATCTGCTCCAGCATCAAAGACAGATTGATCTTCTCTTTCTCCAGGCGTATATTCTGGAGATTGAATTTTGTGATCTCAAAAAATTCGCTGATCAGTTCACTTAAACGGATTGCTTTGGTGTGTGCGATATGGATATATTTTTTGCGTTCTTCCTGCGGCATATCCGGTTTTTCATCCAGCATACTTAAATATGCGATCACCGATGTGAGCGGTGTCTTGAGATCGTGTGCCAGATAGACGACCAGATCATTTTTCCGCTGTTCACTCTCCTGTGCCATGCGTTCTTTTCGTGCCAGCGTCATTTTCATAATGTTCAGTTTCTCAGCGATCGGCTCCAGTTCCGTTTCCAGTTCGATAGGCTCTTTCGAACCGGAAAGCATATTGTCAATCCCGTCTCCTATGTTTTTCAGATAGTTCGCTGTCTTTGACAGTGCCACATAATATCCGATCAGAAACAGCAGCATAAACCCGATCCACTGAAACACATCCCGGTTCGCACGGAATACATTCTGATAGATCATATCGGCTTCTGTCCCTGAAAGATTCATCTTCATCAGAATACCTGTGATCAGATTGGAAATCTTCCCCTGAAATAATCCATCAATAATCAGCGTGATGATCATTTTTCCGACCACCAGGCTCATCATCATAATGCCCATCGTCTGCAGCATCATTTTCCATTTCAGTCTGCGATATTTATTTTTCAACGCGGTATCCCACTCCCCATACGGTCTTGATAAAATTGCTTGTTCCGGTCGGACCGCTCATCTTTTCCCTTAAATGACGGATGTGTACCATGACTGTATTGTTGCTGTTCTTATAATATTTTTCTTTCCAGACCTGTTCGAACAATCTTTCCGAGCTGATAACCTGTCCCCTGTTTTCGCACAGAAGCCAGAGAATATCAAATTCAATCGGCGTTAATGTCAGATGTTTTTCATTATAAACACATTCATGCGTACTGCGGTTCAGAAACATATTTCCAAAATCGATAATATCTTCCTGCACCCTTCCGCCTGTATTGTATTTGGTAAACCTCCGCATCTGTGCTTTGACCCGGGCAATCAGCTCCAGAGGATTAAATGGTTTTGCCATATAATCGTCTGCTCCAAGCATCAGACCATTGATCTTGTCCATGTATTCTGTTTTTGCCGTCAGCATAATAACCGGAAAATTATATTTTTCGCGTATTTTCTGAAGAACCTCAAATCCATCAATATCCGGCAGCATCACATCCAGCAGTGCCATATCCGGTGCCGCTTTTTCAATGGATGCAAGTGCGGCTTTCCCTGTATAAAACTTTACGACTTCAAAGTTCTCATTTTTCAGATACAGTTCAATCACATCTGCGATTTCCTTTTCGTCATCAACCACTAAAATTCGGTTTCCCATTTCTGTACTTTCCTCCTGATACAGCCCATACGCACTTTTCAAGTCGAAGATATTACAGACACCCGGCTCTGTCAAGAAAACCGGGTGCCGCCTGTAAGACTATGCTTTTATTAAAGTTCGCAGTTTCCTACTGTTCTAGGGAATGGGATAACATCACGGATGTTGGACATACCGGTCAGGTACATAACACAGCGTTCGAATCCCAGTCCGAATCCTGCATGTCTTGTGGATCCGTATTTTCTCAGATCCAGATAGAATCCGTAATCTTCTTCCTTCAGTCCCAGTTCATTCATGCGTGCGAGCAGTTTTTCGTAATCGTCCTCTCTCTGGCTTCCGCCGATGATCTCGCCGATGCCAGGTACCAGACAGTCCATAGCTGCAACGGTTTTGCCATCTTCGTTCAGTTTCATATAGAACGCTTTGATCTCCTTTGGATAATCTGTGACAAATACCGGACGTTTGAAGACCTTCTCCGTCAGGTAACGCTCATGCTCTGTCTGCAGATCGCATCCCCAGGATACTTTGTATTCAAATTTATCGTTGTTTTTCTCAAGCAATTCGATTGCTTCTGTATAAGTAACGTGTGCAAACTCAGATTCCACTACATGTTTCAGACGGTCAACCAGTCCTTTATCAACAAAACTGTTAAAGAACTGCATTTCTTCCGGTGCATGTTCCATGACATAGCGAATCACATATTTCAGCATGGACTCTGCCAGGATCATGTCATCTTTGAGGTCAGCAAATGCGATCTCCGGCTCGATCATCCAGAACTCTGCAGCATGACGCGTTGTGTTGGAATTTTCTGCACGGAAGGTCGGCCCGAAGGTATAGATGTTGCGGAATGCCTGTGCAAAGGTCTCGCCGTTGAGCTGTCCGCTTACGGTCAGGTTGGTCGGTTTTCCAAAGAAATCCTGGCTGAAATCTACGCCGCCTTCTTCTGTTTTCGGAATGTTATTCAGATCCATGGTTGTTACCTGGAACATCTCGCCTGCACCTTCGCAGTCACTTCCGGTGATCAATGGAGTATGCACATAAACGAAATCTCTCTCCTGGAAGAATTTGTGGATCGCATAAGCAGTCAGGGAACGTACACGGAACACTGCCTGAAATGCATTCGTTCTCGGACGGAGGTGAGAGATCGTACGCAGATACTCAAAGCTGTGACGCTTTTTCTGAAGTGGGTAATCCGGTGCGGAAGCTCCTTCTACCACAACTTCATCTGCCTGGATCTCAAACGGCTGTTTTGCTTCCGGTGTCGGGATCAGCGTACCGGTAACGATAACGGCTGCACCAACATTCAGTTTGGAAACCTGTGCAAAGTTATCCATTTTATCATGGTATACGATCTGCAGTGTCTCGAAGAATGTACCATCATGCAGCACTAAGAATCCAAATGTCCTGGAATCTCTGACGCTTCGAAGCCATCCTCCCACTGTGATCTTCTGATTTAAATATTTTTCCGTATCACGGTAAATTTCTCTTACTGTTACCAATTCCATTTTATAAACTCCTTTGTTTTCCATTTTTACAGCAGAATCTGGTTCTGCTGTTTTCTTACTGTTCTCAGTATATCCTAATCTTTCCGACGGTGCAAGCAGGATATGGAAAAGCTTGCGTACATTTTGCCTTGTTTTTGCTTCGAGACCATGAAAAATGTTCAGCATCTTCACCATTTTCTGTAAACGGTTCTGTGTAAAATCCATCACTGTGTCCGCCTGCGTCGCTTCAATAATCTCAAAAAGGGCATCCACGATCTCCTGCTGCTCCTCTGGAGAATACGACGCGATCCACTCATTGATCTGCTGATTCTTCTTTTCAGTCGCCGGGTTGATCTCTTCTTTATATACAAAATCCCCTTCTTTTACCACCCAGGTAAACATATCATGCTGCAGCACACCTTTCCCGGAACTTTCGACTACCCGATAACTTCCCGCATTATGCAGAAGCATGCCCACAAAAGAATCCTGCGGCACAAATTTTCTGACCTTCTTTTCGATCCGGCGGTATCCTTCTTTCTGATAAATATCTTCCCGGAACCCCGGTCCGTCGAAGCTGTACACTGCCCTGAGCCGATCCCGGATCTGCGGTTCTGTCTCCATCGCTGCAAAGACTGCCTCATTGCCGCCTTTGGAATGTCCGCCGAGGATCAGCGGAGCATCGCCTGTATACTCCGCAATATGCCGCAGATAGAGACGCGCCGCCGTCTGCGATGGAATCGGACTTTTCAGTGCCATATCAAAATCTTCCCTCCATCCGACGATCGTCTCATCTGTTCCGCGAAATGCCACATACACTGTCCCGTCTTCCAGAAGGAAAGTGACGGCAGAAAACTGCATCTGCATTTCTTTGTCTGTAAGATTGGTATAATAATTAAGCCTCATTTTCGCAAAACGCCGGCTTCGGGCCACTGCCGCATAAAGCCTGCGATTGTCTTTTTCATACCAGTCCGATACATACAGACTGTCGTATTTCGGATGTTTGCGAAGAGAACGCAAGGTCACACCCCTGCTGTCTTTTCCGTTCATTTTTTCGACGAGATCAGGCACAAGATCCTGAAATTTGAAATACGACAGCTGACACAGGATCAGGCTGTCTACATGGGAAAAAGGCCTTTCCCCAAAAGAAAGACCTCCATATTCCTTTAAATATTTTAATGTGTTATCCGTAAGTTTCATATTCATCACCTGCAGATTTCCTGTAAATGGTTGCCGTTAAAGTTCCAGCCTTCCGACTTCTTTGTAATCATCCGCCATATCGTAAATACGGATCTGTCCTCCGCCGATCAAATAAAAACTATTGTCAATAAAACATCCCCGGATTCCCTGTGTTCCATTGTATGAAGAACAATAGTATGAATTCCCAAGATTCTCCGTGAATACATTTTCAAAGCCTTTTTCTTCATCATAGCGGAAAATCATATAACTGGAATCACACATAAAACCAAAAACATTTTTTTCTGTGTCGATCATGGCAGCTTTGTAATCGTAGAACAACGGGCAGTCGTAGGTATCTTTGATCACAAATTTATGGAGCTGTTTTACATTGGATGGATCCGACACATCAAACATGGCAAGCTTGATGCCTGTATAGGCTCCGGTCTCCGGATCGACTTCATTGCCCACACCGAGCAGTTTATTTTCTCCGTAAAAATGCAGATAGGAAGAAAATCCTGTGATCTTCAGCTCTCCGAGTACTTTCGGATCAGCCGGATTGCTTAAGTCAACGGAAAACAGTGGATCTGTCTCTTTGAATGTCACAAAATATCCTGTATCTCCAAGGAATCTTGCCGAGCGGATTTCTTCCCCTTCAGCAATATCTGTGATGCTTCCGCAAACTTCCAGTGCATCATCCAGCACATACAGCGCATTAGTCTGTGTATCTCCGCTGTAATCTGTAAGAACTATTCTGAGATAACCATTGTACTCATTCATGGAAAAACTGTCATTCAGAAAACCTTTCAGATCTGCCGCGCCTTTCGCACGGATTTTTCCTTTCTGACAGGAAAATTTCAAAATCTGTGTCATTGTTGCATCGCTGCCCCAGTTTGCATTTGCAATATAAATATTGTCATTGCTCACATAAAAATGATCTGCAGCAGAAACAATCGCTTTTTTATCTATGATCTCATCTGGTCTGCGATTGCTCACTGAAGAAACCACCAGGTAAGAGCTGGTGTCCTGATATTCCGGAAGATAAATATCGCCAGATTCCAGTCTTGCTCCATTTACTGCCGGAATGTATGTGTCGATCTGAGACACATCGTTAATCTGCGGATAAAATTGTGTAAACAGATAGATCACATCCCCGTTTTTTCTTGAAGTGCTGTAAGTCCCTTTCTGTTTGACCGTTCCCCGAAGCTGCGGAACGGAGCGATCCGATATGTCATATGTGTAGATCTTAGTATAATTTTCCGTATTTGCAGTATAAGTATCCTCCTGCGTATCGTCACTGTCCAGTGTTGTCTTGCTTCCCGTCACGATCAGATTGAGAATATCACCGTCTACATACATTTCCTGTGGTGTCTCATTCAGTGCTTCCAGCATGATCGTTCCTTCTACTTCCAGGGTTTTCCCTTTCGCGCGGATCATGCGGACACTTCCGGTCGCTTTCATCACATACAGATATTTCCCGTCTGTCTTGATGATATCTGCCTCATCCACACCTGCTTCCTGCAGATTTGTTTTGGAGTAAGAAAGTGCTGTTCCGGTATTGGATGCACTGCTTCCCATATCCATCATCGATGCAGCAGAATTTTCGGCCGCCATCTCCGTTGTCACACTTTTTGCCAGATCTGCTGTTGCGTAATCGGTCTGCGTGCTTTTCAGTGCATCAAAAATCTGCTGATAATCTTCTGCACCCTCAAACACGTAGACATCTTTGTCTTTGCCGGAAGAAGTCCCGGTCTCTTTTGCCATTTCACTTACCGCTTCGGTCGTCTGCTCTGCAAGCTGCACCGTTTCGTTTTCCTTTTGCTGCACCGCATCAGACAATACCATATTTCCTGTCTCTGTCTTATCTTTTCCATGCGTACCGGATAATCTGGTAAGTCCTGTCACGCCCCCGATGATCACCATCGCAAAAACGGCTGCCACTGCTCCCCACTGGGCATATCTTCGAAACCGTTTCTTTTTGTCTGTCGGCTGTTCTTCCAGCAGACTTCTGATCTGTTCCGGTTTTATCTCTTCCGGCGCATCTACATTTTTACCGGATTTTTTAATCATATCGAGCATTTTTCTTTCATCCATGCAAGTTCACTCCTCTCATGCAGTCAGTAGCTGCTCCATCTTTTTCAGAGCACGGCTCTTCAGCGAACGTACCGTATTTTCATTCATATCCAGCATGGCTGCAATTTCTTTTCCCGTATAGCCGCCAAACAGATTCATGGAAAGTACCAGACGTTCTTCGTCATTCAGTTTATAAAATGCCGCACGCACATCCATATCTTCACTTGTATCACGCTCTCTCCATGCCAGATCAGAAGGAAGTTCCAGGGCACGGTTCAGATAAGATTTCAGCCTTTTTCTGCATTTATTGACCAGAATGCGGAAAATCCATGCCTGAAAAGCACTCTCATTTTTTAACCCTTCAATCCCCTTCCACGCATCAAGTACCGTCTCACTCACCACATCTTCTGCTTCCTGTCTGTTTTTCAGCGTATACAGTGCAAATCGAAACATATCCTGATATATTTCCTGATATTTTGTGGCAAAATCTTCTGCATTTCGTTCCATTTGATCACCCCGTTCTCTCTTTATGCAGGAATTCTGCTTCCGGCAGTCTCCTTAGCATAATATGGCATATAAAAAACCGGATCTGTCTGCAGCCTTCTCCGGCTTTTCATTTATATAGTGTAAAATTTCTGAAGTTTTGTTGCATGAGTTTTGAAAAAAATTATTCTTCGATTGGATCAAAATAAGTAATAAACTGATTTCCTGCCTTTTCAAACAGATCCGCACTTTCTTCCAGTCCATAATAATAGGTTTCGGCTTCTCCCGGTTTTAACAGGATGGTATTATACTGATCGTATCCGGAAATGATCACCACACCGTCCGGTGTTTTTGCCAGCACCGGTGTTCCTTCACTGACATAATAAAGAACACTGTCCAATGTACATCCTGTAAGATCAAGTACCTGTTGATCCAGATTTTTCGCCAGCTTTTTCAGATTCATTTTTCCTTTGAGTATAACATCCGGAAACGTACTGATATCCAGTTTACATTCTGTCTTTTTATTTCCACGTTCCCATATAAGCTGCTGTTTTCTGTTTACCACCACACCAAGCTGTTCATCTGCCCTTTGCACTGCCTCACTGATCGAAGTGTGCATACTGTCAAGATGACCTTTTGCATAAACATAATAAATGTCTTCGGTACGCTCTTTTGCCTCTATGGCTACTTCACCGGTCACATCCGATTCCGATTTCACCTGTTTTGCATATAAAACCTGCGGCTCTGTTCCTTCTTTTATGGTTTCTCCTGTTTTCAGTATGGTTTCGGTCTGTTTCCGTTCCGTATTCTGGACTGCAAATCCATAGGTCGCTTCCTCATCCGCACTGCTGCTGACAATGTTATCAGATGTTGTTTCTATATATCCGCCTTCTGTTTTCTTTACGCGCTCCAGAGTCAGCAGTTTCTCATCAATCGTACCGCCTATGACATAGCAGTCGGATGGTTCATACTGTTTCAGTACTTCTCCGGAGCTGTCCACGATCAGCACCTTGTACATTGGGAAAACTTCGCTTCCTTTATCCTCAGTATCAATATCCGAATTTTTCGCTACACCGTACACCAGATCTTCATCAATAAACCCGATCGGGCGCAGCTTTTCATCGCTGTCACAAGTAAAAGAAATATCCTCTCCGCTTTCCAGGTCACGCAGCATCAGTACAGAAGAATCATATTTTTCATTTTCTTCCAGCCATGCAAATTTCCCCCCGGTTGAAGACCCTGCATAACATCCGCTGTTTCGGTCTGAAATTGTTTCCGTAACTGTATTTTCTGCAATATTGATATCATACAGGCTGCCCTCCAGCATCATATAAAAATGTGTCTTATCCCGGGACATATAAGCAAGTGTCTCCACATCCTTATCCAGAAGCGAAAATGCTTCCTGTGTCTCTACATACAGACATTCTGTGATACTTGTTGTTGCCGGATTATAGGTATAAACAGCTACACCGCACTCGCCTTCATGCTGTCCGCGGTTCATATAGCCACACAGCAGAAACGTCATGTTTCCATTTTCATCCACATTGACAATACGGATATTATTCTCATCATAAATAGATCTCGCGTCCAGTTTGCCATTCTGCAGGAAGCTGAATACCTGTGTCAGCTTACTTGTCTCTGTCTCGTAAAGCCACAGTGCCCCTTCCTGGGCAAAAGCAAAATATTTTTTCTGCGGATCACATTTGTATGTGATATCACGACTGTTGATTCCCAGACGGATACCGTTTGTTACCAGCACAGAATTCTCCGGATTGAAAATCTCATTGGTATCACGTTCAAAATCAAGGAGCATAACCTGTGACTGTGCATAACGCATACGATAATATTCGGTCACATGATACATTTCTGTTTCTTCTTCTGTTTCACCCTGTGTTGTAATCACATAATCCAGTTCCAGAGTTGCTGTATTTTCATTTAATTCTTTGATACCTGGAATCGGTTTTAAATAAATCTGCGGGCTTAATTTCCCCCACATAAGCTGTGCACCGGAACTGTGTATATCCATATGTGCCAGCGTGGTATTATCGCCTTCTTCATTCGGCTCGATCGTCTGCGAGATCAGGCCATCCTCATCGTTTCCCTTTAAGCACCTCTCATAAAATCCGGTTGCAAAATCAAGATATTTCTCTGCATTCAGATTGGTCTGGTGAATGATTCTCGTATAATAATAAATACTTCTCGTTCCTGCTGTCACCTTGATCTTCATGATATATTCCGTATTGATCAGCATGCGGTTCTGCACCGTCAGATCAGCCGTCACATATTCATCTGTTTTCCCCAGACTTGTAACCATAGTGTTCTCCTGGGATTTACTTCCATCTGCCGTAAGTACTTCAAAACTCACACCACTGATCTGATTTTCAAACGGTTCGATCTGGATGCTGACTGTCTTGTCATCCCCTATCGGTGTGAGTGTATCACGCATGGCTGTCACATCCATCTCCTGTGCATAACCATGCAGGCAGTTCATTTGTTTTCCATTTAAATTCACATAAATCAACGGAAACGTCGCCTGTGCCATGACCTCCGTCGTGTTGGCTGATTTTTTCCCTAAAAATTTCGACATGCCAAACACTGCTGCTGCAAATACCAGCACCAGTACGACAATCCGGATCAGTATTTTTTTCATCTGCATTCCCCTTTTCTCAAACGTCCAAGCAGCGGATCGACTCCCAGAAATTTCTCACAAACGTCCAGTTCTTCTATTTTATGTGGTTTTCCGGTTTTTACTGCACGTATCAGAATATTTTTCGGAGTATGTTCCATATCGACAAATTCCAGAATCTGTACCTGATAACCTGCTTCTTCCAGTCTTCCTGCGCGGAGTGCATCCGTCACAAGTGCTGCCATCCGTTCTTTGATCAGACCGTATTTCATAACCGGTTTCAGGATTTCATTTTCCATCTGTTTATTTAACTCATGCTGACAGCACGGCACAGACAATATTACTTTCGCATCCCACTCCAGTGCTTTCTCCAGGGCATAATCCGTGGCTGTATCGCACGCATGCAGCGTCACAACCATGTCCACTTTTGAAACACCTTCGTAATCAGCAATATCTCCTGTCAGGAAAGTCAGCTTGTCATATCTGTATTTTTCAGCAAGTACATTGCAGTGTGCGATCACATCCTCTTTCAGGTCCAGTCCGATCACCCGGATATCATATCCATTTAAGATCTTCAGATAATAATAAAGTGCAAACGTCAGATAAGACTTGCCGCATCCGAAGTCCAGGATCGTAAGCTCTCTTCCCTTTTCCATCTGCGGCAGAACATCCTGCACAAATTCCAGGAAACGGTTGATCTGGCGAAATTTGTCATATCTGGCATGCACGATCCTGCCTTCCGCAGTCTGCACCCCAAGATCGATCAGAAACGGCACCGGAATCCCTTCCTCCAGAATATAATGTTTCCTGCGGTTGTGCATCAGAACCGGTGCATCCAGCTTTGTCACACTCTTTTTTCGTTTGATCGTCACTTTTCTCTTTTTGCTGATCAGAACTGTGATCAGCTCGTCCTGCATCTGGATCTGAAGCTGCCGGAAATCCTCCTCCATAAATTTCAGGACATCACCTATCAGTTCTTCGCGGCTTTGATTGCTGTGAAATTCCTGCTTTCCCTTTCGTGCCGCAGACTGAAACATCAGACTTCCTTTTTGCAGGACCGGACGGATGCGCACCCTGGAAATGCCATCCTTGTCCCTCGCCCCACTTGCCGTCATATGTATCAGGTTTTCGCAGACACACTCTTCCAGCAATATCTTTAATTCTTCCATATATTTATTCTATATCCTTTCTTTTATAGGGACTGCCCTACTGTCCGGCAGTCCCTTCCATTGTAATGTCTTTGCTGTAAAACCACAACTTAAATTTTTTTAAACTGATGTCAGAGACTGCAGCCTTATTCTGCCTTCCGGTAAATGTTTTTGCATTTACCATCCTCTTCTGCAGTTTCTCCTTCTGCAGCGTCTGTGATGCATTTCCTGATATAAAAGTACCTCTATCATATCTCCCAGCCAGTTTTTGTGCGGCGGATAACGTCTCCGTACCTCCTGCTGCATGATCATCGCCTGATCCCGGTCATCCTCCTCCTCGACCGGATATTTCTCCTGCAATTTATCATAAATCCGGTTTTTGATCCGTTCCAGCATCACTTTGTCAGGATACTCATCGTACATCACACTGCCATCGTACTCCATCTGGTCACACTCATCTTCTGCCAGTTTCAGGATATCTTTCGCCACCTCCGGATATAATTCCTTGATTTTCTTCATATCACGCTCATTCTGCATTTCTTCCAGATAAGCCTGCGGATACATATTTGCCGGATAAGCAGGATACCCGTTCACCATCCCCATCCACGGCAGCATATTATTTTCCATTGCCGTCACACGTCCCTGTGTCGGATAATACGGCATAAAATCCCAGGGAAATCTCCTAAAAGAATCCACGATTGTCTCACTCCATCTGCAAAACATTTGGTATAAAATATGCTTTCCCCTGTGCAGACGTGCAAAAGATGGTATAATCACAAAAAGAACCTAAGCGAGGTGCCCCCATGCGTACAATCTTTCATATTGATGTAAATTCCGCTTTTTTAAGCTGGACATCTGTCGAAAATTTAAAAACAGGAAAAGGCCCGGATCTGCGTGAAATCCCTGCCATCATCGGCGGCGATCAGAAGACCCGCCACGGCGTTGTCCTCGCCAAATCCATTCCTGCAAAAAAATTCGGCATCCACACAGGCGAACCTGTCGTGAATGCCTTAAGAAAATGCCCGAATCTTGTGACGGCACCGCCGGACCATGACCTTTATCATGAGTACAGCCACCGCATGATGGACTTTCTGCACAGCCTGACTCCTGATATTGAACAGGTCAGTATCGATGAATGTTTCCTGGATTTTACCGGGATCGCCCATCGCTACGCATCCCCTTACACTGCTGCAAAATACATCAAGGACGAAATCCACAGCCGCTTTGGTTTTACGGTAAACGTCGGCATTTCTTCCAACAAACTCCTGGCAAAAATGGCTTCTGATTTTGAGAAACCGGATAAAATCCATACGTTATTTCCGGATGAAATTCCTCAGAAAATGTGGCCGCTTCCCATCGGAGAACTGTTCATGGCTGGAAAATCTTCCGTAAAAGCCCTGAACAATCTCGGTATCCGCACCATCGGAGAACTTGCCGCCTCCGACCCGAAACTGATCACCCTCAATCTGAAAAGCCATGGAACCATGCTCTGGAATTATGCAAACGGCATCGACAACAGTCCGGTCTGTTCTATCCCGGCAGAAGCCAAAGGGATCGGAAATTCTACCACTCTCTCCTCCGACCTGACAAAAGAATCCGAGGCCGTACCGATCCTGCACTCCCTTGCAGAAAGCGTCGCATCCCGCCTGAGAAAAGCACACAAAAAAGCCGGCAGCATCTGTGTGGAAATCAAATACTACGATTTCCAGTCTGTTCCAGGCAAACCCAGATTGATATTCCGACAAATTCTACCGACCAGATCACCCAGATCTCCAAACGACTCTTCCACGAACTCTGGAACAGGCAGCCCGTTCGCCTGCTCGGCATCCGCACCACCAAACTCGTCGATGAAAACGAGCCGGTTCAGCTTTCCCTGTTTGACCTGGATTTTTCCGCTACCTCTGCAGACAAGACAAACCAAAGCACCGCTTTTCCGAAAAAACCATCCCCGGAAAAACAGAAAAAACTGGACGCCGCACTTGATTCTATTCGCAAAAAATATGGAAAAAAAGCAGTGACAAGAGCAAGTGAGATGGAGTAAGAGTAAAAATTTACGACTTTTTCAATCGATCATATAACACCATTTCTGTTCCATCAGAAAGATTTTTCTTTTTCTTATATAAAAGCGTCCACGAAGCCTGCTTTTTTGTATAGTCCATTTTCTCCTCTGGAAAAAAAGAACGGCAAAAATAGTAATCATCTTTCTTGTTTGACAAAAATAAAAATAAATTTCTGTCCTCCATATGATTCTTCATCAAATAGTCCGCCTCTATCATAGAATAAATATTCGTCTTTCCATTGTACTTAAAAACGGTATCATTACTGTCAAGTATCTTCTCAAGCAATGGCAGAAAATGAATTCTGTCCTGTATTTTATAGTAAAAATCAGACGACTCTATTTGTTCTTGCTTTATAATTCCTTTCTGAATTTCATCAAATATTTTTCCTCTGTCACGCCTCAATTCTGGTCTGTCTGCAAGATATTGCAATCCCATCAGGTGAAAACAGTCTTTTTTGTCAAAAATAATGATAAGTTTAACTGCAATACCTTTTCTTCCCAAAATAATCTCATATTCCGTTGATAAAAGAGAAATAAATGATGATATACAATCGTTCACCGTTCTCATCTGTATTATTTCACAACCCCTCATCCAAAATCAGGAAAGCTGTTTCCTGTAAATCAAGAAAGGCTCTGCACCTGGCAGAGCCCTCCTGCATTTTCTTTTAAGAGTTTCACTCTCTAGCCAGATTGTGGTAAATGCTAAACCCTTATAAAGCTGATAAGGCACTGCTTTCTGGCACAACACCTTACTTCAACGCTTGACAGACACTCATGTTGCCTGTTGTTACTATTATACTAACTTATCCGATTAAATATGTCAAGTGACATCACATAAAGATTCTGACTACCGTTCCACCTTTTTCTTCCTTCTCTTCTGTGGCTTTTTCGTCTTTTTCTTCACAGAATACCCAAACGTTCCGATCTCTTTTCCGAGATCCAGATATTCTCCGTGTGAATATGCGATCAGCCCGCTTTTATTGAGCTGAAACTTTCCATTTTCATCAAGATATTTCTCATCGACATGAACTGCCAGCACTTCTGCGAGGAACATATGGTGCGAACCAAGCTCTTTCTTTTCGGTGATACGGCATTCAATATTAACCGGTGCTTCCGCGATCAGCGGTGCTTTTACTTTTGCCGCCTCCACCGCAGTCAGTCCGGTTTCTTTGAATTTATCGACATCGCGGCCGGAACGCACACCGCAGTAGTCGGTCGCGCGTGCCAGCTCTTTTGTTGTCAGATTGATGACAAATTCTCCCGTCTCATCCAGAATATCATATGAATAACGCTGTGGTCTTACGGAAATATAAACCATCGGCGGGTTGGTACAGACGGTTCCTGTCCAGGCAACTGTGATAATGTTTGGCTTTTCGCCCTCTCTCTGACAACTGACCATCACTGCCGGAAGCGGATAGATCATATTTCCCGGTTTCCAGATTTGCTTTCCCATAATTGCCTCCTACTGCTGCATTGCCGTCATAAAGCTCGGAATCAACTGTTTCTTTCTGGAAACAACACCCGGCAGGATCACAGACTGCTCGCCTTCTTTCGGCTCTTTGTGGAATGCTTCGCTTACCACATTTTTGCTGTCTCCTCCATAGAATAACAGCTCTGTGCTTTCGTTGATGATGTCCGTCAGCATAAAGAACAGCATGGATTCTCCGTGGCTGCCCAGTGCCTTTTCCATATACGGAAGCAGTTCTTTTTTGATCTCGGTCAGCTCATCCGCATTTACAGAAGTAATCTGTCCAACGCCAAAACTGGATTTATTTAATTCGAATTTCTTGAAATCCTGATAGAAGATTTCTTCCGGTGATTTATTCTTCAGGTTGCTTCCCGCTGCAAACATTTCGGATGCCAGCTCTTCGCATTTCACGCCGGCGATCTCTGCCAGCTTTTCCGCTGCTGCTTTGTCCATCGCCGTACAGGTCGGAGAACGGAACATTAGCGTATCCGAAAGAATCGCGGAACAGAGAAGTCCGGCAATATTCGGCTCAATCGTCAGATTTTTTTCCTGATAAATCTGATAAAGAATCGTTGCCGTACATCCAACCGGCTGATTGCGGAAATAAACCGGAGCCATCGTCTGCAAAGATCCGATTCTGTGATGATCGATGATCTCCAGAATTTCTGCACTTTCGATATTGTCAACTGCCTGAGAGATCTCGTTGTGATCCACCAGACAGAGCTGTCTGCGTTTGATACCCAGCAAGTTACGTCTGGAAACCATTCCCACATATTTTCCGTGTTTATTCAGAACCGGGAAATCTCTGTGACGCAGTTTTGCCATGACTTCTTTGATATCATCCGTATAATCATCAATGCTGAATTTCACCAGATTCTCACTGGTCATAAAATGTTTCACCGGCATACTCTGATTGATCAGTCGTGCAACCGTATAAGTATCGTGCGGAGAACTGATCACAAAGCATTCTCTATCTTCTGCGAGACGGCGGATCGTCCTGGAGATCGGAACACCCATACAGACGATAATACAGCTTGCTCCCATCTCGATCGCACAGAGCTGCGCTTCATAACGGTTTCCCAGAATCACCAGATCATTCTGTTCCACACTCTGTTCCATCACTTCCGGGCTGGATGCCGCGATCAACACCTTTCCATCCGTGAAATGTGCATGCTCATTTCCAACGATCATCGTTCCGTCCACCGTTTCCAGAATATTCCGGTACGGTGTTCTCGCCTCAGAAAGAGCTGTATTATTGTAAACATCCATGTACGATTCCGTGATGTCGTTCGTTGTGATCAGACCTTCCAGCTCCTGATTCTGATTAAGGATCGGAAGGGTAAATACATTTTCATTCCGCATCAGTGTCCATGCTTTTTTCAGAGAAATCTTGCTGTCCACCCCACCGACTTTGCGCACGTCCATATCCTTGACACGCGTGCCGACATTCGGCATATAACCCGGTGTGTTCATCTGAAAACGTTTCAGTACATACAACGTTTCTTCGTTGATCTGACCGGCACGCTTTGCCTCATAAATGGCATTTTCCCCCGTCCTGTTTTTGATATCTGCATACGCGATCGCTGAACAGATCGAGTCCGTATCCGGATTCTTATGTCCGATCACATAAATTTTTCTCTTATTGTTTTCCATAATAGCCTCCATATGATTATAACGTAAAACGCTCCGGCAGTAACTGCTCCAGTGTAAAGCTTTTCCAGTTTTCCGTATTTTTCGCCAGAAGTATCTCGAAATCTGCTTTACAGAATTCTGCCATCACCTGGCGGCACACACCGCACGGCGGGCAATAGTCCCCGGCTTCGCCCCGTTTATTTCCAACGATTGCGATCGCCTGAAAATCCCGCTCTCCTTCTGACACTGCTTTAAAAAATGCTGTCCGCTCCGCACAGTTGCTCGGAGAATATGCCGCATTCTCAATGTTGCATCCCTGATAAATCTTTCCGTCTCTGGTGAGCAGTGCCGCCCCGACCAGAAACTCTGAATACGGTGCATAAGCCTGTTGCTGTGCCAGAAATGCCCGCCTTACCAGCTCTTTTCTGTCTCTGTCCTCCATCCTGAAGATTCCTCCGTTATTCAGGTGCGATCTCAAGTGCCAGTTCCATCATATCATGAAAACTCTTTTCACGTTCTGTGGAATTTGTTGCTTCTCCCGTAACAATGCTGTCCGAGATCGTACAGATCGCAAGAGCCTGTTTTCCTGTTCTCGCCGCATTCATATACAATGCTGCCGCTTCCATTTCCACGGCCAGCACGCCCATTTTCCTCCAGTTCACATCCAGGTTGGAATCGCTGTAAAAAGTATCTGAAGAAAGCAGATTTCCGACCATATAATGCAGTCCTTCTCTTTTTTCTGCCGCTTCCACTGCTTTTCTCAAAAGTGAAAAAGATGCAGTCGGGGCAAAGCTTCCCGGAAGCTGATACTGTGCCGCAAAATTCGAATTTGTGCAGGCACCGATAGCAAAAACCAGATCACGCAGATGCAGATCTTCCCGCAGTGCACCCGCCGTACCGATACGGATAATATTTTCCACATCATAACCGTTGAACAGTTCATAAGAATAAATGCCCATCGAAGGCATTCCCATGCCGCTCGCCATCACAGAAACCCTCTTGCCCTTATAAGTTCCCGTATAACCTGACATCTGGCGCACCGAGTTGACCAGGACTGCATCTTCCAGATAATGTTCCGCTATAAATTTCGCCCTCAGCGGATCACCCGGCATCAGTACTGTTTTTGCAAAATCCCCCTTTTTTGCTTCTATATGAGGTGTCGGAATATTCATAAGTCCATCCTTTCCGCAGACGCCCGTCTGCTGCCTTTTTTGTTATTTTAGCATTTTTGGGTGTCATGGTCAAAAGTTATTTCCCCGGCCGCTTTACAAATTCATCGCAAAAAGGTATATTTTAGATGCTAGGGTCAAAAACCTGAAACACACGATGCCGACCGAAGCGAAGTACAGAAGAATTATGAGAGTACGAAGTACGGAACAATTCGTATGGCATCTTCTTGCCCTGATACCCAAAGACCAACAGGAGGTAAAAAATGTCAGAAGAATTAAAAACACTGGAAGAACCGGCAGAATCTATGACTGACTATGCCGAAGAACTGGAAGCATCTTTCAAACAGATCCATGAAGGTGATATCCTCACCGGAACGGTAATCAGCGTTTCCGAATCTGAGATCACACTGGATCTGAAATATTACACCGACGGTATCATCCGCCTGGAGGATTTCACAAGTGATCCGAATTTTAATCTGAAAGAGGACGTACATACAGGTGATGAAATCTCCGCAACTGTGATCCGCAGAGATGACGGAGAAGGACACATTCTGCTCTCCTCCAAAGAAGCAAATGATATTCTTGCATGGGACAAATTCAAAAAATATATGGAAGAAGGCACCAACCTGACCGTTAAAGTCGGCGGCATTGTAAAATCCGGTGCAATTGCATATCTGGACGGCATCCGCGGTTTCATCCCGGCATCCAAACTTTCCCTGAACTATGTAGAAGAAGATGAACTGAACGACTGGCTCGGCAAAGAACTGGAAGTCCGTGTCATCAATGCTGACGCAGAAGAAAAACGTCTCGTACTTTCCGCAAGAGAAATCCTGCGTGAAAAAGCAGATGAAGAACGCAAGGCAAAAGTTTCCAACGTTCAGGTCGGACTGGTTACTGAAGGAACCGTGGAAACCATCAAACCTTACGGTGCATTTATCAACCTTGGAAACGGTCTGTCCGGTCTGCTGCATGTTTCTCAGATCTGCGAAAAACGTATCAAAACACCGGCCGCTGTTCTGTCCGAAGGTGATACGGTAAAAGTAAAGATTACTGCGATCAAAGACGGAAAACTGAGTCTGAGCATGAAAGCCCTGAACGATGTAGCCGCAGAGGAAGTAGAAGAAGAAGCTTTCGAACTTCCGGAAACAGAAGCTGCTACTACAAGCCTCGGCTCTCTGTTCAAAAACATCAAGCTTTAACTTTAAGATCAAAAGATGCCATACGAATTGTTCCGTACTTCGTACTCTCACAATTCTACCCTGCATCATACATTAGTACATTCCAACAAAAAACAGGTCTGTTCAAGACCTGTTTTTGTTATTTTCACACACTTTTCACAGAGCGTTCACATTCTATTCATACCTCATTGTTACTATAAAGGCAGTTCAAAAGCAATGCTTTTGATATACTTTCCACAAAGCAATAAATTTTTTCATAATAGCCTCCGATGTACCAGACGTCGGGGGCACTCCTCATTTATGAAGCTGTCAGGGGCGAAAGCCCTTTTCTATTTTTCAATCCCCATTCTGGATGCCTGCCCTTCATCAAACGGATGCTTGATCTTTTTGATCTGTGACACATAATCTGCCGCTGCGAGCATCTCTTCGCCTGGTGTATTTCCGGTCAGGATCACTTCCAGCTTGTCCGGTTTCTTTTTCAGGAAGTCAAGTACCAGATTTTCATCCAGCAGCCCTGCACTGATCGTATAGATCGTCTCGTCCAGAAAAAGAACATCGAAGTCTTCCTCCACCGCTTTCTTCGTCACCTTCTCAAACTGACTGTTATAGAAAGCAAGTCGCTCTTTCTTTTCCTGTTCCGTCATCTGAAAGCTGAATTTTTCCTGCTCCAGCCCGTTCACGATCGTAATATTCTCTATTTTTTCCAGAATGTTTCGTTCACTCGTCTTGTTGTTTTTCATAAACTGATAGATCAGGACGCGGTAACCATAACCGGCTGCCCGCACACAGAGTCCCATTCCTGTTGTTGTCTTTCCTTTTCCATCCCCGAAATAAATATGGACAAGCCCTGTTCCTTTTCGATTCATAATTTCTTTTTACCTCCTGCATATTTGATCAAGCCGAACTTATCATGGAATCTGACACACGATTCTGGCAGCTTTGCTGACATTCACCTGACAGAATCACTCTGCAGGAGGCATAAGCTTCTACAGATCCAGTTTCATATCGCCATCTTTGATCCAGCCTTTTTTTCTCATAAATTCAGACACCGCCAGTGTGATCACCGCCGGCAGTACAATCTGAAATACAACAATGATGATCATTGTCAGGGTGCTGCCGATTTCCGGTGCCATCGTCTGATAGGTCATGATCTGTCCGACAAATCCTGCTGTTCCCATACCAGAACCGGTAGCATTGCTTGTCATCCTGACCAGCATTGTGCTGACCGGGCCCAAAACGGCACTGGAAACGATCGCCGGAATCCATATGATTGGTTTTCTTACAATATTCGGCACCTGAAGCATGGATGTTCCCACACCCTGTGCCAGAAGACCGGCAACTTTATTTTCACGATAGCTTGCTACTGCAAATCCTACCATGTTGCAGCAGCAGCCGATTGTTGCCGCGCCGGCTGCAAGTCCGGAAAGATTTAAAATAATACCAAGTGCCGCAGAACTGATCGGCAGCGTCAGGATCATTCCCATCAGCACGGAAACCACAATTCCCATGACAAATGGCTGCTGCTCCGTTCCCCAGTTGATGATCGTACCAAGCCCCGTCATAAATCGGGAAATCGGCGGGCCTACGATCAGACCGACAGCACATCCGGTTATGATCGTCACGATCGGTGTTACCAGAATATCCACTTTTGTCTTACCGGAAACCAGATGTCCCAGTTCAATCCCTGCAAATGCCGCTACAAATGCGCCGAGCGGTTCTCCCGGTCCAGCCAGGACAACGCTTCCATCGACCAGAAGCGAACCTGCCAGGATCTTGCCTGCAAATCCCCCTGTCATACCGGCTGCTGCCGCTGACAGCACGACCAGAGGACTTTCTTTGTAGCGATGCGCCACACCGACACCAATGCCGGCACCTGTCATAGCTGCTGCCATTTTACCCATGACAAAAAGCATCTCCCCGATATTTCCGCCGATCAGGTTCCCAATCTGTTGAATTATTGTACCAACAATCAATGTAGAAAACAAGCCTAAAGCCATACCGCTCAATCCATCAATGAAGATGTGATTCAGTAATTTTTTCATTTTCTGCTTTCTCCTTTTTCTTTTTACGTTGTCATTTCATGTGTCTTGTCACCTCAAAAAGGTAGCATATTTTCCAGCTTTTATCAAGAATAATTTCCATCACAGCTCTTTACAGAAAATGCAGTTTATTGTATTATGCTGATAGCAAACACCCAAACTGATATTTTTCAGGAGAAAGGATATATTATGAACTGTAAAAAACTGAAAAAGTCTTTTACCGCTGTTTTCCTGTCCGGCTGTCTCCTTTTGCAGAATTTTCCGGTTCTGGCTGCTTCCGTTGCTTCCGACTGGCTGAAGGAATCTCCCTTTATAAAAAAATCGGACCTGATTTTTTCCTCAGAACCTCAGACCGAAGAAGCCAAAGAAACCCTGGCCTCCTTTTCACAGGAAACAGAGGATACGGCTGAAACCGAATATGCAGTTGAAGCATCTTCTTCCCATGTATCAGGCTTTTTGATTGCGGGAAGTATTTCTGATAAATTTTCACAGATGTTACAGGAAGCTTCTCCTGCTTCTGTTTATACAACAGGTTCCGTCAGTCAGGACATTTCCTGGAAACAGTTAAAATCAGAGCTGACCAGCCGCATCAACAGCTATTCTTCCAAATGGTCACTTTATCTGAAAGATCTTTCCACCGGAAATGTCATCAGCATCAACGAACGTGCACAGGAATCTGCCAGCCTGATCAAGCTTTACGTCATGGGGGCAGTGATGCAGGAAATCCAGAACGGCAATCTGGAAATGAACGACACGATTTCTCAGCTTTTAGACAAAATGATCACCATCAGTGATAATGAAGCCACAAATGAACTGGTTCGTTATCTGGACAGTGATCATGAGCATAAAAAAGGGATGCAGAAAGTTAACGACTTTATACGCACACAGGGTTTTGAATACACACAGGAATATAACGGTCTGGAGGACACCAGTCTGTGGTATTCGATCGAAACCAAGAACTCCACTTCCGCCAAGGACTGCGGCCGCCTTCTGGAACGGATCTATCGCGGTGAATTTGTATCGCATCTTGCTTCCCATCAGATGGAAGAGCTTCTCCTGAAACAGGAGGTCACCTACAAAATACCATCCTCGATACCATCGGAGTCCCGCGTTGCCAATAAAACAGGGGAAACCTCAGACTGTGAAAATGATGCCGCGATTATTTATACACCAAAAGGCGATTATATTCTCTGCATCATGTCCTGCGATCTTTCCAGCAAAAGTTCTGCTGTTTCTTATCTGCAGGAAATGTCCTCTCTGATCTACCGCTATTTTATGGACCGGGATGAATCAAAAATTGAGTATCAGATTGATGCTTCCGCGACCGAAAGAACTGCCGGATCAGAGACAGAACCGGAAGCAGAAACCGAAACAACTGCAGAAACCGAAACAGCTGCAGAAACTGAAACAATATCCGAAACGGAGGTTTTGAAAAATCATGCGAATCTGGGGAAAAATTTTTAAAGATAATCATATGCTGCGTGACACGGTCATAGAAGATGAACGGAACGATACACGCACGCACAAAATCTTTGCTGCTCTGGACGAGATCTGTTATGAGTTTGATCTCGGAAAACCGATCTGGCTTGATGCTACTGTTCAGGAATTTAAACGCCACAGCAAAGCTCGCTTTTATCAGGATAATTTTATTGAAGAAATCCCCTTCGATTATCTGGAACTTCATGTAATCGAAGAGGATTAGTCACAGCCTGTGATATTATGTATATCACAGGATTTTTTTTATATTTTCATATACACCATCCAGCAATCGTTCACGCGTCTCTTTCGGCGCCCACGCAATATGCGGTGTAATGATCAGTTTTCCACTGTCCGAAATCCTGCGCAGGGGATTATCGGTCCTCATCGGCTCTTTTGCCAGCACATCCAGTGCCGCTGCTGCGATCTTATTCTCTTCCAGTGCCCAGGCAAGCGCTTCCTCATCTACCATCGCCCCTCTTGCAGCATTAATAAAAATTGCAGAACGTTTCATCTGTTCAAATGCTTCTTTATTGAACAGTTTTCTTGTTGCATCATTCAGAGGTGCATGGACGGATAAAAAATCCGAACGCTTCAGCAATTCTTCAAAACTTACCTGCTCATACGGCTGTTCTGTATTTTTTCCGGAAGTGGAATAATAGATCACTTTACAGCCAAATTCCTGTGCGTGCTGTGCCACACGTTTCCCGATCGCACCCATTCCGACAATACCCCAGGTTTTTCCCATAAGTTCGGAAAATTTCTGTTCGAAATGTGAAAACTGAACGGAGGTGCAGTATGCACCTGACTTTACATACTGGTCATAATATGCCAGTTTATGAAGAACATAGAACATCAGTGCAAATGTATGCTGTGCTACGGCCTCGGTCGAATAACCGGCAACGTTCGCTGACAGGATGCCCCTGCTGTCTGTATATGCACGGTCAATATTATCCATTCCTGTAGCCGTTACAGCTACCAGCTTCAGATGCGAAGCACCTGCCAGCGTTGCTTCATTCATCGGAATTTTATTGATAACAACTACATCTGCATCTCTGACACGTTCCGGCACCAGCTCTGTCGGAGTATCTTCGTACTTCGTTACATGCCCCAGTTCATCGAAACGGCTCAGATCCATGTCTTCTCCAAGCGAGATCGTCTCTAAAAATACAATTTCCATAACCGTATTCCTCTCTTTCGTAGTGTTCTTTTTATGACAGAAGCTCTTTAAGGACTTCCCGTATCACACGTTCCTGTTCATCTGAATCCATCTGCCGCAATATCCGTGTACTCTGTTCTTTGGGCATGTCCACGGCAGCCGCCGTCTCTTTTATGCCCTCATGGATCATTCCCAGATTTTCTTTCAGATCCTGCCTCTCCTTCTGGCTTTGTATTTCTTTGCCATTTTTTCCGCTCTTCTTTTTTCGTCCGGGCATGGAAACCATCTTACCGTTGCTGCTTCGTTCTATAGATGCGGCTGCTTCTGAAGCTGCGCTCTGCGTTACAGCGTCTTCTTTGTTTCCAAAGGCAACCTGTGTCTTTGCCATCGGTGCAGAAGGCTGGTACGCACTTCCGGATGCACGAAGTGTAAGCGCATTATCCAGATCATCCTGCAACAGAATTTCCAGAGACTGTCTGGCAAATCCTGTATCCAGAAGTCCATAAACAGCCAGCAGCAAACCTTCTGTCACCAACGTTCCCATCAAATATGTCTGACGCATGCCTCCCGCTGCCTGTGGCTGGCTTATATACCATCCCATAACGCCTGATGCACCGCATAGAACCGCCGCTATTCCTGCCATACGTTTCCATCCATGCAGAGAATTTCCCAGGAAACGATACTCCAGCAGATTTTTTCGGATAAAAGCTCCTGTATTGAACGGATTCACTGCATTTTGTTTCATCCTGCAAATGCTCTGATAACGTTGGCGAAGCTGCTTCATGAATTTTCCTTTCGGCATCCCCTGCCGTCTGACATCCCGCAGTAAAGTGCCATACATTACACGCAGCACTATCTGGCTGACCGCTCCCCAGACACAGATGACCGTCATCGCATAAAATAAAATCGTTTGCCGACTAAAAAACTGTAACATGGATAATCCCCCTTCTGATCCTGCTTTGTTTTCACGTTTCGCTGCTGCAGCAATCACATTCTCCGGACGAATGTTGCAGGCATCATTATAGCCTCACCTTTTGCATTTGAAAAGCAGAATCGTTCGACAAATTCTGCTCTGCGGATGCGAAAATCGGGGGATTTTTTTATGAAGTTCTTCAGTTTCTGCTTCCTTTTTCTAGTTTTCGCAGGATGCCAGAGCCTTCATCATTCCACGCACCAGTCTGACGCTGTGCAGAACTGCCTGCTTCTCAAAAGCCGGATAATCCATGGAAGCACTGTCATCTGCCTTATCAGAAATCGCACGCAGTACCACAAATGGAACCTGATTTAAATATGCCGTCTGCGCAATGGCTGCACCTTCCATTTCCGTACAGTAACCTGCGAAAAGAGTCGAAATCTTTTCTTTTGTTTCTTTGTCTGCAACAAACTGATCTCCGCTTACAACTCTTCCATGAAATACCTGAATCTCCGGATTAACCTCTTTACATACTTTCTCAGCCAGTTCTGCCAGCTCCTGATCTGCCCCAAAAGAGAAAACATCCATCTGCGGAATCTGTCCTTTTGGATATCCAAAGCTTACCGCATCCATATCATGATGTACCAGATCACTGGAAATAACCAGATCTCCGATATTGATCTCTGCCTTCAGAGAGCCTGCAATTCCTGTGTTAATGACAGCATTTACATCAAACACATCCACCAGGATCTGTGCGCAGACTGCAGCATTGACTTTTCCGACACCACTGCGTACGACAACCACTCTCTGACCTTCAAGAATACCTTCACAAAATTCCATACCGGCTTTTTTTACCAGACGTTCGGCCTGCATCTGCTCTTTCAGTTCCTGAACCTCAACTTCCATTGCTCCTATAATCCCTATTGTACCCATTGCCTGTCTCCTTCTATTATAATTCAAGAATGTCTTTCATACTGTTTCTGTTTAACACTTCTATTTTTACCGTAAAAACGCAGACCTGTCAAAGGGATTTTTTCTCACGCACTTGCATCCTTTCCCTAAAATGCGTATAATCAGAAGCAGCTACCAAAAACAATAACTCAGGAGGTTAGTCTATGCAGGTATATAGAACAAGAGGTGTCTGTTCCCAGGCGATTCAGTTTGAACTGGATGGAGACACGATCAAACACGTAGATTTTATTGGCGGATGTTCCGGAAATACACAGGGTGTAGCCCGCCTTGTAGAAGGTATGAAAGTAAAAGATGCCATTGCAAAACTGGAGGGCATCAAATGTGGTCCAAGACCAACTTCCTGCCCGGATCAGCTCGCAAAGGCATTAAAAGAAGCGATGAACGCTTAATTTTAAAGTCTCACGTGCGTTCGACTTGAATTTTGTCTGCACAGTAAAAAGCCCAGTTCAAAAATGCCATCGACATTTTGAACTGAGTTTTTTCTTTTCTATCTGTCCCACTTGTCACAGAGGGAATTGATCTGACTGGTAAATCTTGCCAGATCTTTGTTTGCACCGCCTTCGTTATGACGGATAACGGTAAGCAGCCTCTGACCTGCAGCAAGCAGTCTCGCAAATGGTGTATTTGCCTTTGCTGCTTTGGACAATGTTTTCTCTGTTTTCACTACATGAACCGGCTGACTCTCTTTTTCACAGACACCTGTTGCAAGATTATAGATCGTACCGCTGTAAGGCGCCGTTGCGTCAAGCTGCATCTCATTTTTCAGTCGTTCGGTAAAGAGCTGGCACACGCTGTCCTCGCCATGAATAACAAAGACTTTCTCCGGCTTTTCTTCAAAACTTCCGATCCATTTCATAAGTCCTGCATTATCCGCGTGTCCGCTGATGCCGGAAAGTCTGCATATCTCTGCCTGCACTTCTATTTCCTCTCCAAACAGGTTTACGGATTTTGCCCCTTCTAATATGATACGTCCCAGTGTACCCTTTGCCTGATAACCTACAAACAAAATCGTACTTTCTCTTCTCCACAGATTATGTTTTAAATGATGCCGGATTCTTCCCGCCTCACACATACCGCTGGCGGAAATGATAACTTTTGGCCGCTCATCAAAATTGATCATTCTTGAGTCGTCACTGGTCACTGACGTTTTCAGGTTTTCAAAGCCGATCGGGTTGATTCCCGCACGGACCAGTTTGCTCGCTTCCTCATCAAAATCTTCATACATATGTTTCATAAAGATGCGGGTTGCTTCGATTGCCAGCGGACTGTCCACGTAAACCTCAAAATGATCATGTCCGTGTATCAGTTTGTCTTCTTTTATTTTGCGGATAAAATACAGCAGTTCCTGCGTACGTCCCACTGCAAAAGACGGAATGACCACATTGCCTCCCCGATCAAATGTTTTCTGGATAATCCCTGAGAGTTCTTTTACGTAATCCGGAACCTCCCCATGACTCCGGTCTCCGTAAGTAGACTCCATAACCACATAATCTGCATCTTTGATGTACTGCGGATCACGGATCAATGGCTGATTGAGATTTCCGATATCTCCGGAAAATATGATTTTCTTCTCCACACCATCTTCTGTGATCCATATCTCTATGGAGGAAGATCCCAGCAGATGACCCGCATCCACAAATCTTATGCATACTCCATCTGCCACATTAATTTTTTTGTCGTAATCGCAGCCGATCAGACAGCCGATCGCACCAACTGCATCATTGATATCATACAGCGGAACTACTTCTGCTCTTCCGGCTCTCTGTCCTTTTCTGTTTTTCCACTCTGCTTCGAACATCTGAATGTGCGCACTGTCCCGCAGCATAATATCGCACAGATCCGCTGTCGCTTTTGTTGCAAAAATCTGTCCGCGGAATCCTCTCTGGTACAAAAGTGGAAGCTTTCCGGAATGATCGATATGTGCATGTGTCAGAAACACCATATCAATATCACTGGCAGCAACCGGAATCTCCTGATTTTCAAACTCATCCGGTCCCTGTTCCATTCCGCAGTCAATCAAAATATTTTTCCCACAGGCTTCCAGATACGTACAGCTTCCTGTGACCTCATGTGTTGCCCCCAAAAATGTAATCCTCATAAAAACACCTTCTCCCTGTTTTATGTTTCCCCCCTGGCATCATTTTATCATATATTTTGATTTTTTAGTACCAGAAGAATCCACTTCTTTTATTTATTTTTCTGCATTTTAGATATAAAAAATCCAGACCCGCAAACACCACATTTTTCTCCGGTCAAATATACGCGATTGCGTCCTGACTGTGAAAGAATTTCTGTGATAAATTCTCCTGTATTTGCACATCCGAATGGTAGTATATAATAATGATTTAACTCTTTGCGTGATTCCCCAATCCACGCGCCGAAAACTGCATCTGTTTTTTTCACATCCCCTGTCATAGAAATGTAGCGGATCTGATCTCTTACTTCAAAGAAATCCGATTTTATTGCTTCTGAATATTTTGTAACCGATATATTGCCAAGAAGCATCGCACCGACTGTATAGCCTTTTCCCGTACTTTGATTATGTCCTTTACAGACATCAAAATCATTATACAGCCCACATTTGGCACAACACACAAGATTTTCCATATCGATTCCCGGACTGCAGCACATCGTCTGATCAAATGACCGGACACTCATCAGGCAATCCGTTGTTTTCCAGTTAATTTTCGTCTCTCCGGCAAACATTACAAGGAAACTTCTCTCATCCGTTCCATAGCAATGTATCCTGAACTGCCAGAAATCCTTTTCATCATACAGCGAACTTCCCGGCTTCATTTCCACCACACGTTTTACTCCGGCTTTTTGAAGCTCCTTCACTGTTTTTTCCTGATTTCCCGGAAGAACAACCTGTTCCACACGATTCTTTTTGACAAATTCCATAAGTTGCGCGATGGTCGCCCTGCTTCCATCTCCCACTGCCAGCATCCTGACTTCTCCCTGATATCCGGAAAATCCCTTCCCGAACTCTGTTTCCGAAGAAGCCTCTTCTTTGCCGCTGCAAAGATAGCAGGCTACCCAGCTTTCTTTTGTCTCTGAATCTGCAATTCCAATAGAATACATCACTCCTTGTGAAACATTTTGAAACATGTTTTTAAAATATTTCGTCCGCATACGCTCTCTCCCCTTGCCTTGCAATTCAAAAGCATGATGCAACCATACTTCCTTTGCAGAACAAGCCCGGCATAACTGCAAAGGAGGAAATTCCCGCGCATGGTATGCATAGTTTTTGTTTTGGCATATTTATAATTCTTTCGTTATATTTTGAATAGTTTCTTATTATCTCTGCCTGTTTCCGACAGAAAACCGACCGCTGTGAAAGGTAATGTAATATGTGATCAATCATGAAAAACAGTCACAACATGCCGGCCTGGCTTGTTTTTAATATTCCGCAGCGTGAAACTAAAATCCTCTACGCTGCTCTTCGTGGATACAAACTACTTCGCACGCTAATACATTTAATGAACTCACACACTTTACTTAAATTCGTTTATACATATTTCCCACGCTGTAGATTGTTAACCGATGTAGAGACTGCGACCAATTGCCGTACCTCTTTCAGTTCTTCCGTTCTTTGTTGCACTGTGGTACGAAACCACCCGGTAATAATACCCTTTCTTGACACGGATGGTATCACTTACTGTAGCTACGCTTACATTTTTTGCCGTTTTGCTTCTGGCTGTCACATACTGCCAGGTCGAACCCTCCAGCCTCTGCAGGTTTACCTCCACTTCAACAGAATCACACTTTACATAACAATTCGTAGTAGCACTAACATGCGCTGATGTTGAGCTTTTTTTCGAAATTGCCGCATTGCCCATCGCATAGTAATCACCAATCGGTGCCACTTCAGAAGTTGGATCATCAAAATTCCATTTGAACAGTTCTGTCACTTCCGTACTGTCATCATTGCTAACAACAGAGCTGTTAATCACCGGAGCATTTGCCGGCTGTGCTGCATATGCACCCAATGGCATCACCAGCATACAGGCAGATACTGCCAGCATGGTCTTTAATGTTTTCCTCATATCTTTTCTCCTCCTTTGTCTTCATTTTTTACATTACACTATAATAAACGTTTCAGAAAGAAAAAAGTGACGCGTTAAAACATAATTTTTTCAATTATTTGATCAAATTCCTCTTTTTCCATCTTTCCCATCAGCAAATAGTAGGTATCATTGTAGTTAAATTCCGCTTTATAATAATTTTCATCTTTATTTCCTTTCAGATTTTGCACCGGAATATTAAGTCCCAGATACCGGTCAAACACCCTATATGCTTTTAATACTTCTCCGTCTACATCCAACATTTCCTGTTCACTTGCAGACTCTTTACTCATATAAATGAAAAACTGATATCCATTTTCACTGCTATAAATGGTCTCTGCATTTCGCACTTCTTCATTTATTATACTTTCCTCATATACCCATGTTGAAGGTCTATATATAAAACTAGGTACATCTATCCCAGTCTCCTCTTTTATCTTCTGCCTGTCATTTTCTTCTCTTCCCTGCAAAGCCTTATCATCAGTTTTGTCAATAAATACTCGTTGTCCTCCACTCGTAAATCTTCCCAATATGTTTATCACATACTCCCGATTTGCTTTTACTCCAAAACCTGCCATCAGCATCCCGACAACTACCACAATCCCTGCCGTACGACGCATAATGACTTTTCGTTTCTTTTTCCATCTCTGCTCAATCTTTGCCAGCCTTCGTCCCCTCTTCAGTGCTAACTGATCCTCTTCCGGCAACAGGTCATAGATTTCTTTCTTGGTTTCTTTCTGATAGTCCTCGTCGTCCCATTTCCCTTCTTTCTGAAGCTGCCCTATGATCTTCCCCAGTAATTCCGGTGCATCTTCTTTCACATCATCCAGTTTTTCATCACTTTCCAGTTCTCTTGCGATTCTATTTCCCTCTTTTATAAAATCACTCCGAAAGCGAACAGCAAATTCCGATTCTTGCCGTTTTTCCCGATCCTGGCAGGAATTGATATTTGTGATTTTCCCCTTACTCTTTTTCATAATTCCTCTCGTCCCTTCTTGACTTTTTCTAATAACCGTATAATATGATAGATGTATTAACTTTAGTATGTTCCCTTTAAAACAGAGCATTCTTATCTGCTTTAAAGGCAAAATACCAAAACAAAACAGGGAGGACAACCATGAAACGCATTATTTTAACTGGCGGCGGTACTGCCGGTCATGTCACACCGAATATCGCACTGCTTCCAAAGCTGCGAGAACTGGATTACGATATTCATTATATAGGTTCCTATGAAGGAATTGAAAAGAAACTCATCGAAGATGCCAATGTACCTTATTATGGAATTGCATCCGGAAAGCTGCGTCGTTATTTTGATCCAAAAAACTTTTCCGACCCGTTTCGTGTACTGCAAGGCTATGGTCAGGCACGCAAACTTCTCAAAAAACTGAAACCGGACGTTATTTTTTCAAAAGGCGGATTTGTAGCGGTTCCGGTTGTATTGGCCGCAAAACACCTGCATATCCCGGTTATTATCCATGAATCCGATATGACTCCCGGACTTGCAAACAAGATTTCTCTTCCGGCCGCAACCAGGGTATGCTGCAACTTTCCGGAAACTATGCGCTTTGTTCCAGAAGGCAAAGCCGTACTGACCGGCTCTCCTATCCGTGAAGAGCTGCTGCACGGAAACAAGCTGGCTGCTTTAAGTCTCTGTGGGTTTACAGCAAACAAACCTGTCATTCTTGTAATTGGAGGAAGCCAGGGTTCTGTCGTTGTTAATGACGCTATTCGTGGTATCCTGCCGGAACTTTTAAAAACCTATCAGGTCATTCACCTCTGTGGTAAAGGAAAATTAGATTCAACAAAAACAGATATGGAAGGCTACATCCAATTTGAATATGTAAAAAAAGAACTTGCTGATTTATTTGCTCTTGCAGATATTTGTATCTCCAGAGCCGGTGCAAATGCCATCTGCGAACTACTGGCTCTCAGAAAACCTAATCTTCTGATTCCTCTTTCTGCAAATGCCAGCCGCGGTGACCAGATTCTCAACGCAGAATCTTTTGAAAACCAGGGTTTCAGTGAAGTTCTTACGGAAGAAAATCTGGCACCGACTATTATGCTGCCAATCATAAACAAACTGTACGAAAAACGTGCCGACTATGTTGCAGCTATGGAAAAAAGTGGTCAGAGCGATGCCATTTCAAAGATTATCTCTCTGATCGAAGATGTGACTTCTCAAAAACATTAAAGTTCCCGATACTCTTCCCCATATTTTTTGCGAAGATGCCTTCTGGCTCTATATAATTTTGCCCGAAGCACTTCAACCGTCAGGTTGAGGTGCTTTGCGGCTTCTTCGTAACTCATCTGTAAAATACAAATATCCATGATCACATCATACCATTCTCGATGCTCTGCATACAATTCCTCTAAAATACGTTCTGTGAAACTGATATGAGATAATTTGCTGACAACGCATTCTGCGTTATCCTCATATATCAGCATCACTTCTTCCATTGGCTCAGAACTATATACGCTTTTTCTTATATTCTGCTTTCGATAATAATCGTATGTCATGTTCTTCGCAGTCAATAACAACCACGGTTTTATCAAATCATCATCAATCATGTTCATACGTTCAAAATAATATAAGAACACTTGCTGACATACCTCTTCTGCCAACATCTCATTACCGGTTCGACTAATCACCATTTTTCGCACAAGTTTGTTGTATTTATGAAAGACTTTTATGAATTTTTGTTCGTTCATGTTACTCTTCTCCCTGTCGACAGCCGGCACTTATGCTTGCTTCCATTTTTGCAGAATTTCTTCTCTTGCTTCGTCTGTAAGTGTTCCTGGTTTCCATGAAACTCCTGCTCCGTCTTTGTCATAACGTGGGATCAGATGGATGTGAAAATGAAATACTGTCTGTCCGGCAGTTGTTCCATTATTCTGTACAATATTAAAACCATCACAATCAAAAACTTTTTTCATCTTTGTTGCCATCTTCTGTGCAAGTACAAAGGCTTTCGCTTCGATATCTTCCGGGATTTCAAAAAGATTGGCGAAATGATTCTTCGGCAGAATCAACGCATGTCCCTTTGTTGCCGGTCCCAAATCCAGAATTACACAAAAATCTTCGTCCTCATACAGCGTAGCTGATGGTATTTCACCATTTGCAATTTTACAAAAAATACAGTTACCATCTCTCATAAGTCATTTCCCCTTCCTTTTGGTTATCATCGATAAAGCAATATTTCCCTTGTTTATGCTCTGTTTTTTGTCTGCTTTATCTGTATCTTATATGTTAATGCTTTTCTTTTTCAATTTCAATACACTTTCGCAATTTTTCGTATTTTTTGTCTATTTTCAACAAAAACTAATTATTTATGCATATTTTGTCGAATTTTGTCGAAGATATATGTTTGCCTTTTCTCTTTTTCAATGCTACACTGTTTCCAGTATTTGGAAATCTGGAGGCAAAATTATGACAGAGTTTTCTTCTCTTGAACAACAATTAAATGACTGCCGGTTTGCTCTTTCAAAAGTTTCACACGAAATACGTAATCCGGTTACACTGATAAACAGCTATCTTCAGCTACTGGAAAAATCACATCCGGCACTGAAACAGGACAGTCTGTGGTCTAATCTTACCGAAGAAATGTCCTTTCTTCGTCATCTTTTAGATGATCTTTCCTGCTATAACAACTCCTGCCGCTGTCAGTTTTCCAGTACAGAAATGACTCCATGGCTTTTAAAATTATCAGAATCTGCCTGTCTGATTTTTCCGGATACTCCGGTTTCCTGCCATGTTTCTATCCCTGAAAATCTCCCGTGTCTGAAAATTGACACTTTAAAGCTCAATCAGGCATTGATCAATCTGCTGCGCAATGCTTTTGAGTCAGCTCTGCACGAAATTACTTTTTCTGCTGTCCAAAAAGACCGGGAGCTGCAGATTGACATCATAAATGATGGCCCTCCTGTTGATTTTTCTCAGTTAAATGAACTGTTTAAACCCTTTGTTACCACAAAAGAAAATGGCACAGGTCTCGGATTGCCGATTGCAAAGGGAATCATAGAAGCTCATGGCGGTACACTCGCTTTTCTTTCCCCCTCAGAAGATGAACGTTCTAATCGTAAGTCAGATACTCATCTTCAGATTGTTTTACCCCTATGCTGAGAATCATGCATAACAGAAAACCAAAAACCAGTCCACCTATATGTGCTGCATTGTCAACACCGATGCTGGTATAACCCTGGAAAACAGACAGCACGATCATAAGCACAAACTTTCTTCCGGAAATATCATCTAATCTTCCTTTGTTTTTTATGATCAGCCATAAAATTGCACCGATCACAGCGAAGATTGCACCCGACGCACCTGCTGAAACCGGGTAGTCTGTTCTTTTTAAATCCATATATACCGACAAACAGTTGCCGGCGATTCCACCACCAAAGTAAATCAGAATATACCTCAGCTTTCCGAGTTTCTTTTCCAGAACATCTCCCATAAAAATCAGAACCAACATATTATTAAACAGATGCTCCAGTCCAAAGTGAAGAAACATACTGGTAATCAGAAGATAGTACTTTCCTTCCTGCACAATATACGGTGTATAACTTGCCCCATGTCTTACCATAAAATCTGCATTTTCCGTATCTCCCATAAAACTTAAAATCAGAAACACTGCAATATTTATGATAACAATCGTAAGATTTACCACAGAGCGTGATTTTAAAAAATCTTTTATTTCATCCATGCTGCATCCTCCTGTTGTATTTACTTGCTGTTTACTTTTCCTGCAAGTATACTACAGGAAGACTTTTGCCCGCAACCGGATATTTATACAGGATTGACTGACATCTGAAAAATATATTCCACATTAGCAAAAGATACGTGATCACCCTGCTGCAATTTTACTTTTTCTGTACCGATCAGTTTTCTTCCATTTATATAAGTTCCATTTGTAGAATCTAAATCTATTATATAATATTCACCTTCTTCTTTTTGGATCCTTGCATGCACACGGCTGATCACATCCTGTGCAATACAAACATCCGCCTGACGTTCTTCCTTTCCAATTCTGGTTTCATCCTTATAAAGCAGAATATTTATATTTTCCTCCGGTTTCAGACTGACCAGCATCGCCATGTGTGTATTTTCCCCTTCACGAAGTACACACGTTCCCATGTCCTCTGAAAAATCATCAAATTTTTGTTTCTTTCGAAAAAGATTTGATGGCAGGTCTTCTTTTTTCCATGTAATCCTGTATGCTAAAATTCCAAGTATCAGAAACCAGATTCCTCCTGCCTGAATCAGGCTGATCCATCTTTGCCGCAACAAAATACCGGTGACGATAAATGCTGCACTCAAGCATACTGTATACCAGATAATCCTTTTCGAAAACTGTATATGCTTTTGTTTATGTACTTTTTTCTTCTTTTTCCTGCCTCTGTCCTCTCCCTGGATTTCTTCTTGAATCTCCCACGGTATCTCTTTCGGTATTTCTTTCGGTATTTCTTTTAAAATTTCTTTTTGGATTGTTTCAGCAGCTGCTTCTTCACAAAATGAATCTTTTTCTAATTTTTCCTGAATTCTTTCTTCTGTCTTTCCTTTTGTTCCTTCGACTTTTGGCTGTTCTTTTTCTATCTGATATGCCATTTGTAAAATCTCGGAAATCCGATAATTTTCTTCGGATGCTTTGCTATAGATTTCGTATCCCAGACGTACTGCCTGCTCATCACTGTGATCCAGCCTCTTTAAAATATATTCTGCCAGCACCCGAAAATTATCCGTAACATTTCCCTGATAAGAGGGAAGATAACACATATTCCATGTTCTGGTCTGCAGGTCAAAAAACAGATATTCCGGCTCAAATAAAAGCTGATTTTCGTCCAGAAGATAGCGATCTGCATGTTCCAGTGCCTTCTTTATATCATACAAAATATCTGTAATGTCTTCCCTGTTTAACAGTGTTTTTTCAAATTTTCGAAACATTGGCTGCATTCCTGTAATTTCATAAAAGAATACCGCTTTTCCATCCATCATGCGTTTGTTGCATTTCAAAATATGTGGTATCTGATTCCCTATGATCATTCTTACCTGATATTCTTCTCCTGTCACCATCCCTGGTGCATCCAAAACCATATAATTATGATCCTTGTCCCTTCGATAAGAAACATCCATGTTTTCACCCCTCTGTCAGACGTTTTAAATTTCGATATTTCTGTATTTCTTTTTTTGCATTTTTTCCCGTTATCTTTATATCACACGCTACTGAAAATCTGTTTTTTGTCAAAAAAGACGCTGTTATACCTGGAAAAGAAAAATTCCCTTTCACCTGCACCTGTGCATAACCGCTCTTTCTCATCACACTTCCGAAAACACCCTGACTTGCCAGAACTCCCTGCCAGTTTATACTATTTTTTCTTTCTTTATCTACAAGAACCTCAACGGCAGCAGTTCTCGCTTTATTTTCAATCCATGCCCTGTCATGCTGATAAAATCCCATATAGATCAAAGCGATCAGAAGCGGCAGGAAAATCATCATCAGCAAGGTGGCCTCCACAGTAAAACTTCCCTGGCACTTCTTTTCTTTCCTTTTTTGTTTTTGCGACAATATTCTTTTACTTCCTTTCTGACTTCTGTTTTCCATTTTAAGCCCCCTTTTGTAATATCCAGACACAGATATACCCTGCACACAAATATGGCAAAAACGGTACGCCCGTTTTATATGTTCTCTTTTGAAGTACCAGCATAAAAACTGACACAGCAGAGCAGAAAAACAGTGCGTAAAACAGCATTGCAAATGTTTCTCCCAAACCAAGATAAACTCCGCATACCAGAACAGCCATACCATCGCCGTATCCAACTGCCTGTCTTGTTGCATAACTGCATGCCATTAAAAACAATCCCGGTAATATTCCACACAGCCTTTCAAAAATCATTTCATTTTCCACAAAAAAGAGCAGAACCATCCCCATCACTCCAAATACCCGGATACTCCATAATAACACTCTTCTTTCTCGTATATCCCAGTATGCATTGAGCAGCAGAAAAATAGTGACCAGACTGTTTTCAATCCATTTTTCCATAACTTTTATCCTCCACATTTTGAACAGGGCCGCAAATGCCCTGTCTCCGTTACCGGTGTTTCTTTTATTGTCCTTTTCAGTCCGCTGCATGACAGATCCGCATGATAGCGGTTTCCGGTATCTGTAATATATACAGAAGAACCTGTTCCAGATCTGCAGCATGAACATGCATAATATTTTTCACCATAACGGTTTCTCTTTGCCGCAGCATCTGATGCCAGGATCTGTTGTATCGAAAGCTTCAGATGCGTACATTGAAGGCTTTTATGATATACACTTCCGTGTTCTGTCACATAAACTGTTTGCTTTCCTGCCTGACCTGCACCTGCTGCATGTTCTTTTCGAAAATCTCTTCCTGTCCATGCACGCACACATGCTCTTTGTAAAATCTGTGGACTTCCAAAAGCAAAAAATGGTACTTTGCTCTGTATACGATAAGCAGCTACAAGATCTATTTCCTCTTTTTCCATAAATGTGGAATATCCCAGATGAAAGTTTTTTAATCCGTTTGCTTCTTTTTGAAGTGCTGCATATGCATATCCACTTGAAATGCCTCCTGCAAGGCTGCTGTTTTTTCCATCTCCATTTTCAGAAGCATACGCAAAAACCGCCATCTCCTTTGCTGTTTTACAGAGTGCCTGCTCCATTGCCCCTGTTTTTCCCATAAACGATACAAATCCAAGAACCCCAATCATCAAATACAGAAACAATGGCAGAACCAGTGCCGCTTCTATGGTAAGGCTCGCACTTAAGGATGTCCTTTCGGACTTTTTTACATAATACGGGAAATGGGTATGACGACCGAGAGCCTTTGCCTCCTTTTTGTATAGATTTGAATTTTTAACAATACTCCTGTGCTTTGTTAAAACCGCAGATGGGTTGTTCGAAAAATTGGATTTTTTTATGTTTACGCGATCTTTTTTCCGAAAGGACATCCTTAAGCACCTCCTTCCATATAACTGTATTGTCCCCTGATCTTATAATTTGTTCCCTGATTCTTAACCTGCATCCACACTGCCGGTACGCGCAGAAAGACAGGTGACAATTCAAACTCTGCATTCACTTTTACCTTTTCTGCCAATGTATCCACTTGAAAATTTTCGCCACCTTTTTCCTGTCTCCGATTTTCTTCAATCAAATCCAGCGCACGCATATTTCTTTGCTTTTTTCCGGTCAAAGCCACAAGTCCAAGCAAATAATCGTGATAAGACTGTCCTTTCCCCTGACCTGCATCGCATTTTTCTAATACCTCAGTCAGTTTTCCAAGCTGATCTAATGACAGTCTCCAGTCTGCCCGTGTTTTAACAGGCGGTATCTTCCCTCCTGCGAGCAAGCTTCTGACATCCAGCAGACTTTCCCCATATGCCCATGCCAGCATCAGCAGTCTTTGCAGTGCTGATGCCAGTGCCGGTACTGCTGCCGCTCCCGCAATCGCTGCCGCAAGTGCCATTGCTTCACTTCTCATCTCTGCATTTTTCGCAATATACATGTAATTTACTCCTTCTCGAATCAACAGTATTTTCTGCACGGTTTTTTTCAGATTTTCCACATCACTTTTCTTACCGCCAATGATATATTCCAGTTCATAAGAAAGCGCATGTTTCCTGCTTCCTTTTCCCTTTGTATTTTCTTTCTCTGCCGCACATGTAAAATAATCTCCCAGATACTTCAGAAAAACAGCCTCCGATGCCGCTCCCGGATGATCTCCGTAATCTCCGGAATTTCCTTTTTGCAAAGTTCTCTCTGACGGCAGATCTTTTCTTTCGATTTCTTTATCTGAAACCTTTGATGCATCTTTCATAACAAGACTCAGAATTCCCATCTTTTTGATTTTCTTTATCTGATCAAGCGGATTTTCTGCCTTCTTTTCTTCCGGTACTTTTTCTTTTTCTGTTTCTTTTTCTTCCGCCTCTTTTTGTTCAGCTTCTTTTTGCTCGGCTTCTTTTTGCTGTTCTTCGGCCTTCTGGTATGCTTCATCCGCCTTCTTTTCTTCCTGTTTATACTGCTCACCTTTCTTCTGCCCGCTTTGTACATCCTTTATATTTTTTCTCAGTGCAAGGGCTGCCTCCCCGACAAACAGTTCCTTCTGGTTCTGAATCACCTGCCGGTAAAAAACCTGTCCGCTCTGATCCGTTGCCAGCGCATACTGCTCCACATTACATGCCGTGATCTCCATCGGGAATATCTCAAATCTTCCTGCAGTTTTTATATCATTACCTGGACAGATATTTGGAATTATGTAATTTGTAATTCCCGTCTCCAGAACATCTTTTATCTTTCTGCCAGATCGATCCTCACAGTCAAGAAACCACAGATCATATTCCTCCAGAAGCACACGATCGTACTCCCCAAACATCGAAAACACACCCATATCAAAAGCTGTCGCCGCCTGAAATCTTGCCGCCTGCACACGTGCCGATTCTGCCATTGTACAGAAAAGGGACAAAAACAGCATGCTTATAAGACTCAGGAACACCGTTATTGTCCCTTTATTTCTATACATATTGCTCCTTCCTAAATGATATTAATGTGAAAAAATGCCATGCTGCATCACTAAATACTGTTTCCTTGTGTCGTTATTTTTCTGAAAATTTGGTTTACCAGAGAGGTAAGCTGTTTTTTGAAGATGATGACCAGGCTGATAAGTACAACCAGAATCAGAATGATCTCGACCGTTGTAATACCCTGCTCATCCTTAAGAAATGCTTCTACATGTGTCATTTGATATATCACCTCCTTTCCCGTTTTCTCAGCCTGCTGAAAAAGTCAGGAATGCCGGTGCCATCAGTATAACAACTACAACTCCAAGCATCAGCATCATCGGAAACAACAGCCTGGTACCTGCCTGTTCCCCTAACTTCCGTGCCAGCTTCTGCCTTTCCTCCATACCTCTAAGTGCTTCTCCCTCCAGAAGATCTGCCAGTCCATCAGAACCTTTTCGCAGATTTTGTGCCAGGATTGTCCCTATCTTTATATACTCTGAGATCTGACATCTTCTGCCAAAATTTTCATAAGCCTGTGCTTCTGCAATTCCACTTTTCATCTCATTGCAGCATCGCCGCACTTCCTCATCCACATAATGTTTCCTTACCTGTTTTGTGTCTGCGATTTTTTCAAAAGCTCCTCTTATCGTGAGGCCGGCACGAAGTAAAGATGTCAGTTTATACAGAAATGAGGCATAATCCATCATCAGCCCGATTCTCTTTTCCCTTACTGCTTTCTGTACCTTTTCCTCCTCAAGCAATGCCATACAGACTGCCGTAAGAATCACAAGCATAAAAATGATCGGAATAAGAGAATCTTTGCTTTCTCTCCATGTGAGCTGCTTTTCCTCTATCTTTCCCGGAAGTTTCATCTGCTCTTTTTCCGCACTTACGCCATCCTCCTTCTTTACGCTATCTTCTATTTTTTTAATCAGCATTTCTTCTTCTGATCTGACCTTTGGATACACACGAATAAAAAAACTATGTTCTATGGTTTTTCCCTGGCAGGAAAGATTTACCGTAATTTCAACCATTTCCCCATTTTCGTCCGCTTCTCTTATAATCTTCCCGGTGTCATCTATCAAATCCATCTGACTTGTGATCCATTCTGCTTTTACCGCACCATTTTCCAGAGATACCGGAAACTTGAGGTCTGTCCTCACCTCATTCATGGATATATTTTCCTCTAAGATAATACTCTCCATATTTTCAATAGCGTTTTGAAAAAAATCTTCTATTTCCTGATCACGGTATTTTCGTTCCTGCAATGTGATCGGTATTTTCTTTTCTCCCGTCTCACCCTCAATCTGCACCGTAAGATTGGTCTCCATGCTTCCCTGTCCATAAGATGGTCGTGTCAGCATCAAAATTTCCCCCTGATTTTCTCCAAATGCTGCCAATAAAAGACAAAGGCCCGTTCCTAAAAACAATACCATCAATATTTTTGCAATCTTTTTCGCCGTAAAGTCCAAAACATTACTTTCTGTCTGCTCACCTTCCGTAAATTCCAGCATACGTTCTGTTTTCTGATATTTGGCACTCTCTTTGTTTACCAGTCTCTCTGCGATCCATCTCCCTGACAGATAAAACGGTCTTTCCAGGATTTCTTTATACTTCAATGTTTACAATCTTCCTCCCCATCAAAAAAGCAAATGCATATATACCAAGACAAATACTCATAATCAAAATACCCGGCAGATTTTTATACAGGCTGTCCAGAAATTCCGGTGAAGCAATTCCTATATAAGCAATCAGTGCACATGGTATAACGCTCATAATATTCTGTTCCATTTTCTTTGCCGAAAGACAGATTTCAATCTCCTGCCTGGTCTCTTGTTTTTGAGATATGGATGCCGTTGTACTCCGGATAATTGAAATCAGGTCTCCCCCTGTACGCCTTGCTGTTTCAAATACCTCCGCAAAAATCTCTATATCCTCTACCCCGCTTCGTTCTGCAAGATCTGTGAGCAGATTCTCCATCGTCTGATTCAGCCGAAGCCCACCTGTAATTCTTCGAAACTCCAATAATACCGGTTCTTTTTCACCATACATTTTCTGAAGTTCTTCATAAGTCTGAAAAAATGCATTTTCAATCGAATATCCTGCTGTCAATGCCGTTGACACACACCGCATTCCCGTAAGGAATCCCTTTTCAAGCCGTCTCTTTTGTTTTTCTGCCAGTATTTTTTTCATTTCTCTGAAAAACACTCCGGCAAACGGAAGAAAAAGAATGACTCCCAGAAACGACCGGTAAAACAACGCACTGATTCCCAATCCCGTCAGAATATAAAATGCCCCATATTTCAGGCTCTCCTGTTTTGTCATATTATATTTTTTATAATTCATACGATCCCCTTTATTATTTTTATACCCTCTCGTTCTTTCTGATGCCCGCCCGGATAAGCTTCTGTACATGAACCAGTTCATTTCTTTTCTTAAGACTCCCCTTAACAGAACCTTCCTTCTGCTTTCCATCCTCCTGAAATTCATACAGTACCGAAGTCGTGACTTCACCTGTCGTATACTCATAACCGGTTATCTCACTGATCTCCAGGACGCGTCTGCTTTTATCACGCAGCCTTCCCAGATGGATCAGAATATCGATCCCGGATGCAATCTGTCTGCGTACTGCCGATAAGGGCATTTCCATTCCCATCAGCACCATTGTTTCCAGACGCACCAGCATATCCGCAGGACTGTTTCCATGTCCCGTGCTCAGTGATCCATCCATTCCGGTATTCATCGCCTGAAGCATATCCACAACTTCATCTCCCCGCACTTCCCCTACAATAATGCGGCTTGGTCTCATTCGCAGACTGCTCTTGATCAGATCACGTATCGTAATGGCATGTTTTCCTTCTGTATTTTCTTTTCTCGCTTCCATCCGGACCAGATTCGCTACTCCCTGTATCTGAAGCTCTGCATTATCTTCTATCGTTATGATTCTTTCGTCTTTGGGAATATAATCGGATAATGCATTCAAAAACGTAGTCTTTCCCGAACCGGTCCCCCCGCAGATAAAAATGTTATATCCCGCCTGAACAAGCTGCTTCAAAAAATCTGCTGCTTCGTTTGAAACACTTCCAATTTCAATCAATCTCCCCATCGTAATCGGCTCTTTCGGAAATCGCCGTATTGTGATAACCGGCCCGTTTAATGCGACCGGAGGCAGCACAATATTTACCCTGTCTCCATTTTCAAGCCGGGCATCTGCAATCGGCACTGCTTCGTTTACAATACGGTTGCATTTTCCGGCAATCTGCTGCACCACATCTTCCAGTTTTTCTTTTGAAGTGAATTTCTGTTCCCAGCATCGAATCCTTCCCTCACGTTCCACAAAAATCCCATCTGTTCCATTTACCATGATTTCTGTGACCATTTCATCCTCCAGAAGCTGCTGCAAAATATCCAGCCTCCGGATTCCGTTAAACAACTGCTGCCTTAATGCTATCTTTTCCGCCAAAGGCATATAATGTTCTTTTGCTTCTTCCAGGATCACATGATCGATCTCTGCCAGAATTTCTCCATCTGATATTTCCTGCGTATGATTCAGCTTCTCATTCAGTCTTTTATAAAGTTTTTCCAGTCGCTCTTCCTGCTCATCCATATCGGTCTGCCCCTTCTTCCCTAATCAGTTTTCTCACATAATCTCCCAGTTCACTCCAGATCAGCTGCTCCACATAATTTTCTTTTTTCCCAAAACTACTGTGAAATGGTAATTTTAATTTTATCGTTTTTCCAAGAACCTCTTCCTGATCTCTTGCTGCCATAACTTTCTCATATTGTAAAATCTTCGTTACTGCCATACTGTCCTCCCTGACCGGCATATAGATTTTTCCACACCGTTTTAAGATTTCCGGAAGATTATCCACCTGTTCTCCCAGATCCAGCAGGATCACTTCATAAGAACTGTAAGCACATAAATCTTCAATCAGTCCCAACCACTCACTGCACTTGATACTCCTTAGATCAAATGGAGAAAATGCCGGCGGAATATAGTCCAGATTATTGATTGTCTGAACCAGACCACCCAGTTTGCTGATCAGATTCCCTTTCCCACTTCCGGAAAAATACATCAGATCGCTGATATCTCCGGAAAACTGTTTCCCCATCAGTTCTTCAAATCCTGCATAATCTTCCAGATTCAGATACAGCACTGCTTTCATTCCTGCCAGAAGCTGTCCCAATGTCAGTGCAAAAGATGTCTTTCCTGTTCTTTTTACCGGTGAATAGATTCCAATCACTTCTACCTCCGGTTTAAAAAGCGCAGTCCTTGGTTTTTCCTTTACTCTGGCATAAGCATCCATCACTTCTGCAATCAGACTGTCCGCCGGCTGATACTTGTAAACGGCAGAATACTCTGATAACTCACAAATCTGCTCTCCCTCCGATAAAACCATCACTTTCCGGATAGAAAGCTCTTTCACTTGCTCACACACCAATCTTCCTGCAATCAAAAGAATCTCTATCGTTTTCTCTTTTGCATATGTACAAAGGCTGTCTACCCCGGTAAATGCCTGTACCTCAAACTCCTCTCCCCTCCGGCTCTGTACATATTCCATAAGACTGTAAATATACATACTCTCCGGATCACAGATTGCAAAAATCCCTTTTCCCAATCTAATAAACACCTCCCATATAAAGTAAAATTGCACCCAGGATCGCCACTGCAAAATGAATACGGCCATCCTGATCTGTTTCGTTGAGATACGGCTCCCATTCTCCTGTCTGCTGCCTGTACATATAAGAGTAAAAATAAAGCAGCCGCTTTTTCAGATTTTTCCTTTTGAACAACACTACAGCGGATAAAGCAGCACCCACCAGCAGAGATGCGGCTGCACAATAAACTGCTTCCTGTGGTCCCAGAAAACCTCCTGCCACTGCCAGTAACTTGATATCACCTGCTCCCATCATCCGAAAATAATAAAGAATGGCTCCCAAAACCAACGGAAGCCCCATACCTCCAAAAAACACCAGCACGCCCAGAAGTCCATTCTGAATAAGCTGAAAAGACCACCCTAAAATGAGTCCGATTACGATCAAAAGATTGGGGATTTTGTCTCTTCTCAGATCAAAATATACTGCAAACAAGCCAATAGGGACTAGCAAAACACACTGCAGTGTCCTCATATCTCACCCTCTTTCATAATGATTATTTTGTTAAATGATTTTGAAATGTCTGACCGAACTGGTCTGAAAAAACTTTAGAATATTTATATCTGATATATTTGATAGTAGTGATTATATATCTTTTGTACTTGAATGTCTATAGTAAGTGACCATATTTTTCAATTTTGTGAGATTTCAACAAAACCTGTTTTCACTGTACCTGCGGCAGAAACTGACACCCTTCAATCCCATACAGTAAGAGTACACCCGGAACTCCCAGAACTCCGGTTGTTGTCACGCTGATCACATTGCAGCCTACCTTAAGCTCCACCCCCGCATTGTCAAAAACCTGATTCAGGAAAAAAATGCACGCCATTCCAATGATCATCCGTACCAGAAACCGAGAAATATATTTCATAAAAGCATCCTGTCCTTTTTCTAAATTGTATGAATGGTGATAACAATTCAGTACAGGCCGCATCAGACACATATCCCTTTTGCCTCTGCCATCAGGAAATGCCAGCGAATTGTTCCGCACTGTATACTTCCACAATTCTCTGGCATCTTCTTATTTTTCAGATTAGAATTTAAAGATTGCAATTCCGTATGCCGGCAGATCATATGCAAAAGAATATTCTCTTCCGTCACATTCGCTCTTCACTGCCTTATATACAACCGGACGCTCTGTTGTATTTCCGCCAAACTCTGCAGCATCACCATCCAGCACGAGACGATACTGTTTTCTTTTTGGCACACCGACACGGTAATCCGGTCTTGCCACCGGCGTGAAGTTGATCACAAAGAGCAGATTACTCTTTCCGTCTTTTGAATGACGCACAAAGCTGAAAATGCTTCGGTCGGCATCATCTGCATTGATCCATTCAAATCCGCACGGATCCTGATCTGCATCGTAAAGTGCCGGCGTCTTTTTATAGAGATGAAGCAGTGCTTTGACATAATTCTGCATCTGCTGATGCTTTTCTTCTGCGAGCAGATACCAGTCAAGCTCTCTTGCTTCGCTCCACTCCTGAAGCTGCGCAAATTCCTGTCCCATGAACAACAGCTTCTTGCCCGGATGACCCAGCATATATGCGTAGCCGGCACGCAGGTTTGCAAATTTATCATCATACAGTCCCGGCATCTTGTTGATCATGGAACATTTCAGGTGAACCACTTCATCATGAGAAAGTACCAGTATGTATTTTTCTGCATAAGCATATGTCATAGAGAATGTCATTTTATGATGATTCCATTTGCGGAAATATGGATCCAATTTCATGTACTCCAGGAAATCATTCATCCATCCCATGTTCCATTTATGAGAAAATCCAAGTCCATCCTCTTCCGGTTTGCCGGTAACTTTCGGCCATGCGGTAGATTCCTCTGCGATCATCATCGCTCCATGGTTTCTGCCCAGCACAACACTGTTCAGATGTTTGAAAAATTCGATTGCTTCCAGGTTTTTATTTCCGCCGTAAATATTCGGAGTCCACTGACCGTTTTCTCTTCCATAATCCAGATAAAGAATGGATGCCACCGCATCAACACGCAGTCCGTCAATATGGAAATGCTCAACCCAGTAAAGTGCATTGGCGATCAGGAAATTTTTAACTTCGCTCTTACCGAAATCAAAGACTTTTGTTCCCCATTCCGGATGCTCGCCCTTTTTCGGATCCGCATACTCGTAAACACATCCGCCGTCAAATTCTGCCAGTCCGTGTGCATCTCTTGGGAAATGTGCCGGTACCCAATCGAGAATAACACCAATTTTCTGTTTATGCAGATAATTTACCATATAAGCAAAATCTTCCGGCGTACCGTATCTGGAAGTCGGTGCATAATATCCAGTTACCTGATAACCCCAGGAAGCATCAAACGGATGCTCTGCAATACCCATCAGTTCCACATGTGTATAGCCCATTTCCTTTACATATTCTGCAAGTGATTTTGCAAGTTCTCTGTAATTATAAAACCCGTCTTCATCCTCGCCATGCGGATGCTTTTTCCAGGAACCCGGATGCACTTCATAAATAGAAACCGGAAGGCTGTCATTATCTCTCTGCTTTCTCGCTTCCATCCACGCCACATCACTCCATTTCAGTTTCGTGATATCTGTGATCCTGGATGCTGTCCCCGGACGATGCTCTGCATAATTTGCAAATGGATCCGCTTTGTAAAGTCCTCTGCCATCCTTTGTTTTGATAAAGAATTTATAGAGCATCCCCACTTTTGCTCCTGCAACAAAACCTTCATAAATACCGGACGGTTCAAGACGCGTCATCGGATTTGCCTCTTCCTTCCAGCCGTTAAATTCACCGATCACGCTGACAGAAGTTGCATTCGGTGCCCAGACTGCAAAATAAACACCTTTTTTGCCGTTCATCACTGCTTCATGTGCACCCATTTTTTTATAAATATCATAATGCGTTCCCATGCTGAACAGATACTGATCCAGTTCTCCGATACGGAAATCTTCCTTTGCTGCGGCCTTTGTTCTCGTTGTTCTTTTCGCTGCTGTTCTCTTTGTTGTATTCGCTGCCGTTTTCCCGGCTGCCTTTCCTGCTCTTTTCTGTGCCATAACTACCTCCGACTTTTTATATAGTAATTTTTCTGAATATTTTACTTTCACATGCTTCCAGATGAATCTGCAGTCTGCCGTCCACCACCGGCACCGCTTCTTTTGTGAACGCATTTTCATAAGTTCCGTCCACTGGAACTGGGATGCTCATATCTGCCGGATTTTCATCGTTATTCGCTGCCACAACAATGGCATCCTGATCTTTGATCCTTGCATAAGCATACTGCCTGTTTGTCAGTACCAACTCTCTGTATTTTCCATCTGCCAGAACCGGATTTTCTTTTCGCATCTTTCCAAGTGCCGCAATGTGTGCTGTCAGTTCCGGATGCAGATTTTCTTTCTGCATTTTCTCAAGGTCAAGCTGCGGTCTCATCGCATCGTCCGACGCACCCTGCTTTCTTCCTTCAATGCCCCACTCAGAGCCATAATAAATGGAAGGAATACCAGGCAGTGTGTAAAGCAGTGTATAAACCTCGCAGATATGCTCTTTGTTATTTAATTTGCTCATCAGACGATCCACATCGTGGTTATCTACAAAAGAATACAACGTACGTCCTCTGTAAATACCGCCGTTGTCATCAAACTGACGGCGGATCGTATGGGCGATCTCAAAATAGTTATGATCATTATGCCCGGAATACAGACCTTTGTGAAGCTCATAATTCGTTGTGGAATGAAGCATTTCATCATTAACCCATCTTGCATAATCGCCATGGATCACTTCGCCCATCAGCCAGAAATCCTCTTTCCACTGACCGGTGCGGTAACGCATTTCCTTCATAAAATCAAACGTCAGACAGTCAGCACAGTCCAGACGGATACCGTCAATATCAAACTCCGTGATCCAGAAATGAATCACATCAAACAGATAATCACGGACTGCCTGCTCGTAAAGATTTAAATTGACCAGCTCAAAACAGTTTCTCCATGCTTCATAACCAAATCCATCGTTATACGGAGAATTCCAGCCAAAATTCACACCTTTGTACCAGTTACAGTACGGAGAATGTTCTCTGTTTTTCTGGATATCCTGAAATGCAAAAAACTCTCTTCCGGTATGGTTGAAAACACCGTCCACAACCACGCGGATCCCATTTTCATGTGCCAGTCTGACAAATTCTTTGAAATCTTCATTATCCCCAAGTCTTCTGTCTACTTTTTTGTAATCTTTTGTATCATAACCATGTGTAGAAGATTCAAACAGCGGTCCGATATAGATCGCTGTAACTCCGATCTCCTTTAAATGGTCGATCCACGGAAACAGCTCCCGCAAGCGATGCACGGTCTCCGGTTCTTTGTTTTCCTTTGGTGCCCCCGTCATACCCAGCGGATACATATGATAAAAAACTGCTTCGTTATACCACTTTCCCATTTGCAAATACCTCCATCTTAACTGTATATACCGTACATAAACTGCTTTACAAGTGCCCGCTTTCTCTCCTCTGAAATCTGCTGCGGTTTCCCTTCCCGGTCGCACGCCAGCAGGATATAGTGATTGATCAGACCGATAAATCCAATTGCAAACTGCTCCTGCCTTCCGTTCATATTTCCAAGCTCATGCTCCGCCGCATCAAAGAAGTGTACGATCTGCGAATAGAACTTTTTCACAAGCGGCTTTACCGCCCGGTAAGCTTCATTCTCCTTCGCAGAATAAAACATCGCCATCAGAAGTGCATAGACTTTATAATTTCTCATCGCATAATCTAAAAATGCAGAAGCAATATTGTAAAGCGTCGCTCCGACATCCCCTTCGTAAAAAGATGCCCGCTCCAGTTCTTCATTCAGAACAGTAAAATGTTTCGTCAGCAAAGTCTCCAGAAGACCATATTTGCTGCCAAAATAGTAGTACAACGTAGGTTTTGTGATCCCCGCTTTCTGAGCAATCTCCTGTACGCCAACGGCATCGTAACCCTTGGCATAAAAGAGTTCCAGTGCACACTGCAAAATACGTTCTCTATTGTCCATAAATCCTGTCCTTTAATCTTATTTACGGTTGCTTTCTTTATTATACCGTTCGGTATATAAAGTGTCAAGAAGTATCCCTGATTCCTTTTTTGACAGAATTTAAAGCTGTATATTTTTAACCACTTCATAATAAGACAGTCCGGTTTCCCGGCAGATTCTTACCACTTCTTCATACTCCGGATAAATCCTTTTCCCATCCTGCAGACTGCATACTTTCACTTTCATTTTTCCAAACGGCGTGTCGATTTCTGCCGCTTCTCTTTTTAAGATACTTCGCTCCATATACATTCTGCGGATGCCGATCGTTGTTGTTCCCCGGAAAATAATTTCTTCCAGCTTTTCCGCATCTTCTTTTTTGCAGATCACATTTACCTGATATGCCGGACGGTTTTTTTTCATATAAACCGGTGTATAATGAACATCCTTCGCCCCTGCCCGCATCAGACGCTCCATCAAAAATCCGAGTGTCTCGCCACTGCAGTCATCAATATTTGTCTCCAGTTTACAGATCTCATCTTTCTCCACCCAGCTCTCTTTATTCTCAAATTCCAGAAGCATTGCACGCAGAATACCGGCACAGGCATATTCTCGTTTTCCTGCACCCAGCCCTGTTTTTTCAATAAAAAATGACTCCGGAAGTTTATCAGAAGTTCGGACCGCCGCCACGATCGCTGCACCGGTCGGCGTAACCAGCTCACCCTCCACCTGCGTAAGTTTCAGTCTCAGATGATTTGCCTGTACGATATTTGCCACCGCCGGAACCGGGATCGGCAAAATACCATGCTGACATCGAACCGTACCTCTCCCTTCAGAAAGTTCTGTCACGATCACCTGGTCGATATCCAGATTGTCAAGACAGACCGCTACTGAAAGAATATCTACGATCGAATCCACAGCACCGACTTCATGGAAATGCACCTGATTTTTTGGCACGCCATGTGCTTTTGCTTCTGCATCCGCCAGAACTGAAAAAATATCCGCCGATGTTTTTTTCGCACGCTCCGACAGGCTGCTGCTCTCGATGATCTGCAGAATATCTGCAAAACTTCTGTGCTCATGTTCATGCATATCATCTGCACCGTGATGCTCATGTATATACTCTGCATCATAGTTATGCACATCATGCCCATGCATATGCTCCGTACCATGATTATGTGCATGAGTATGACCATGCAGATATTCCATATCATGATCATGATTTTCATGTTCCTTATCAAGAACCACATCAAAATCGCACGCATCCAGACCTGATTTTTTTACCCGTGAAATGCGGATATCAAACCCCTGTACCGGAAGGCTTGCAAGAGCTTTTTTCAGAACCTGCTGATCCGCTCCAAGATCCAGAAGTGCTGCCACCGTCATATCTCCGCTGATACCGCTTTCACACTCCAGATATAACGTTTTACCCATTCGCCTTCACCCCCAGTCTGTTGATCTGCGTTGCCATATAACCTGCTCCGTAACCATTGTCAATATTTACCACTGCAATTCCGTTTGCACAGGAATTTATCATCGTCAGAAGTGCAGAAAGTCCGCCAAGATTTGCACCATAACCGACGGAAGTCGGCACAGCGATCACCGGCTTGTCCACCAGACCGCCAATCACGCTTGCCAGTGCACCTTCCATACCGGCAACGGCAACGACACAGTTTGCACTCTGGATCGTTTCCAGATTTCCGAGCAGTCTGTGGATGCCGCTCACGCCCACATCATAAACTCTCGTCACCTTTGTGCCAAAGTATTCCGCCGTCTGTGCAGCCTCTTCCGCCACCGCAATGTCTGCCGTTCCCGCAGTGCAGACTACAATGTTTCCGATGTGTTCTTTCTCTTTTTTTTCGATTTTTATGATATGGGAAATCGGATCATACTCTACCTGCGGATATTTTTCACGCAGCATCTCATACTGATGCACGGTTGCCCTTGTTCCGAAGACTTCTCCGTCCGCTTTATATAAATGTTCAAAAATATGAAGCAGATGTTCGTCTGCTTTTCCGGCACAGTAGATTACTTCCGCAAAACCGGAGCGCACCCTGCGATGCATGTCCAGTTTCGCATAGCCCATCTCTTCAAACGGCTCCCTTCGCAGAAATTTCTCCGCTTCTTCCACAGACATTGTTCCGTTTTTTACTTTTTCCAGAATTTCCTGCATTATTCTTACCTCTCTGCCTGTTTTTCAAAATCTCAGAATCCAAAATCCTCATAATCCTCTTTCAGGAATCGATGATAAATAATATGGCATCCTTCATCTTTAAAACAATAATAATATGGATCGTCCGGTTTGTCCTCGAAACGGATCAGAATATCAAATTCTCCGTTGTCCATATTTTCTGTAATAATATTATCAGAATATTTATGGAATAAATTCAGAATGTCATCCATGGTACAGCCATGTTTCTGAAGAAGCTCGATCAGGCTTTTAATAAATTCATTTTCCTTCATACTGTTATGGACATATTCGCTGCCTTCCTCCGGAATATGAAAACAAAATCGCTCCGCTTTATGTGTCGCAATGACCTCTCCCAGCTTTTCTGTAATGATCATTGGCAGATGGTTCAGCCTCTCCTGCATCTGATCTGCATCATCACTCGTACCAAAAAAATGATTCAGCGAACTGAGCGGATAATACAGACGGATCTTTTCTTTTCGAAATCCCAGTTTCGCATGATCTTCCTTAATCACATCAATCAGGTTCTTTAACAGTTTTTTATATCCTTCATTTCCCGGAAACTGATACAGATTCAATCCAACGCCGTCCTTATCATAAAAACGCTCCACTTTTCCATTGACTGTGCGGATTGTGATTTCAGCCGTCGCCGAAATCCGACACTCATTAAGATGACCGCCTTTGACATTCATCTTCTCATCGCAGAGATTAATGTGAATATGAAGATAAGTTTTACCATCCATCGTGGAAACATTTCCCGTCAGAGCCGTGATCTCCATCGGTCCGTTCAGTTCCGTTTTATGGTAAACCTGTTCCCCGACATTATACAGACCGATCACCGCATGGTCTGCCGCACCGATGCCTTCGATCGTCGCCAGTGTGATTTTTTCTCTGTCGCAAATCTTCGTCAGAGAGTCCACGATCTCCTCGCCGCGGTCCAGACGAACAACATATGCATCATCAAATTTCATGTATTCCATATCTATATATCAGCCTTTCCTTTTTTTGTCCCCATAATACCACGAAAGAAGTAGGGATTGCAAATTTTTATAATCCATTTCATCCACCCATATAAAAATACAGAAGATTATGAAATTTCGTTTTCATAATCTCCTGCGGATACGTTCCTCCTTTTTTACTTTTCATTTCCTGTGAAATCAAAACAATTCCACAAATTTTCTTTTTCCTATTATCACACTCAGTATAACGAGAATTTACAGACTGCACAAGCTTTCTTTTTTGCACATTTTGCCAAAAACAAAAGCGACCATCTGATTTAACAGTTGATCGCCTTTGTCATTATATAATATCAGGATTGATACATTTCTTATTTTTGCATTTACATCTCTCTTTAGGAAACGTTGTGACAATGTTACCCATGTTATACCATGCATTTCTAAAATCTGTGCATGCATCATATAGTTCAAAAACCAGAGAAACCCCTTCCTTTGCCAGCTTTTTAAATTCTTTGTCATACTGTTTATAATGCTTCAGACTTATCAGACTATGAACAAGTTCATTTCTTACCCCACACCACTTTTTAATCCTGGTAAATAATTCCACATCCATAACATCAAAACAACCATATTTATTTTCTATCATATGTGTTACGCATATAATGCGCGTAGAAATAGCAGCCGACTTATTATCTGTACGATTCGATACCGGACATTCGTCAATATACTTAGAAATAAGACGGTTTATTCTTTGTTCGAATATAGCATAACAATACCAAACTGCTTCAACATAGTGCTTATTATCATATGCTACAGACATGCCAATCACGCAGATATCAATGCCGATATCCTTTGTCAGTATTTTCCACTGATTCTGAATTTCATCGTAATTCCTTCCCAGACGATCAATACTGAGAATGTAAAGTAAGTCTCCAGGTTTTAACTTATAAACCATATTTTTATATTGTGGACGTTCAAAATCCTTCCCTGAAAGCTTATCCATATAGATATTCTTTTCGTTTACTCCAAGTTCCGTCAGCACAATTCGCTGCCGGTCTTCATTCTGGTCTATACTGGAAACTCGAATATATCCGTATACCTTACCCATTTTTATTCCTCCTTCTCCCCTAATATAAAACAAAAAAGCAGTCCCCGTTATGAATGCGGAAAACTGCTTTTTCTAAATCTATATCCATATATTTTATAGAAGATTTTTAGGTGCAATATTTTTAAAATGTGATTATGTATTTTTGCTTGCATAATTGGTATTTTTCTGATAGAATATCAAATCGAAATAAAACGGTTATTTATATTGGAAACGCACATCCTCCGGATGATAACGAACAACACGTAGCTCATTATCAAAAGGAGGATATTTTTATGCCAAAAACTAAATTTGAAGACGCAATTTACACAATTATCATGGCTACCATTATGGTCTACGGAATGATCGTATACAATGTAGCCCTGAATACCGGTGGTGTATCCGGTCAGACCTTTCTGCTGGCTACCCATGAAATGATCATTATGGTTCCGGTTGCCTTCGTTCTGGAATTTTTCATTATCGGAAAAATTGCTCAGAAACTCGCATTCACCGTAATGAAACCTACCGATCGTCCACAGTTCATCACCTATGCCATTTCTATCTGCATCTGCTGCATTATGTGTCCGATCATGAGCCTGGTTGCCACCATTCTCTTTAAAGACCAGCACACATTCGGCACCTGGATCCAGACCTGGACCATGAACTTCCCGATGGCAATCTGCTGGCAGATGTTCTACTGCGGACCGCTGGTGAGATTGATCTTCAGGGCGATTTTTCACAGAAAATAAAAATTTACGGTGGTTTCCTGGCAGGTGTAAGGTGTTGAAATGCCGAGCATTTTATCAGGATGCTGTCTGCAAAAAGCCAGAACCCGTGACCCACTGCGTTTCCT
>URUU01000007.1 GCA_900551235.1 uncultured Lachnospiraceae bacterium
AGTCTACGGCAAGTACTTATAGGGATAAGGTTCTGAAAACAGAAGATTCGGCAAGTGTGGCCTTAAAGTACAATGACATCATTGCTATGAAGCGAGCGGAAAGAAGTGCTTTGGTAAAAGGTATGGATGTGGTCTATATTTACCACGATACCATTGATGAAGCCAGCCACACTTCGGATACTGCTGTTTTTGCAGCGTGTGACAAGGCGATTTCAGAATTGAAGAATCTTGTGCGTATTATCGTAAATGAATTTGGTGGAACGAATATTCTAATTACGGCAGATCATGGATTTCTTTATACATACAGTCCTTTGAAGGAAGAGGACAAAGTAGATAAAAGAGGCTTTTTTGATGTGGATGTAACAAACTCTGACATTACAAAAAAAGAAAGTATCAAGCGATGTGTGGAGTATGGCAGAAGATATGCAATTATGCAGAAGGGTGTGCAACCAGATTACTTGATGCCTGTAAAATTTCTGGGAGGAAATACAGAATTTGATGGATTTGCGCCGAGAGAAAGTATTCGTATCAAAATGAATGGTGGCGGTATGAATTTTGTGCATGGCTCGTAGCGTTCACAAAATCTTCACAAAAAATTAGCACTCACCACTTGACAGTGCTAACATTGCGTGCTATAGTACAGATAGAACAAAGGAAGAGGAGAAAGGGAACAGGAAATAAAAAACAGAAGTTCCCGAAAATCTCAAACCTCCTGAGTCCTGATAAGCGAAAAGTAAATGTAACCGTTCGGTACAGGTCGAAGTATCCGGGATGCGGAAAGGTTACTGGCAATTAGAAAAAGGAGAGATGACTTATGTTGATGCCGAGTATTTTTGGAGAAAATTTATTTGATGACTTTTTTGGTGATTTCCCATTTTATTACGATAAAGATATGAAGAACGTTGAGAAGAAACTTTACGGACGCAAAGCCAGCCACGTGATGAAAACCGACATCAAAGAAACAGATAATGGTTATGAGTTGGTTGTAGATCTTCCTGGATTCACAAAAGATGAAGTTCAGGCTACGCTTGAAAATGGCTATCTGACCATCAGTGCAGAAAAAGGTCTGGATAAAGAAGAGAAAGAAAAAGAAACGGGACATTACATCCGCAAAGAACGTTATGCGGGAGCCTGCAGCAGAAGCTTTTATGTCGGAGAAGATATCGAACAGGCTGATATCAAGGCTGAGTTCAAACATGGTATCCTGACTCTGTTTGTTCCGAAAAAAGAAGCAAAACCGGCAGTAGAGCAGAAGAAGACCATTGCGATCGAAGGTTGATCCTTTTAAAGCAAAGGGATTGAAAATATCCACCTGATAAAATACAGAGACCCTGGCAGATGAAAATCTGCCGGGGTTTTTTAGGTGCGCCTAACGGCGCACGTTTCTAACCTGAAATTCTGGACAATAAAGCCCCAAAATGAATTTCGTTGAAGTAAACTGCGACTGACAGGCTGCATTAAAACGAAGAATGTGATATACTGGAAACCTAATGGTAAGTCTAACAGGAAGGAGCAGGTGCAGTGTCAGAGAAAAAGAAGTTTACATTATATGCCGGAAGTGTGGCACTGTGCGTGTGCACTGCAGTTCTGCTTCATTATGTGTCGGTTGCAGATCCTTATCTGGAATCCGCCTGCCGTCTTTTAAGACCTTTTATTTATATAGGACTTTATGTGGTGTGGGCGATCTCTTTCCGGAAAAGGATTATCCAGAAAGAAATCCGTCGTTGCCTGACTGCAATCGCAGCAATGATGATTTTCTGGATGTTTATCCGGATGTGCAAATTTGAAATATCGGACGAGATGCCGACAGCCTGGCGATACGCCTGGTATTTTTACTATATACCTATGCTGCTGATCCCTACGGTCAGTCTTTATCTGGCCTTTTATATACGGCAGCCGGAGGGCTATAAATTACCAAAAAGACGATGGCTGCTGTTTCTTCCTGCACTTTTTCTGATCGGAATTGTATTAACAAATGATATGCACCAGTTGGTTTTTACCTTTCCGAAGGGAAAACTTGGAGAAGTGTCTTCTTATAAAACAGGAGTTTATGGATATGGAAGAGGGTATTATATTGTAATCGCATGGGAGCTTGGATGTGCACTGGCGGCACTTTTGATCATTCTGTTAAGATGCAGGAAAATTAAAAATAAAAAAATGGGCTGGTTGCCTTTTGCCGCTTATGGAGTGGCGGCGGCTTACAGCATTGCTTATTATCTTGATCTGCCTTTCTGGAAAATAGTTTCAAAAGATATGACAGCCACATTGTGCCTTCTGTTTGCTTTGATCATTGAAAGCTGCATCCAGTCCGGACTGATCCCCTCCAATACAGGATATGCACAGTTATTTGCAGCATCTACCATTTCGGCACAGATCACAGACCAGAATGGAAAATGCATTTATCAGTCTCAGGGTTCTGAATATATTGCACCAAAGATCGCAAAACAGGTAATCCAAAGACCTGTCATGTCGGAAAATGGAATTCGGCTGTCAGGGAAACCAATCTGGGGAGGCTATGTCTTATGGAAAGAAAATCTCTCAGAACTACAGGAAATTTTAAAAGAGCTGGAAGACCGTAAAGAAGAATTAAAAGATGCAAATCTGATTGAAGAAGAAAATCTGAGAACAAAAAAACAAGTAGAAAAACTTTCCGTCCAGAATCAGCTGTATGATAAAATACAGAAACAAACAGCAAGACAGAGTACGCTTTTGGCGAAATTCATGGAAGCATATGCCATGGAAGAAAATGAGAAGGAAAGAAAAAAAATATTAGGGAAAATTGTTGTGATCGGAGCCTATATAAAAAGACGCAGCAATCTTATCCTTATCGCAGAGCAGAGTGCAGTGTTTCCGATAAGAGAGCTGGAATTATGCTTCAGGGAAACGATAAGGAGTCTGGAATGGAATCATGTGGAAGCAGCTTTTGTCACTTCTCTGGATGAAATCCGAAGTGAGGATGCCATGCAGATTTATGATTTTCTTGAGGCAGTCATTGAAGAATCACTCGAAGATCTGTCGGCATTCAACCTGAATCTCAAACGCAGGGATGAAGAGATCCTTATGTCTTTGAGTGTGGAATGTAAAACAAATCTGCAAAAAGTTGCCGGACGATACCAGGCTTATGCAGAGCAGGATTTTGACGGTGCATGGCTGCTTTCCCTGGTACTGAAAGGGGGTCATGATGAATGATGAAAGCATTTGGAAGCTGTCCGCCGGAATATCGGATCATGGCAGTCTGGATTTTCATTTTTCTGACATTGCTGTATATGATTCTGCTCATCTGTGAGGGAACAGGGGAAAGAAAAAAAAAGGCGATGCTGCAGGACAGCCTGTTGCTTATAGCTGCTTTCCTGATAACGTCCGGGTTATGTGTGCGGCAGGAATTTTATGGAGAAAAGGATTTCATGGTATTCTTAAAAATGCCGTATGGAATCCTGATCATTATGTGGATCTGCGGATTTTTATTTGCGGGAATACAGGCATTTGGAATTTATAAACGTCGCACAAACTGTCTGAGGGAAAATGCGATCCAGGAAAGTCTGGACAATTTGCCGAGCGGAATCGGATTTTTTGACAGGAACGGAATGCCGAAACTGATGAACCGGAAAATGTATCAGCTTTGCCGGAATCTGGCAGGCAGGGATATCCAGAACATCACAGAATTGCGGGAAGCACTGAGACGGCCTCTTAAAGATCATGTATTTTATGATTTTGATCTGAAAGTATACTGCTTTTCAGACGGAAGCGTATGGAAATTTTCAGAGAAAGAGATCATTACGGCAGGTGGAGATCGATTTTCTCAGTTCCTTGCTTCAGAAGTATCAGAATTATGTCAGAGCAAGGCATTGTTAAAAAAAGAAAATCAGAAGCTTCAGGAAATGTCGGCGGCTATGAAAGCACTTTCCAAAAATGTCGTAACTCTGACCAGAGAAGAAGAGACATTATCTATGAAAATGAGAGTGCATGATAATCTGGGATACAGCGTGCTGGCAACACAGCGAATGTTGATGCGGGAATCCGAAGAAGATCGTGATATGTTTCTCTCGCAATGGAAGCAGACATTAGACCTGCTGAATAAGGATAATGAGTCTGTTGAAGGAGAACAGCTGCACAGGCAGGTGCAGGAAAGGGCGAAAGTTCTGGGAGTAAAAATCATTTATACAGGAGAAAAAGTCTGGGAATCTCATATATCTGAACTGATGGATATCATACTTTTAGAGGCACTTTCCAATTGTGTCCGCCATGCAGGAGCAAGCGAACTGTATGTGAAATTCAGTATTGAAGAGCAGGAGTGGGTCATGGTGCTCACGGATAATGGACAGAAACCGGAAAAAAACATCAAAGAAGGCGGAGGGCTATCCGGTATACGAAAAAGGGTGGAGCAATGTGGAGGCAGCATGAGGATTGCTGCAGCCCCACGGTTTTCGATAACCGTTAAGCTTTTAAGGGAGGTGCGGAGATGATACGGGTACTTATCGTGGAAGATCAGCGTATGGCAAGGGAAGATATGGAAAATTATATTCAGTCCAGTGGGAGATACTCTCTGGAAGCTTCCATCACAAATGCAGCTATGGCAGAAACTGTGTGCAGACAGAGCAGGTGTGAACTTGTCCTGATGGATGTCTGTACAGAGGATGATGAGAGCGGTCTTGTGGCAGCAGAGCAGATTAAAAAAACGATGCCTCAGATAAAGATAATTATCGTGACTTCTTTAGCAGAGTGCAGTTTTATTGAGAGGGCACATAAAGCAGGAGTAGAAAGCTTTTGGTATAAAGATGCCGGAAAAGAAGAGCTGCTGGAGGTTATGGACCGCACGATGAAAGGAGAGAGTGTCTATCCGGACGCTCCGCCGACGGTGATGATCGGAACGGCGAAAAGTTGTGATTTTACACAGGGGGAACTGGCTGTCCTGCGATTAGTGGTGGAAGGAGAATCCTACAAAAAAATCGCAGAGAGTTTGTGCATATCACCGGAGACAGTAAAATGGCATATTAAAAATATGCTGCAGAAAACAAATTTTGATTCCAAAACAAAACTGGCGGTAGCTGTTACAAAGAAAAATCTGATTATAAACGGATTTTAAAAAATGAAAAATCCCATTGCTTTCCTGATAGTGAGGCAATGGGATTTTTTTGCAAAAGTACATTTTACTACCCATCTGGGTAGTGCTTAAGTCTCAAAAAACAGATATCATAGTAGTATGTAAAAGTGAAACGAGTGTAAAAAACAGGGAGGGAACAGAGTGTGAGAAAGGTCGTTATCGATATGCAGAATTATTTATTTTCGGATGCCATAGCAAAGGTGCTCAAATCCTATGATTCTGATTTTTTTATTGAGATGTCAGACACACCGGATAAAACAGCAGAATTATGCAGAGTCATTCAGCCGCATATTCTGATGATGGAAATTACAGGTCAAGCATTGTGGTCATTAAAAGAACGTCTGGCAATCTGCCGGGAAGTGCGTAGGTATGCTCCAAACTGTAAATTTATTTTTACAGTAGATGAGAAAGCAAATGCAGAGACCGCAAAAAAAGTAGTAGAATGTAAAAAAACGGGTCTGATCGACTGTTTCATTTACAATACCATTTCATCCAGCTATATGACTGCAGTTCTGGACAGTCTGTAAGCTGCAGTCCCGGAAGGAGAAAAGATAAACATGAGATCTGTTATGAAAAGGATCTGCCTGTCTCTGGCAGTGATCGCAGTCCTGATCTTTACAGGGTGCGGGCAGAAAAAAACGAAAGATCCGATCACTGTCACATTGTGGCATGTATATGGCGGACAGACAGAATCACCCTTAAATGATCTGATTGATCAGTTTAACGAAACGATAGGAAAAGAGGAAAATATATGGGTACAGGTTGGCAGTGTTACGAACACGAATACAATACATGAAAATGTACTGGCATCTGCATTTGGAGATCCGGGAGCTTCCGAACTGCCGGATATGTTTGTTTCCTATCCGAAAACTGTTTTGGCTATGCCGGATGACACCGTTCTTGTAGATTACTGCGATTATTTTACGAAAGAAGAACTGGACGAGTTTATTCCTGCTTTTCTGGAAGAAGGTGTCATTCACGACAGACTTTCTATTTTGCCGGTAGCAAAATCAACGGAAGTTATGTTTGTCAATAAAACGGCATTTGACCGTTTTGCAAAAGAAACAGGGGCGGATATCGAAGATTTAAGAACATGGGAAGGGCTCTTTGCGATGTCAGAACAATATGCTGAATGGACAGATAACAAGACACCAAAGATCCCGCATGACGGAAAGAATTTTTTTGTTCATGATTATCATTTTAACTATTTTCAGGTAGGCGTAGAGTCATTGGGCGAAAATTTCTTTAAAGGAGAAAATCTGGCTTTTGGACCGGAATTTGAAACGGCATGGGAGCCTTATGCAAAAGCGGCACTGTCCGGAGGTGTATGGCTTCGCAGCGGTTATGCGACAGAACCTTTACGTACGGGAGATTCCATCGTGTCAGTGGCTTCCTCTGCCAGTGTTCTGTACTATTCTGACGAAGTTGCCTATGAAGATAACACATCAGAAAAAATAGAGATTGTCGCCATGCCATGTCCTGTATTTTCCACAGGGGAAAAGATGGTCATGCAGCGGGGTGCCGGTATCTGTACTGTAAAATCCACACCGGATAAAGAAAAAGCCTGCATCACCTTTCTTAAATGGCTGACAGAAACCCGGAAAAATGTGGAATTTGTAACCAGCCTTGGATATATGCCGGTAAAGCAGGAGGCTTTTAAGGCCTGCCTTCCGGAAGCAATCAAGGAGCTGAGTGATCCGATGTATGTCTCGCTTTATCAGGCTTTTCTGGATACGCAGGAGAATTATACATTTTATACGGCTCCGCAGCTGGATTCCTATCTGGATCTGGAAACAAGGTTTGAAGAACTTGTCAGGCAAGTATTGTCAGTAAAGCGTCAGCAGTGCATAAACAAACCGGAAAATATAGATAAACTTGTCAAAGAGACATTAGCGGATTTCAAAGTGGCATACACACGATAATGTCTGACCGGATGAATCAGAAGAGGCGACGGGCGTATGAGGAAAAAGAGAAAAAATTTATGGAAAATCATAAAAGGAATAAGGAAACAAAGCATCTGTATGCAGCAAAGACTGATTGTTTACTGGTGTGTAGTGATTCTGACCCTTTTTTCGGCAGCAGTTCTGTTGATGAGTATTTTGGGAGTCATTCCGGGAATGGATTTGAAAGTAGGGGAAATGTTGTCTGCCCAGCAGAAAAATACGGTGTCTGCCATGACAGAGCAGACCGACATTATGATGGCGAGAAGCATTTCTCTATCAGAAGAAATCACAAAAGAGTTAAGTCAATACTTGACAGCCAATGGGAAAGCATTCTCCGATTTAAATGATAATCCTCAGTTAATTATGGATTTGGAGGCAGCTTTGTATTCTTCACTGAGATCAGCACTGGATGTGAAGTATTGCAGCGGAGTTTTTGTTATATTAGATGCAACGGTAAATACGGAAACGGAGTACGCAGACACATCACGCATGGGAATCTACCTGCGGCTGTCTGATTTAAAGGCAGTAAATACAAGCAAACAGCACGTGGTTTTTTTCAGGGGAAATGCTTATATTGCAAGGGCAGAGCAGGTACAGCTCCATAACCGTTGGAATTTAGAGTTTGATACATCTGCATTGTCAGGCTATGAACAGATCATGAAATTTAAAGGAAACCGGCTGGCAGAGAGCTGTCTGTGGACCGATCGGCTCAAACTGAAGGATACATGGGAAGATGTACAGCTTTTATATGTGCCGGTTTTAGACAGCACCGGAAAAGTGCGGGGGCTGTGTGGTATGGAGATGAGCAATCTATATTTCAGACTTTCCTATCCTATGGTGGAAGGATCCTGTGGAAATATGGTGACAGTAGTGGCTCCAATGGACGAAAAAGGGAAGATTTATCTGGATAAAGCAATGTTCGGGGACACAAAAGAAACCTATCTTTCACCAACCGGAACGATGATCGTGAAGAATGGAAAGCATTATAACACTTATTCCGCTGCTTTCAGAAAGTATATAGGCAGGCATGAACTGCTTAACCTGAAAAGCTGCAATGGAATGCCGCTGGCGGTACTGACCTTGATGTCCGAAGCGAATTATGAAAAATTAACAGCAGAAAACAGAAGAGCCTGGATTACCGGTACGTTGATCTTTCTTTTTCTCCTGTTGCTTCTTTCCATCACTATGTCCAACCGTTTTGTAAAACCGATTTTGCGGAGTTTAAAAGCACTGCAGGATGATACGCTGACAGACGGGAATCTGTCGGGAATCTCAGAAGTGGATGCACTGGTTGATTTTATGCAGACAAAAAGAAATACAGAAAAACTGGAAAATGGCGGAATTCCTCCGAATATAGAAGAAATGCTTAAAGCATTTGCCTTGCGTGTGGAAACGCTGACTCCGGCAGAAAGAAAAGTTCTTCAGTATTATATTGAAGGATATACGATCCAGGAAATAGCTTCGCTGCTTTATATCAGTATTGGGACGGCGAGAAAGCATAATACAAACATGAACCGAAAACTGGGAATAACAGCCAGGGAAGAATTAATGCTTTACATAGACCTGTTTCGTAAATGCAATCAGCTGGATAAGCTGACATACAATCAGGTAGAGTAAAAAAAGAGTCGTACAGGCTCTTTTTTTATTTCCGGATATATTTCAGGTTTCTGAAGAAAAATGAGAGGTATCTATATATAGTTTTCGCAAAACAAAGAAAACAACATATAGTATACTAATCATTCGTATTTTGGAAAATCAGGCCAAAAATACGAATGGCGACCATATCATTTATTTTCTGGATCTGTTATGCTTTCATCACAGGAAAACGGAAAGCAAAACCAGACGAAACCAGAAAAGCAAACAAAACAAAAAAAGGAAGGAGAAATTTACTATGAAAAAGTATGAAATCTTAGGAGGAAATTTACCGGTTGTTGTATGTGAATTATCAGCAGGAGAATCCATGATCACAGAAAGCGGAAGCATGAGCTGGATGAGTCCGAATATGAAAATGGAGACAATTTCCGGAGGCGGAATGAAAAAAATGTTCGGCAGGCTGATGTCAGGTGATTCTATGTTTCAAAACAGATATACCGCAGAAGATGCAGACGGAACGATTGCATTTGCATCAAGTTTTCCGGGAGCGATCAAAGCACTGGATATCAGAGACGGTCATTCTATGATCGTGCAGAAGAGTGCATTCCTTGCTTCAGAAGAAGGAGTGGAACTGTCCATGCATTTCCAGAAAAAATTAGGAAAAGGTATGTTTGGCGGGGAAGGTTTCATTATGCAGAAACTGAGTGGAAATGGAACTGCATTTGTAGAAATTGACGGGCATGCCGTGGAGTATGAGTTGGATGCCGGACAGGAAATCCTGATCAGTACAGGGTATTTGGCAGCAATGGAAGAAACCTGCACAATGGATGTTGTAGCAGTAAAAGGAGTGAAAAATATGCTGGTCGGCGGAGAGGGCGTTTTTAATACTGTTGTCAGAGGACCGGGTAAAGTGATCTTACAGACAATGCCGATCAGTAAGGTGGCAGAATTACTGACTCCGTTTTTTACAAAAAATAAGTAAGGGAAGGAGCGAGAGTTATGAAGAAAAAATGGAATTTATTATTTTTGTTTGCATTTATTGTTAGTATGATAACACTGGCTGGCTGTGGAAAAACAGCAGGAGAGGCAAGTCCGTATGAAGGAAAATGGATAGCAGTGTCCGCTCAGATGATAGGAATGTCTGTCAGTGTGGATGAAACCTTTGGGGGAGCTTTCGAATTTGAGGTAAAAAATGGCGGAAAAGTTTCTTTTTCAGTAGGAGAAGTTACCGGAAATGGAAAATGGTCTGCAAAAGATGACAAGTTTAGCTTAACTATCGAAGGAGAAGAAATGGTCGGAACCATCGGAGAAAACAACATTTCTTTTGACGATATGCTCGGAATGGGAGTAAAAGTGATTTTCGCAAAGGAAGGAACGGATGCCATGGATCCGGCGCACTATCTGACAAAGGAAGAGAAAGTGGTCATAGGTGAGTGGGCTGCTGAAAGTGTGGAAGAACTTTTAGGAGACGGACCGCAGACATCTATGGAAGGCGTAGAGAATATCAGTGATGCACTGCGTCTTAACTTCAAAGATGACCGCAATGTAGCAGTTGTTTATAAAGGCGAGGAGATTGGGACATTCCCGTGGTCAGTTGCAATGGGCTACTGTATGATCGAATCAGAAAATCCGTCTCTTTCCGTAACGATCAATGACGATGATACTTTGAAAGTAGATTACAGCGATGACGAAGATTACTATACATTTCATTGTGTGAAAAGTGACAGTAAATAAATGAAAAAGACATAAATGGTGAAAGGAGGGAAGAGCCCATGAAAAAGAAAATGTGGTTTGTGCTGTGTATCATGACAAGTGTCCTGCTGACAACTGCCTGTGGAGAGAAAAAAGAACCTGGAGAAGAAAAAAAAGAAACAGCTGTGCAGACAGAAACAGCTATGCAGACAGAAACAGCCGTGCAGACAGAAACAGAATCTGATCAGGACTTCCAGGGCAGGGAAAGTCTGAAACTTGGTTTATTTACTGTGTATTATCCGGAAGAATGGAAGTACGACAAAGAAAGAATGCAGGAAGATGATGATTACTCTTACGTCAGATTTTTTGACGGAGAAACAGCAGATGATTCCGGGAACAGCATTTATATAGAAGCAACAAAAGAAGATGCATATAAATACCGGAAGGGTCTGATTGCCTTCGGTGTGGATTTAAAGGAATATGCGGAAGGAAAAGCAGAGACTGTATCAATAGGGAATGCAGAATATGCGGTAATGCCGGAAAATGATTCCGGAAGGTGCACGTATATGTATCGCCATGAACAGTCAGGTACGTCTTATGATATCAGAGTACACGGAGACGCAGCAAATGATTCTGTCAAAGAATTGCTGAAAGGCATTGTGATGGAATTAAAGGATGAAGGAAATGAAGACGCACCGTGGCCATGGGAGGGGAAGCCTGTTGAACCTGTATTGACAGAACAGATGGTAGGTTTTTATACGATCGTTCCGGAATATATACCATTTAAAGAAGCACAGGGTGTCATGCAGATCATGGATCATCAGTTTGTAAAACATGACGATCAGGTATACCATTTGCTGGAGAATAAGCTGGATACTTACAAGTATTCAGAAAGCGGACTCGAATTTGTTTCCTCAATGGAGTTGGAAAGAGATTGTGAATATCTGTCCGGGGACAACAGCGGAATGCTGTATCTTTCACCGGGAATCCAGGATGTGATTGGTGTAAAAGACGGCAAAAAGGTGCTTCAGACAACGGTAGACGGCTATCTGAATATGCATCCGTCCGGAGAATGGGGAATCAGTTTCTGGGTGAACAGCGATACGCAGAAGATTGTGAACCAGGGCGCTAACCTGACGGCTGAACCGTGGATACTGACCGGATTAAATAAGGATGATGAACGCAGGGGACCATTTTCTATGATAGATGACGTCCAGATCACAAATGACCATATTATGGTTGCCGGTTCCATGGCTGCGGAAGGCGGAGGCACAAAAATTATTGTCTATGATTATGAAGGCAATCAGCTTTTGGAATTGGGCGGTGCAGAAATCAGTTCTCCAGACAGGCTTGGCTCCATCACGGGCATGGCAGAGACAGAAAATGGTTTTGTAGCGGCAGATGGAAATATGCGGAAAATACAATTCTGGGCAAAAGACGGAACCCATGTAGGTGCCATTTCTACAGATGATATATTTGGTGTCAGTTATCCATGGCTGGAAGATATGCAGCTTTTAGATGATGGCTCTCTTTTGCTCCTGCTGACACAGGAGCGGGAGGACGGATCAGCAAATGAACTGATGTTTTTCAGACTGACAGGATTCTGAGAGAAGGAAAGGCAGAAGACTCATACTTTTTAGTGCAGTTGATTTTCCAAAGGAGGCGAAGAAGATGAAAAAGCGTAGAATATGGAGACTGCTGTCATTCTGGCAGTGACAACGTTTATGATCGCTGCAGCTGCAGTAGTTGCAAGTGCAGCAACAGTCAACCAAAATGATGCAGATTATAAGTATTCCAAGACATACGCCAACGGTGTGAAAATATCCTTTACAACAGATGTTTTCGGCAAGAAGGTTGTTGATGACAGCGTTTTTTGCAGAATAGAGCTGCCGGATGGCGCAAACTATAAAGAATTTAGTGCCTATAATGAAGACATTAAAAGTGGTAAAGCTTTCGTAGACTACACTCACCTAAGAGACAGATATCCAGTAGAAATCGAACAGAATTGGGTGACCAAAGGCAATGTTTCATACGGAATGATTGGATTAACAAGCGCAAAAGGCGGACTGTACACAGGAACCTTTAAGCTGAAAGTTTATGTAGAAACTCAAAACAAAGCTGAAATGACAGAAGTTGTATTTCTCAGCGATTTCGCAGCTCGTCCAGTTGAGATGAAGATTACTACGTATCCTGATAAATTTAACATCAACTCAATACATGTAAGTGCTGCAGACAGCGGAAAAACTTCTCGTTTGGAAGTGGCTGGAGTAAACGAAAATTTCGCAACGATTATAAATGGCTGGGATGATGGCAAGTACATTAAGGCAAAAGGAATGAAGACTGGAAAGAAATACACTTTCAAGTTCTATGGAAAACTAAAAGTAGATAATCCTGCGCTTGATGCACCTGGCGGTATAACTGTTGAAGGAAATCCGGCGGTATTCAAAAACGTTGAAATGGGGCCGGCAGTAAAACCGGTAATCAAGTCTATAAAGGTTTCAAATGTAAAGGTAACAAAGTATTTCAATTACAGCGAGTGGAGATATAAATATAAGACAAAGTTCACGGTTACCGTAACTCTTGGCAAGAAGCCAAAAGGTGCCAAGGGTATTCAGTTGACAGCAACTACTCAGGGAATTTCCGCATATAAGACAATTAAGGGAAAAAAGAACACTTTTACAGCGAAATTCAATTGGGATGCACCTGTAAGCTTAAAGGGCAGAACAGCAAGCTTCAAAGTTAAGACTTACAACAATACCAAGTACAAAGCTTACAGCTATGACTCAAAGCCTAAGAAGTTAAAGATTAAATAGGATACGGCAGGAGATATACCAGAAATATGTCATCTGTTGTGAAAGCCACAGTTATGGAAAAAAGAGGATTGGCTGGCAGTTCTGGTAAGATTTATCAGTGCTGAGTATACATTGAACCGTTATCTGGAATGGGCATTTTTTGCAATCCTGATCGGAATTCTGGTATCCAACACCGTTGGAGTTCCAACATGGCTGAAGCCGGCGATCCAGACAGAATTCTATATCAAAGTCGGACTGGTGATCATGGGATTTTCCGTACTGTTTTCCAATATTGTTAATTTTGGACTTTACGGACTGGGAATTGCATGGATCGTAACACCAATCGTTATTCTTTTCATGTGGTGGTTCGGAACCAGGATTTTAAAAATTGACAATAAACCGTTTGTCATTACCCTGGCAACCGCAACCTCTGTTTGCGGAACGTCCGCAGCGATCGCAGTCGGAGCAGCAAGCAAAGCAAAGAAAAATGATCTTTCACTGACCGTCTCCATATCTATTATCTTTACGGTACTGATGATGGTATTTGAACCGGTACTGATCCGTGTAACCGGTTTTGGAGAATTGATGGGCGGTGCTCTGATCGGTGGTACTGTCGATTCAACCGGAGCAGTAACCGTAGCAGGTACTGCACTTGGAGAGACAGCACAGACAGCAGCAGTCCTTGTAAAATCCATCCAGAATATTCTGATCGGATTTATCGCATTTGCAGTTGCAGTATTTTTTGCAACAAAAGTTGAAAATAACGGAGAAAGCAGCAGAAAAATCGGAGTATCCGAAATCTGGTACAGACTTCCGAAATTTATCCTTGGATTTTTTGCCGCTTCCTTAATCGCATCTTTTATAGCAGTTCCGGCATTCGGAAAAGAGAGCGTTTCATCCATCAACAGCGTACTGGATCAGTATAAGAACTGGGCATTTGTTCTGGCATTTACAAGCATCGGGCTGGAAACAAATTTCCGTGAGATCAAAGAACAGTTCCAGGGAGGAAAACCATTGACACTTTATGTGGTTGGACAGTTGTTTAACATTGTTCTGACTTTTGCGGCAGTATATCTGCTGCTGAGCGGAAAATTCTTCCCGCTGCCAAATCTGGCATTATAAGGAGATGCAGACTATGAAGAAAAAAACAGGAAAAAAGAAAAATCTGTTTTCTGCCGTAAATTATACCGTTCTGGTGCTGACGGTCATTGCAGCCGTTTATATCATGGCAAATGGTCTGGGACTGATCGATGGCCTGGATTTTGGAGCAGGGGCATATTATTATGCAGACATTCCACAGTTTGCAAAATATGTAGATGGATCTTACTACAAATCACCGGTTTCCATGTGGGTGCTCATTGCACTGTTCCTGATCTGGGGATTCTTCATGTATAAACTATGGGGATGGATTGAAAGAAAAGATAAGTAAAAATAAAACCTGATAAAAAGCCTGCCGCAGAGTATGCGGCGGGCTTTTTCGGGAAGAAACAAAAACGTTGACAAACATCACATAGAGAGTTATCATAACTACATAAAGGTTCTGAAACAAATCTAAATTCATTGCCGTTCGGCAGGAAAATCCAGAAAAGAGACCTGCACGAAGCGGCAGAAACAGGAATCATGCAACCATAGCAGCTTCGTGCCCAAAACAGAAGAAAAGGAGCGAAGCCTATGGGAGAAAAAGACATTACGGAAAAGATACTGGAAGATTATAATGATGTGTTTGCGGATATTATAAACGGATTACTGTTTCAGGGTGAGCAGAGAGTGTTGCCGGAAGCACTGGAAAATATATCCGTTCATTCGCAATATAAAGCAGACGATGAGAAAATGCATGAGCTGGAAAGAGATGTGGCAAAATACTGGAAGGAAAAAGAAGTACAGCTTGCAGTCTGTGGGATTGAAAATCAGAGTAGGATTGAGAAAAACATGCCGTTTCGCATTATAGGGTATGATGGGACGGCGTACCGCAGCCAGCTGCAGCAGGAAAGAAGCAAGATTTTGCCGGTAGTGACAATCGTGCTGTATTTTGGAACAGACAGACATTGGAGAAGCGGAAAAAATATCAAATCTCTGATGGAAATACCGACAGGACTGGATGAATTTGTGAGTGACTATCAGATAAAAGTATTCGAAGTCGCCTGGCTGAGTGAAGAGGAGATCCGTCGATTTCGAAGTGATTTTCGGATTGTGGCAAACTTTTTTGTAAACAAAAGAAAAAATAAGAACTATATACCGGATGATCCGACAGAAATACAGCATGTAGATGAAGTGCTGAAGCTTTTGCAGGTCATGACCGGAGATGCAAGGTATAAAAGAATTTTTGGCAAAAAGAAGGAAGGAGTGCAAAGTATGTGTGATGTGGCAGAAAGATTAGAAAAAATGGGATGGGAGAAGGGACAAATGGAAGGAAAAATGGAAGGAAAAATACTGGTATATAAAAATCTGCGCAGGGAAGGATTTGACGAGAAAGAAGCCAGAAGACTTACAGAGCTGCCAGAAGATATGACTCTGGAACAGTAATATTGCGGTGTCAGAACGGATAGTAAATGAGTGTGCTCCCCACCCACTGCTTATTACTTTTTGCAATTGAAGCAGGGGACTTACCTGATTTGGTTAAATAAAAATTTACAACCTACATTCATTGTGATAAAATGTGAAAGAATTATGCAGAAAAAAGTCGAATAGTAATCAGATACAAATTTAAGAAAGAGGATGCACAAATGATCACTGTTAAAACCTATCGTGGACACATTCGCAACTGGAAAGAACTTTGTGAGGAACTGGCAGTCGATGCAGCACTGCCAAGAGAAGAAAAAGAGCAGGAAATCCTGGTCAAAGCATATCAGAAATGGGGCGGAGAGATGGCAGATCATCTTTATGGTATGTTTGCTTTTGCCCTGTGGGATGAAGAGGAGAAAAAGCTGTTCTGTTTAAGAGACCAGTTTGGAACGAAACCGTTTTATTATTATCAGATGGAGGATGGTAATCTTCTGTACGGAACGATGATCCGCGACATTATCAGTCAGCCGGGATTCAAAAAGGAACTGAATGAGGAGATGCTTCAGATTTATCTGAGCCTGACTTATGGTGCTGGCGAGGATACGTTTTTCAAGGGTCTGAAGAAGCTTATGCCGGGGCGTTATCTGATCTGGAAGGATGGAAAAGTGGAAATCCACAGATACTGGACACCAGAGTTTCAGCCGGATGAGAGTAAATCCCTGGAAGACTGGGCAGATGAGATTCATTCAACACTCAAATCCATCATGCCGGAAGTAAAGACAGAGGACGAAACCGTAGAATCTTTCCTGTCAAGCGGTGTGGATTCTTCCTATGTGCTGGCGATGTCGGACGCGAAGATGTCCGATTCCTGCGGTTATGACGAAGAACGATTTGATGAATCACGTCTTGCAAAAAAGACAGCGGAACTTCTCGGAAGAGAACATTCTGTCTGCAAGATCACACCACAGCAGTATTTTGATATCGTACCATATGTTATGTACAATATGGAGCAGCCGCTTGGAGATGCATCTGCGATCGTATTTACCATTGCCTGCAATGCAACCGCAGAACACACGAAAATCTGCTATTCCGGAGAAGGTGCGGATGAATTCTTCGGCGGTTACAATATGTACCGCAATGCAGAACGTTACGGTGAAAATCTGAAGACATTTTATGTCGGCAATACAAACATCATGAAGGAAGATGAAAAGAAGAAAATCCTCAAACACTACAATCCGGAAGTTCTTCCGATCAATCTTACGCATGAAATCTACAAAGAGACGGAAGGCCTTGATCCGCTGACCAAAATGTCGGATGTAGATATTCAGATCTGGCTGGAAGGCGATATTTATCTGAATGTAGATAAGATGAGTACAGCAGCAGGGCTGGAGATCCGCATGCCGCTTACGGACCGCAGGATTTTTGATATTGCATCGAGAATGCCGTCACATTTCAAAGTCAATGCAGAGCAGAATAAAGTGGCATTCCGTACCGCAGCAGCAAAAGTACTTCCGGAAGAGATCGCATTTCGTAAGAAACTGGGATTCATCGTGCCAATCCGTATCTGGATGGCAGATGCAAGATACAACCAGGATGTACAGCGCCTCTTCCATAGTGACATCGCAGAGAAATTCTTTGATGTAGATGCAATCAATGAAATTTTTGATGAATATGTTGGCGGTAATTCTGATAACTGGAGAAAAGTGTGGACGATCTATACTTTCCTTGTATGGTATGAAGAGTATTTTGTGAAGAGATAACATCATAAATATAAAAAATAATGGTAACTGTTCAGAGCCAACCTCCAAAATGCTACGCATTTCGTCGGTGTGGCGTATCCGCCAAATAAAATTTCAAAAACAGTTTTAAAAATGCAAGCATTTTACATCTGTTTTTTGAAATTTTGCTTGGCTCTGAACAGTTACAAATAATGTATAAAATTAGCAGGAATCGAATACAAAAAGGTATCGGTTCCTGCTTTTACATCTGCTTGCAATCTAATCTTCATACTGTACAGAAGAATATGTCATGCGATGCATTCTTGAATTTTTAGACAAATCTTCCAAATGATACATTGTATCCCGCCCCGCTTCGTGATAGACTGTCTTTATGGAAATTTTATAATAAAGGAAGGAGAGTGTTTTTATGGGAAGCAAAATAAAGACTATACAGATTCTTCAGGCAGCAGGATATATCCTTCTGGGACTGTTTCTAGTGCTGCATCCAGATACCAGCGTAAAAGCAATCTGCTACGGCTGCGGCGTATGTGCGGCAGCATATGGACTTTTGCATGTGCTCCAGTGCCGCAAAGGGGAATCAAAAGGTGAGCTGATCCTGGGGGTTGTATTTATTGCACTTGGTATCTTCTGCCTGCTTACACCACAGACGGTGGTATCGTTTCTGCCGTTTTTACTTGGTGTAGTTCTGTTGCTGGATGGCATCAGTAAAATTCAGCGTGCTCTGGATCTGCGTGTGCTTGATGCGATCGGCTGGGGAAAACTTCTGACGATGGGAATCCTGCTGTTGATACTTGGTGTAATGCTGCTGTTCAATCCATTTGGGGCAGTAAAAATGACCATGGTATTCTTTGGCATCTGTCTGATCGCGGATGGAGCACTGGATCTGTTATTTTTGCTGATCGTTTTATCTTAGTCGAGAAGACTCCCACTTCTATAAGTGGCGAGCAAAATGATGCACTGACAGGAGAGTGATCTATGAAACCGGAACTTGACAATCCGTCCGTTCACCGTTATATGCGGGTATACAATTATTATAAACAACTGATTTTGTCTCAGCAGCTTGCTCCTGGGAGCAGGCTGCCTTCCATCAGGCGGTGTGCGGCAGAATTGCAGATGAGCCGGACAACGGTGGAGACAGCATATATGGTGCTGGCAGCGGAAGGATATATCATTTCCAGACCGCAGAGCGGTTTTTATGTAACAGAGATTGCCAGGACCAGAAGGCAGGCAGAGCAGCGGAAAAAGGAAATACCTCAGCAAAAGCAGAAAGTCCGGTACAATTTCGCATCGGCGGGTGTCGATAAAGAGACATTTCGTTTCGAACTCTGGAGACGTTACATCAAAAGTGCCCTGCGGCAGGATGAGCGTCTGCTTTCCTATGGAGAACCACAGGGAGAATATGATCTGCGCGAGGTTTTGTGCAGATATCTGCAAAATAACCGTAATGTGGTCTGTACACCGGAACACATTGTGATTGGTGCCGGAATACAGAGTCTGTTACATATACTATGCCCATTGATACAGAAGAGAAAACAAGTTTTCTTTTACAACCCGGGCTTCCGGCAGGGGCGGGCGATTTTTGAGGACTATAATTTTCAAATCTGCGGCAGCAAAAAAGTAAAGCCGGATGTCTGTTATGTATCACCGTCTCAGATCACCTCATGGGGAGAAGTTCTTTCTGTGCAGGAGAGGATGAAACTGCTTCGTGAAGCGTCCAGGGAAAATATACTTCTGATAGAGGATGATTATAACAGTGAGTTTTGTTATGTTCATCATCCGGCACCTTCTATACAGGGTTTGGCCGGAGGAGAAGGCGTGGTATATCTTGGAACCTTTTCCAGAATGTTATTGCCGTCCATTCGTCTGAGTTTTATGGTTTTGCCGTCGGATCTTCTGGAACAATATGAAAAACGGAAAGATTTTTACAATCAGACGGCATCGAAAGCAGAACAGATTGCGCTGTGTCAGTTTATACGGGATGGTCATCTGGAAAGCCAGATTCGCAAAGCGAGAAAATATTATCAGGCAAAAAGTAAACTTTTATGCCAGGAAGCACAGAGGATTTTTGGCGACAGGGCAGAGGTTACGGCAAGTGAGACCGATTTTTTGAGTCTGCTGGAGATCAGAAGTGAGAAAAAAATAGAAAATGTTTTAAAGGAAACAGCAAAATACGGCATTTTGGTTTTGCCTGCCGGAGAAAGTGACAGAGGAATACGGCTGGCACTTTCCTGTGCAGCGGTTTCGACAGAAGAATTTTCGCAGGCACTTATTCTTCTGAAACAATGCGTTTAATAATTACAAGAGGAGATTAAAATGGCAAGACAAAAGAATAAATTACTGATGTTCCTGTTTGCACTGATTCCGGGAGCAGGACAGATGTATATGGGATTTATGAAACAGGGACTGTCGCTGATGACACTGTTTGCAGCATTGTGTGCAACAGGTATCTGGCTGGATTTGAGGCCGCTGCTATTTTTTGCACCAATTATTTTACTGTACAGTTTCTTTGATGCAACCAATAAAAATGCTATGGATACAGAGGCGTTTCAAAAACTGGAGGATCATTATCTCTGGGGCGATGACTGGACGGATTTCGGGGAAGGAATCAAAGAGAGTATCAGCAGAAGAGACGGCAAAAAAGCGATGGGAACGGTTATGTATGTGGTAGCGGCCTGCATGGTGTGGAGTGCAGTAAAATATTTTGCGGATATTATTTATGGGCCGTCCAGTCTGCCGGGGGCTGTGATCGCGAAGATCCCGGTCATTGTGGTCGCAATGTTTATTTTCTGGCTGGGACATAAGCTGATGAAGAGTGCTTCTGAGGAGGAAAAACGATTTTATGGCGGAATGCCGTATCCTTATATAAATAACCCGGCGATCCATATGCATGGAGAACGTATGCCAAATCCGTGGGAGCGTGTCTTTAGAGAGCCGGATCGCAGGATGTCGCCGCCAGAGTACAGGGAGGAACAGAGTACACTGTTAAAAGAAGAAGTGGCTGCTGCGAAAACAGAACCGGAAACAAAAACGGAAACAGAAAAAACTTCAACGGAAAATTCCAAAGTAGAACTGAAAAAAGAAACTTCATCACAGACGAAGATGGAAGAAACTGTTTCAGAAGAAAATGAGACAGAAAGAAATAAAGACAAGGCTGAAGAAGAAAAGAAACAGCCAGAAGGAAACGCAGATGGTGCTGCGGAAGAAAACAGACAGTCAGAAGTAACCGAAGAAAAAGAATAGGCATGTATGGAAAACTCCCTTCATAGGATGCAGTAAATGAGCTGCTGTATGGAGGGAGTTTTTTGTACCTGATACCATTTGTGCTGTTTGCCGTGATCAGCTATGCATTCTGGAAAAGGCAGGATGCCTACGGCGATTTTATACGTGGGGCAGAGGAAGGACTTCGCACTGCATTGCAGCTTCTGCCGACACTGGTTGGTCTGATGGTGGCAGTTGGAATCCTGCGGGCATCTGGTTTTCTGGACTGGATTTCGGGCATGCTGGAGAAACTGCTCTCAGGAACCGGGTTTCCGTCCCGGCTTCTGCCAATTGCTATTGTACGTCTGTTTTCTGCCAGCGCTGCGACCGGATTTTTACTTGATATTTTTAAAGAATACGGACCAGATTCCAGGCTCGGAATTACCGCATCGCTGATGCTGAGCTGCACGGAAACGGTATTTTATACTATGAGTGTTTATTTTATGTCGGTAAAAGTTACCAGAACAAGGTATACACTGGCAGGGGCATTGTTTGCTGCATTTGCCGGGCTTGCTGCCAGTATTTTTCTGGGATTTTGTTAAAGCGTCATTCCTTGATCTTATAATTTCAAAGACCATTCCTGGCAGTTCCAGACGGTAGTCACAACATCCTGATAAAACTCCGGTTCGTGACAAATTAACAGAATACTTCCTTTGTATTCCCGGAGGGCACGTTTCAGTTCTGCTTTGGCATCGACGTCGAGGTGGTTGGTCGGCTCGTCCAGAAGTAAAATGTTGGTTTCGCGGTTCAGAATCTTACATAAACGTACTTTGGCCTGTTCACCTCCGCTGAGGACGCGCACCTGGCTTTCGATGTGTTTGGTGGTCAGTCCGCATTTAGCCAGCATGGATCGGATTTCATACTGGGAAAGTGCCGGAAATTCATTCCAGATTTCCTCGATACAGGTTGAAGTGTTGTGTGTATCAGATTCCTGCTCAAAGTAACCGATATACTGATAATCACCAAGCTGCACTTCTCCGGAGTAAGGCCTGATCAACTGGAGGATGCTTTTTAAGAGTGTAGTTTTACCGATACCGTTTGCACCGGTCAGGGCAATGCGTTCGCCGCGTTCCATGCGGATGTTCAGTGCTTTGGTCAGCGGCTCATCGTAACCGATCACAAGGTCGTTTGTTTCAAAAATCATTTTTCCGGAAGCACGGGCGGTTTTAAAATGAAATTCTGGTTTTGGTTTTTCACGGTCAAGTTCGATGATGTCCATTTTGTCCAGCTTTTTCTGTCGCGCCATCGCCATATTTCGTGTGGCAACACGCGCCTTGTTGCGGGCGACAAAATCTTTGAGGCTGCTGATCTCCTGCTGCTGACGGTTGTAAGCAGCTTCAAGCTGAGCTTTTTTCATGGCATAAACTTCCTGAAATTTATCATAATCACCCGGATAGCGGTCCAGACGGCAGTTTTCCATATGGTAGATCAGGTTGATGACGCTGTTCAGAAATGGAATATCATGGGAAATCAGGATAAATGCATTTTCATAATCCTGTAAATAGCACTTCAGCCACTCAATATGCTGTTCATCCAGATAGTTGGTCGGCTCATCCAGAAGCAGAATATCTGGTTTTTCCAGCAGAAGTTTTGCCATCAGGACACGGGTACGCTGACCGCCGGAAAGATCGGTCACATCACGGTCAAGTCCAAGTTCTTCCAGACCAAGGGCACGTGCAATTTCATCGACTTTCGTATCGATCATATAAAAATCATGCTGTTCTAAAAGCTCCTGGTAAGTACCGGTTTCGGCAAGCAGACGTTCCATCTCTTCCGGACTGGCATCTCCCATCTGTTCATACATCTGATTCATCTCTTTTTCCATTTCAAAAAGAAACTGAAAAGCAGAGCGCAGAACATCACCGATCGTCATGCCTTTTTCCAGAACGGAATGCTGATCCAGATAGCCGACACGGACATTTTTTGCCCATTCGACCGTTCCTTCATCCGGAGTCAGCTTTCCGGTAATAATATTCATAAAAGTAGATTTTCCTTCGCCATTTGCACCGATCAGTCCGATATGCTCACCTTTAAGAAGGCGGAAAGAAACATTGTCAAAAATAGCACGGTCACCAAAACCATGCGTCAGATTTTTTACATTTAAAATCATAAGTACTCCTCTCAGATATTGTGGGGTGTCCATAAGATATTAACACAAAATGATGCCAGGGTCAAAAGATCTCCGGGAACTGAAAAAAAGGAATATCTTTGTATGGAATCTTGTGTTAAAATAGCGATGCATGAAAAAGTAAGGAGGTACATATGACAAAAAAACAGCTTGCGCTGGAAGTGATCGAGCGTTTAAAAAAAGAATATCCGCTGGCAGACTGTACACTGGATTATGACGAAGCATGGAAACTGCTGGTCAGTGTCCGGCTTGCTGCCCAGTGTACCGATGCCAGGGTAAATGTTGTGGTTCAGGATCTCTATAAGAAGTTTCCGGATGTGGATGCACTTGCAGAAGCATCACCGGAGGAAATTGAGGAAATCGTAAGACCGTGTGGACTTGGAAAAAGCAAGGCACGGGATATCAGCGCATGTATGAAAATGCTGCGTGACGAATATAATGGAAAAGTGCCGTGTGATTTTGATGCAATCTTAAGACTACCGGGTGTGGGAAGAAAAAGTGCAAATCTGATCATGGGAGATGTTTTTGGAAAGCCTGCAATCGTTACGGATACGCACTGCATCCGCCTTACGAACCGTATCGGCCTGGTAGATGGGATCAAAGATCCGAAAAAGGTCGAAATGGCACTCTGGAAGATCGTTCCGCCGGAAGAAGGAAGTGATTTCTGTCACAGACTTGTTTATCATGGCAGAGAGGTCTGTACAGCAAGAACGAAACCATACTGCGACAGATGTTGTCTTTCTGACATTTGTGCAGAAAATGGAATATGAATGAGCAATACAGGATTTGATAAAAAATTAAAGCAGATGGTTACACAAAATATGTAGAAAATGTTAAGAATTATTAAGGAAAGTTGACATAACAGGCAACTCATTGTACAATGAGGGCAGGGAGTCAACACTATAAAACCAGCGGAAAACCGCAGAAAAGGGGGATATTATGTGGGATAAAAAGAAACTTGCATCTATGATGGTAATTGGTATGGCAGCGATGTGTATGCTAAATGGATGCCAGAAAAAGAAAGCGCAGCCGGAGAGTGCACAGACAGAAACTGCACAGTCCGAGACACAGGCAGCACAGACAGAGGCAGTTGAGCTTTATACGTCTGAGAGCAATTCATTTTCCATGCAGCTTCCGGATTCTAAGTGGGCAGCAACTAAGCAGGGGATTGAAAATAAATGGGCCTTTATGAAGGAAGGCGTGGGCACGATTCAGATCACACATAAGCGTTCAAAGATCAAAGCGAAAAATCTTCCACAGTCACAGGAAGATGCAGTAGCACTTTTAAATAAAATCAAAGAAAATGCATTTGCAGAGGTAGAGTATAAAAAAGACAGTACAGACAGTGCGCAGCTTTATTATTATGCAGCTTCTGTACAGGATACAGAGCTGGGATATGTGTATATTGTACGATATCTGATCAACACGGATACGGAAAGTTACAATATTACAGCAAAACTTACGTCAAGTGACAGTGCACAGATCCAGGCGGTGAAGAAGGCAGTTACCAGTTTTCAGGTGTTGAATGATGACAGTAAGGCTTCATCTGCAGAAACAGAGAACTCCAAAGATAACAGTACATCGGATGGCACAAGTACAGGAAATAGCGCTTCTGAGCAGAATAACAGCCAGAGTGATGCCTCCGGCAGTGCAGACGGTGCGGAAGGAACTTCCAGGGATTCCGGCACAGATGAAGAATACCGTTATTTCTTCGATGCAAACGGCAATACAATCTACACGTATCCATCCGATGACGGCACATGGCGTGATGAAAATGGCAATGCTTATACATTTCTGGAAAATGGGGTGAAAGATGCCAATGGTACACAGTATTACTATGATCCGCCGCAGGGACAGGCATCAGGAAATACTGCATCTTCAGGAAGTTCGGGTTCTTCTGACGGCATGACAATCGATTTTTATGACAGCAACGGAAATTACATTACAGCAACACAGGATGCCAATGGCAACTGGGTAGGAAGTGATGGAAAGACATATACATTTGATGAAAACGGTGCAACTGACAGCGATGGCAATTTCAGCAAATGGTAATCGGAGGTGTTTAATATGAAATACAGAAATATAACTTTGGCAGCGGCTGTTGCACTGACAGCAGCAATGCTGGTGACAGGCTGTGGCGCAAAGGAAGACAACACGCAGCAGACACAGACTTCAAAGACACAGCAGACACAGGCTTCTGCCACAGAAGCACCAGTGCAGGAGACACAGAAAGTGCAGGAAACACAGGCAGAGAATACGCAGCAGACGCAGGCACAGCAGCCGGATACGGAAGCAAGTGACAGTGAACAGTATGTGGATAATCCGTCTGCAAGTGGCGGCGAAGGGGATACCAATGGTTTTTATGATGATGCCGGTACCTGGATAACCGTTCATAAAAACAGCAGCGGACAATGGGTGGATGAAAGCGGTATGATTTATCAGTTTGGTGATGATGGAGTAACCGATGCAAATGGAAACTTCTATCCATATTAAAGGGTACGGATGTGATTGACATTATATCGGCAAAAGCGTAGAATATGGAAAGCCGAAACATGCGGAACAGTAGAATGGAGGAGTATCTATGAAAATCAGAACAAAGATCGTAACGGGTCTGCTTCTTGCATTGTCAATCTCCTGTCTGGCTACCGGGTGTAAGAAAAAGACCCAGGAGACGGAAACCAATACGGAGACAACACGCATCACAGAGAAGCAGACAGAAAGTGAAACGACTAAGAAAAATACATCAGCAACGTTTAAATCCAAAGATGGAAGTCTTTCTATCAAGCTTCCGGATGATACCTGGGAAGCCAAAAAAGAAGGCACAAAAGAATGGACATTTGAATCTGCAGATCAGGGAATCATTACGATCGTTCATTATTCCGGAGCAGAGATGGATGGACTGGTATTTCCGGCTTCAGAGGAAGAAGTTCTGGACAACCTGGAAAAGGCAGGAAAGTCCAAATCGGACTATGCAGTTGTAGAGTATAAGAAAAATACACTTGGTTCTTATGAGGCATACCATACCACGATCAAATGTAAAAGTGCGAGCAGCAAATATGCATATTCCGTTGCCTACAATCTGGTTGGTGATGATGACATTTATTCTGTAAACGGTCAGGTAAAACAGGACGATGCAAAAGCAATGGAAGCGATCCGTACTTCCGTGGAGAGCCTGAAGCTTTTGAAATCATCCGGAACAACGACATCCGGATCAAAGAAAGATAACACAAAATCTTCAGAAACATCCAAAACAGGTCAGTCAGAGTCGAACAGCACAAATGAATCAAATGGAAACAGCCAGTATATTTATGACAGCAATGGAAATGCTGTTTATGTATATCAGGACAGCAACGGAAACTGGGTAGACAGCAGCGGTGCCATTTACTATTTTAATTCTTATGGCATCACAAACAGCAATGGTGCAAATTTTACGTATGACAAACCAGATGGAACAAACAGCAGTGATAATAACAGCGGCGATAATAATGGCGGGAATGTTCAGACAAACAGCTTTTATGATAATCAGGGCAATCTGATCAGTGTCTACAAAAACAGCAGCGGAAACTGGGTAGACAGCAATGGTATTGTTTATACGTTTGGTCAGTATGGAGTAACGGATAATTACGGCAATTATTATCCATACAGCAACAACAGCAGCGGAAACGACAATAACAGCAATAATAATAACAATAATAACAGTAATAATAATAGTAACAATAATAACAGCAATAATAACAACAATAATAATAACAACAATAGCAATGGCAACACCGGAAGTACCAACGGTTTCTATGATGACCAGGGAAATTACATTTCCGTGACACAGGACGCGAACGGCAACTGGATCGACAGCGGCGGAATGAAGTATACATTCGGTAATGACGGTGTAACCGATGCAAACGGAAACTTTTATCCATACTAAAAGGTCAAAGCAGGCAAAAGATAAGAATGTTTAAACAAAGAGACAACAGAGAAATCTGTTGTCTCTTTCGGTTCTTTGAAAAACTATACAGGAATTTTACATGACTATGCAGGCGTATGCAGCAGTGTCAAAAAATATGTGACATCAGCTATCATGTTCCTGTCGGATCTCTTTTGCTGCTTCTACCAGATTTTTAAGGCTTGCAACGGTTTCCGGTACGCCTCTTGTTTTCAGTCCGCAGTCGGGATTGATCCATAATTTTTCAGGGGCAATTTTATCCAGCATTTTATCCAGTGCGGATTTGATTTCACGGACGGAAGGTACTCTTGGAGAGTGGATATCATAAACACCAGGTCCGACCTCGGTTTTAAAGTTATTATCCTTTAAAGAGTCCAGGATCTGCAAATCGGAGCGGGAGGCTTCAAAGGTAATAACATCTGCATCCATATCGTCGATTGCTTTGATGATATCGGTAAATTCGCTGTAACACATATGAGTGTGGATTTGTGTTTCTGCTTTTACCTTGCTGTGGACAAGGCGGAATGCAGGAACAGCAAAATCGAGATAATCGCTGTACCAGTCAGATTTTCTCAGCGGCAGTTTTTCACGCAGTGCAGCCTCGTCAACCTGAATAATCCGGATACCGTTCTTTTCCAGATCCAGAACTTCATCGCGGATAGCCAGTGCGATCTGATAAGTACTTTCTTTGACCGATATATCCTCTCGTGGGAATGACCAGTTAAGGATTGTCACCGGACCGGTCAGCATAGCCTTCATTGGCTTTCCGGTAAGACTTTGTGCATAGATCGACCAATCCACGGTCATCGGTCTGTTTCTTGATACATCGCCCCAGATGATCGGCGGCTTGACGCAGCGTGTGCCATAGGACTGTACCCATGCCTTTTCGGTAAACAGGTAGCCATTTAGCTGTTCGCCGAAGTATTCAACCATATCGGCTCTTTCAAATTCTCCGTGAACAAGCACGTCCAGACCGATTTCTTCCTGCATCTTAACACATTCAGCAATTTTTTTACGGTTGAATTCTATATATTCCTGTTCTGTGATGCTGCCTTTTCTGAAAGCAGTGCGGTTTGCCTTCACATCCGCTGTCTGTGGAAAAGAGCCAATCGTTGTTGTTGGGAACAGCGGGAGAGAAAATTCCTTTTTCTGGATTTTTTCTCTTTCATCAGATGCAGGGAGTCTTGTAAAATCACTCTCCTTTATGGATGCCACTCTTTTTTTAACAGCCGGGTCATTGCAGTCAGGTCTGTTTTGGTGTAATGCAATATTAGCTTTATACAGGTTTTCGTTTGTATAATCTGTTTCTGATAATAATTTAAGTTCAGCAAGTTCCAGGAGTTTTTCTTCTGCGAAAGCGAAATGTGCAAGGTATTTTTGAGGCAGCTTCGTTTCATTTTTCAGTGTATATGGAACATGGAGCAATGAGCAGGAAGTACTAAGTACTGTCTCAATGCCTTTGGCTTTTAAACGGGCAGTCAAATCCAGGGTTCTCTCATAATTGTTTTTCCAGATGTTCTTGCCATTTACTGCTCCTGCGAAAAGAATTTTGCCGTCTGCAAATCCATTTTCGGATATCAGCTCAAAAGTCTTTTTGCCTTCAACAAAATCAAGTCCGATACCATCAAAATCAAGTTCGGAAACATTTTTATAGCAGTCACGAATATCTCCAAAATATGTTTGAAGCAATACTTTTACTTTATTTTTTGTGGAGAGAATGCCGCTGTAAAGCTTTTCAAAAAGTGCAATATCGGATTCTGTTAAATCATATACCAGATACGGCTCGTCAAACTGCACCCACTCTGCACCGATATGATTCAATTTTATAAGCAGTTCGGAGTATGCAGTGATAACATCGCCGGCATATTCTTCAGCAGTTTTTGAACCGGTATATCTTAAAAGCTTTAACAGTGTGAATGCTCCTGTAATGACAGGCCTGGTAGCGATATTCAGGGCTTTTGCTTCTTCAAATTCATCAAACGGTTTTGTGCCTGCAAGCCGGATTTCAGTATGGTCATCAATTTCAGGAACCATGTAGTGATAATTGGTATTAAACCATTTTTTCATGGCAAGTGCTTTTACATCGCCCTTTTCTCCCTGATATCCCCTTGCCATTGCAAAATAAGTATCAAGTGGTGACAGATTCAGAGAAGAATAGCGGGACGGAACAATGTTGAAAAGAACAGCACTGTCCAGCATATTATCATAAAATGAAAAATCGTTTGACGGGATAAAATCAAGACCGGAAGCTTTCAGTGTCAGCCAGTTTGCTTTTCTGATTTCTTTTGCTGTGTTTTGCAGTTTATCAGATGAAATCTCTTTTCTGAAATATTTTTCTGTGGCAAATTTAAGTTCTCTTAAAGATCCTACTCTCGGATAACCAATAATGGATGTACGCATAATATATCTCCTGACATAAGTTTATTAAAAGACAAACAGCCTTTTTGTGCTTGATGTAGCCTAAGATAGCACAAAAAGACTGCCATGCGTTAATACCTGTTTTTGATGCTGTGCCATAGTTAAAAGCTATGACATATAATCATCAATATATTTTTTCAGATGCTCCAGATAACATTCGCTGACCGGGTTCAAAGGTCGATCAGTCGGCGCGATATACCCGATCTCCATTCTCTCTTTGCTGTCAAGCGGAATGGCTATAACGTTTGTTCCATTCAGATCACTGCTCAAAATGCCGGAGGAAATGGTATATCCATTTAGCCCGATCAACAGGTTAAAAAGTGTTGCACGGTCGGTGACGATAATATTTTTCGGGCTTTCTGCCATACTGTGCAATTCTTCGGAATAGTAAAAAGAATTGTTGACACCCTGCTCGTAGGTAAGTCTCGGAAATGCTTTTAAATCATCAAGCGTAACCAAGTTTTTACTGGCAAGTGGATTGTTGCGGCTGATAAACACATGAGGGGCAGCAGAAAAAAGAGAAGTGAATTTTAAATCGGCATTTTGAATAATCCTCAGCATCACTTCACGGTTAAAATTGCTCAGGAACAGTACTCCGAGTTCACTTCGCGAAGTACGGACATCTTCAATAATATCATGAGTCCTTGATTCACGCAGGGTAAATTCATATTTGTTTTCATCGTATTCTTTTACCAGAGCCACGAAAGCATTTACCACAAATGCGTAATGCTGGGCGGAAATGGAAAATACACGGCGAATCGTTTCTTTTTTCTTATATTGCTGCTCCAGCAGTTCTGCCTGTTCTACAACCTGTCTTGCATAGGAAAGAAATTTGGAACCTTCTTCCGAGAGATACACACCTCTGTTATTGCGGAAAAATATTGTGATACCCATTTCTTTTTCAAGTTCTGATACTGATTTTGAAAGGCTTGGCTGTGCTATCAATAGTTTCTGTGCCGCAGATGTAATGGAGCCACATTCTGCAATTGTAATAATGTATTTTAACTGCTGCAAGGTCATATCAGCTTCATTCCTTGTTTTAAGATCTAAGATAATTTAAAACGGCGGCACAGTCTTTTGACTGTGCCGCCATCTTGCATCGAATCGTATTATTTCTGAGGACCAGCGGAAACCAGGGCTTTACCGGCAGCATTTCCTTCGTATTTTGCGAAGTTTTTGATAAATCTGTCAGCAAGATCTTTTGCTTTTGTTTCCCATTCGGAAGCATCAGCGTATGTGTCACGTGGGTCTAGGATAGCTGGGTCAACGCCCGGCAGTTCTGTAGGAACTTCGAAGTTGAAGTATGGAATAGTCTTTGTAGGAGCAGTTTTGATATCTCCGTTCAGGATAGCATCGATGATACCACGAGTATCTTTGATGGAGATACGTTTGCCTGTTCCGTTCCATCCTGTATTTACCAGGTATGCTTTTGCACCGCTCTTCTCCATTTTCTTAACCAGTTCTTCTGCATATTTTGTAGGATGCAGTTCCAGGAATGCCTGACCGAAGCAAGCTGAGAAGGTCGGAGTCGGCTCTGTGATACCACGTTCTGTACCAGCCAGTTTAGCTGTGAAACCAGACAGGAAGTAGTACTGTGTCTGAGCTTCTGTCAGGATAGATACTGGAGGCAGTACACCGAATGCATCTGCGGACAGGAAGATTACGTTTTTAGCTGCCGGTGCAGAAGAGATCGGACGAACGATGTTCTGGATATGGTCGATCGGGTAAGATACACGGGTATTTTCTGTTACGCTCTTGTCAGCGAAGTCAATCTTGCCGTTCTCGTCCAGAGTAACGTTCTCAAGCAGAGCGTTACGTTTGATCGCATTGTAGATATCCGGTTCGGATTCTTTGTCCAAGTTGATAACTTTTGCGTAGCATCCGCCTTCGAAGTTGAATACGCCGTTGTCATCCCAGCCGTGCTCGTCATCACCGATCAGCAGACGCTTCGGATCTGTAGACAGAGTTGTTTTACCTGTTCCGGACAGACCAAAGAAGATTGCTGTGTTTTCACCATTCATGTCAGTGTTTGCGGAGCAGTGCATGGAAGCCATGCCCTTCAGCGGCAGGAAGTAGTTCATCATAGAGAACATACCTTTTTTCATTTCTCCGCCGTACCATGTATTTACGATAACCTGTTCTTTGCTTGTGATATTGAACATAACGGCTGTTTCAGAGTTCAGGCCCAGCTCTTTGTAGTTTTCAACTTTTGCTTTGGAAGCGTTGTATACAACGAAATCCGGCTCGAAGTTTTCCAGTTCTTCAGCAGTCGGTTTGATGAACATGTTTGTTACAAAGTGAGCCTGCCAAGCAACCTCAACGATGAAACGGATTGCCATACGAGTATCTTTGTTGGCACCGCAGAAAGCATCTACTACGAACAGTCTCTTGTTGGACAGCTCTTTGATAGCCAGATCTTTTACAGCATCCCATGCTTCCTGAGTAGCCGGATGGTTGTCGTTTTTATATTCGTCTGTTGTCCACCATACAGTGTCTTTGGAATTTTCGTCTTTTACGATAAATTTGTCTTTTGGAGAACGACCTGTATAAATACCAGTCATAACATTGACAGCACCCAGTTCACTTTCCTGACCTTTTTCAAAGCCTTCCAGAGCAGGATTTGTCTCTTCCTCGAACAACATCTCATAAGATGGATTGTACACGATCTCAGTAGTTCCAGTGATGCCATACTTGCTTAAATCAATTTTTGCCATCTGATTAACCTCTTTTCTTTTATACTTAAAGTTAAAGAAATGATGCCCACTTCTCTATCATCATTATACATATTTACCCGCCAAAATCAATAAAAACTTTCTGAACTTTTTGCTGAAAATGTATGAAATCTGTAGATTTTGAATGATTTTGAACGAATGACGGCAAAAAAACGGAAGGGTACACCAGATAGTGCGTCCGAGCTGCTTAGTTTTGACTGTTTAACTAAACCAATATATAAATAGAGTATTTTTCCCATGTGAAAATTGTATAATACTTTTTAACGTAATAATGCCAGGGGCAAAAGGTCTAAATCCACATGAGCTTGCTCATAGGTGGATGAAAGACCTTGGGACCCGCCCCGATATGAGCATAAAAGTGGGATGATAATCCCACGATATGCGAATACTGGGGAGGATTGTGGGAGTGCAACGCACGGAACAATCCGTAGGCATCATAGTTGGGGACTTTTGACACCCACATCATGTAATTACGTCTTGCACAGATGTGAAAAGTATTTTACACTTAGCAGATGTAAAAATTATAGTCAAGGAGGCAAAATAAATGGCACTGAATAATATAGGAAATATGATGAAGATCATGAATGCATGGAATACGTTTAAAAGGAACCATCCGAAATTTCCGGCATTCTGCAATGCGGTTTCAAAACGTGCTCTGAAAGAAGGGAGCATTATGGAAATTACAGTCACCACACCGGACGGCGAAAAGATTGAGACAAATCTGAAAATAAAGGCAGAGGATCTGGAGCTTTTGAGGGAACTGTCCAACTGACGTTCAGACTTTCTGACAAAAGGAGTGAAAAGAAATAAAATATGAATGATATAAGGCGACTGGCAGGATATATCGGGCCATATAAAAAAGATATGATGCTTGGTGCTTTGATGGTGACGATCGAGACGGCATTTGAGCTTTTCATACCGATCATGATCGCAGACCTGATCGATATCGGGGTGGCAAATCATGATCTTGCCTACATTTATTCGAAAGGATTTCAAATGGGGATCTGTGCACTGCTGGCTCTGGTGACAGGGCTTTTGTATGCACGTTTTTCGGCGAGAGCTTCGTATGGCTGGGGAGCGAAGATCAGGGAGGCGGAATATGCAAAAGTGATGCAGTATTCTTTCTCAAATCTGGATCATTTTGATACCTCATCCCTGATTACACGAATGACCACGGATGTCACGGTTCTGCAGAATCTGATCAATTCCGGTTTCCGCCCGGTGACAAGGGGACCGTCTCTGCTGATCCTGGGTATCGGACTTTCTTTCTGGATGAATCCGAAGCTTGCCGTTGTTTTTCTGGTCTGCACGCCGGTTCTTGGAATTGTGTTATTTCTGATCGTCCGGAAAGTAGCACCTATGTATACAAAGCTGCAGGGGATCGTAGACCGTCTGAACCATGTGGTTCAGGAAGGCGTGACGGCAATCCGGGCGGTCAAGGCATTTGTCCGTGGAGAATACGAAGAAGAAAAATTTGATGCGGTAAATACGGACCTGAGCAGGTCAAGTGAGCAGACATTTCGCTATGCGGTGCTGAACCTTCCGGCATTTCAGGTTGTGATGTACAGTGCGATCGTACTGATCATGTGGTTTGGCGGAAACATGATCTTAAATGGCAGTCTTAAAGTTGGTGATCTGACCGGATTTTTAAGTTATGTCATGCAGGTTGTCAATGCACTGATGATGATCGCAAACGTTTTTCTGCTGCTGACAAGATCTCTTGCCAGTGCACACCGTATCGCAGAAGTGCTGGATGAGAGGATCGTCCTGGATTCGCCGGAAAATGGCATACAGAAGGTCAGAGACGGCAGTATAGATTTTGAACAGGTTTCTTTTAAATATCATAAAGATGCAAAAGCATATGCACTGTCTGATGTAGATCTGCAGATTGAGGCCGGACAGACGATCGGTGTGATCGGAGGAACCGGAGCCTCTAAAACGACGCTCGTACAGATGATTCCACGGCTTTATGATGCAACCTGCGGTGTTGTGAAAGTTGGCGGTGTGGATGTAAAAGCATATGATCTCCATGCACTGAGGGCAGCGGTGGGGATTATTCTTCAGAAAAATGAGCTTTTCTCCGGAACGATACGTGACAACCTGAAATGGGGCGATCCGGATGCAGATGACGAAAAAATCTGGCAGGCATGCCGTGCGGCGTGTGCGGATGAGTTCCTGGAGCGTTTGCCGGAGGGATTGGACACTATGCTTGTGCAGGGCGGAAATAACCTGTCCGGAGGGCAGAAACAGAGACTCTGTATCGCAAGAGCACTGCTTGCCAATGCGAAAATTCTGATTTTTGATGATTCGACCAGTGCCGTTGATACGGCAACGGAAAAGAAGATCCGCAAAGAGCTGGCACGACTTGGCGATGTGACGAAGATCATCATTGCACAGAGGATTTCTTCTGTGATCCATACAGATCAGATCGTGATCCTGGAGGATGGCAAAATCCATAATATCGGAACACATGAACAGCTTCTTGGGGAGGATGCGATTTATCAGGAAATTTATGCTTCCCAGATGAAAGGAGGAAACAGCGATGGCATTGAAAACGAAGAATGTTAAACGGCCGGAAAATATGCAGCATACACTGCGGATTTTTGTTTCTTATCTTGGACGGCATAAATTTATGCTTCTGACCGTCAGTATACTGGTCACGATAAGCGCCCTTGCAAATCTTCTTGGAACTTACATGATACGTCCGGTTGTCAATAATCTTGCAAACGGGGATATGCACTTACTTGCCATCGGAGTGCTTGTGGCAGCCGGCATTTTTGTCACCGGGGCACTGGCAGCCTGGGGCTATTCCCAGACGATGGTAAAAGCTGCCCAGCAGGTTGTTTTTGATATTCGAAGAGATTTATTTGCACATATGCAGACGCTGCCGCTTCGATTTTTTGACGAAAAGCGGCACGGCGATATCATGAGTCTGTTCACAAACGATATCGATACGATCGCAGATGCCCTCAACAACAGTTTTGCGATGGCGATCCAGAGTTTTATCCAGATGATCGGCACGCTTGTGATCTTGTATATTCTGAACTGGAAACTGTCGCTGATCGTGACGGTCTGCTATGGAATCATGTTCTGGTACATGAAATTCAGCGGAGCAAAAAGTAAGGTTTTTTATGCAAAACAGCAGCAGAGCCTTGGTGAACTGGATGGCTATATCGAAGAAATGGTCAGCGGCCAGAAAGTGGTTAAAGTTTTCAACCATGAACAGGCAAGCTTTCAGGATTTTCTGGAAAAGAATGAAAAACTGCGAAAAGAAGGAACTGGTGCACAGTCTTATGCGGCGACGATGGTTCCAGTAGTCGTAAGCATATCTTATATTAACTATGCGATCGTAGCGGTTCTCGGAGGGATCCTGGCGATGCGTGGACTGGCGGATGTCGGAAGCCTTGCAAGTTATCTGGTGTTTGTGCGTCAGGCGGCACTGCCGATCAATCAGTTTACACAGCAGAGCAATTTCCTGCTTTCTGCCCTTGCCGGAGCGGAGCGGGTGTTTGATGTGATGAATCTGGAGCAGGAAGTGGATGAAGGCGATGTGACGCTGGTCAATGTAAAGGAAGAAAATGGAGACCTCAGAGAATGTAAAGAGAAAACCGGAAAATGGGCATGGCGCTCAAAAGACGGAGCGCTGACAATGCTTCGCGGGGATGTCCGTTTTGAAAATGTTAATTTTGGTTATACGAAAGAGCATATGATTTTGAAAAACATCAGCCTGTATGCAAAACCGGGACAGAAAATCGCCTTTGTCGGATCGACAGGAGCTGGAAAGACCACGATCACCAACTTGATCAACCGCTTCTATGATGTGCAGGGAGGGGCAGTAGTCTACGATGGAATTGATGTGCGAAAGATCCGGAAAAATGCACTGCGGCATTCCCTTGGCATTGTGCTTCAGGATACCCACCTGTTTACAGGAAGCGTAGCTGATAACATCCGTTTTGGAAAGCTGGATGCGACGCAGGAAGAGATTGAGAAGGCGGCACGCATCGCAAATGCACACTCTTTTATCCGACGACTGCCAAACGGTTACGATACCATGGTGACAGCAGATGGGGCAAATCTTTCCCAGGGACAGCGGCAGCTTCTGGCGATCGCAAGGGCAGCGGTAGCCGATCCGCCGGTACTGATCCTCGACGAAGCGACCTCTTCTGTCGATACACGAACCGAAGAACTGATTGAAAAAGGCATGGATCAGCTTATGGAAGGCAGGACCGTATTTGTCATCGCACATCGCCTGAGTACGGTGCGAAATGCCAATGCGATCATGGTACTGGAGCAGGGGAAGATCGTCGAGAGAGGAGACCATGCAGAACTGCTGGAACAGAAAGGGAAATATTATCAGCTTTATCATGGGATGTTTGAACTGAGCTGATGTAAATAAGAAGTTGTCGGAGGTTTCCGGGCAGGTGTAGAACGGAAAGGCTGAATGTTTTATTAAGATGCTGTCAGGAAACAGCCTTCCGCCCCACCTGCACCGTCCCAAAGACCTCTGGAAAGGGAAGTGATCATTCTTCCAATAGTTCAGTCACTTAGATCATTTCTTCTTTTTTATTCCGGTAAAAACAGTTTTGTTGAATTATTTCCGGAAGAACCGGAATTATTGCTGCCACCACTGCTGTTTCCGTCTGAACTTGTCTCAGAGGAGGTTTCACTCTCAGAAGAAGTCTCACTTTCTGAAGAAACGGTTGTATTTTTCTCTGAACCGGAAGCATCAGAGCCGGATGTGCTGTTTGAATCCGCTGTATTTGCGGAGCCAGTGGTGCTGTTTGGGTCAGAGCTGCTGTCAGAACCGGAAATACTGTTTCCGATCTGGCTGCTTAGATCTTTGATTTTCTGTTCAATTCGTGTCTTTTCGGAATCTTCTGCAGGTGTTGGCTGATAGTTGTTGAACGTGCTGTCAGAAGATATTGTGCAAGGAATGATGGAATTGGTCGTGCTGGTCAGTTCTTTACTGGTGTTGAACGTAAAGGTAGGCTGGAAAATGACAGTATCCATATCATCAGGATACATATCTGCGCCGTCACAGAAACTTCCAAGACTATAGAAGATCGTGCGGTTGTTATAAACTTCCATGCCCTGGAGTACATGTGGATGATGTCCGACTACCAGATCGGCGCCTGCATCGACTGCAGCATGTGCCAGTGTGGTCTGGTCACTGTTTGGTGTTGTCTCACCTTTGGTTCCCCAGTGGAAATTTACGATGACCAGGTTTGCACCCTGTTCCTTTACAGCGTTGACAGCGGTTGTCAACTGAGTCTGACATTCGCTTACCTGCTTATCTACAGCAGAGATACCGACAAGTCCGACTTTGATACCTTTGAGTTCGAGAACTGCTGTCTCATCATTTCCAAAAGCAGTGATCCCTGCATCTTTCAGTGTAGTCTGCGTTTCGGTCAGACCGGCAGTCCCATAATCTTCCGTATGATTGTTAGCAAGGCTGGCAGCTTCGATCGAACTGTCAGAGAGTGCGGAAACATAGGAAGGATCGCCCTTATAAACATCACTTTTGCTGGCTGAATTTTCAGCAGTAGTCAGTGTGCCTTCCAGATTGATAATGGAGAGATCATCACTTTCCAGGTATGATTTCACATTCTGGAAGAAATAATCAATGCCGTATACGGTTTTATAGGCATCGAAATTATTATACTGATCGGAATCCGGAGCAGAGCCGAGTGTACAGTCACCCATCAGACTGATGGTAATGCTGGTTTCTGCTGCAAGTGTTTCTTTTGGCACGGCGGGTTCGGTTCCGGTTTCGGACTGCGTTTCAGTTGATATTGTTTCTTTTTCTGCTTTTTTGTGTTCGCTGACGGGCGGTATTTTATCAAAAGCCAGCAGTAAAAAAATCAGGGCGGCACAGGCGAAAACACCGAAGAAAGCGATGTTTAAGTACAGATGCTGCTGTCTGCCGCTGCCCCTGTCAGCATTGTGGTTTAATTTGTTTTTATCCATGACTTTGCCCCTTCTGAAAACTTAGTAACTCCCATGGCTGGTTGCTCTATGGTGATTATAGAGGAAAAATAAGAAAAAGTAAACCGTGAAAAAAGAGTGAAAGCAGTTCTTTTTGCAAATCCACCGTTTTTCCTTTGAAAGTCGGAAAGTGGTCAGTTACGCAAATTGACAGGAATTTACAGAGGGTATAGAATGAATGCAGATAAGCAGGCAGCAAAAGCACAGATGCCTGCTTACAGTGCCGTATACAAAAGGTATGAAAAATTTCAAAGGAGAGAAGAAAAGTGGAAGAAAAACAGGAAAATCTCCTGCAAAACAGCATGCAGGAAAAAGCAAAGTATTACGGAAACCGGATCTGGCGTGATATGTCAAGCCTTGGAAAATGGCTGATCCTTGCAGTTGTGACAGGATGTATTGTCGGTGCTGCGAGCAGCCTGTTTTCTTATGTACTGAAAACTGTGACCAATGTCCGGGAAGAACATTTATGGATCTTTTATCTGCTTCCGGTTTCCGGTCTGATCATTGTATTTCTGTATCAGAAATTCGGGAAAGATGACGGAGGCCCAAATCAGGTATTCCTGACAATCCGTTCAAAAGATGATGTGCCACTGAAATCAGCACCGCTCATTTTTATATCGACTGCCCTCACACATCTGACCGGCGGATCAGCCGGACGAGAAGGAGCAGTTATTCAGCTTGGCGGCAGTATCGGGAATCAGTTGGGACGTATGCTGCCACTGGATGAAGAGGATCGGCATGTGATGATAATGTGCGGCATGAGTGCCGCTTTTGCGGCATTGTTTGGAACACCGATGGCAGCGGCAGTCTTTGCGATGGAAGTAGTCAGCGTTGGCGTCATGTATTATACCGCACTTGTTCCATGTATTATCGCAGCTCTGATCGCGTCCGGATTTGCGGCATCTATGGGAATCAATCCGGAGGCTTTCCATGTGACGAATATTCCGGCACTTACGATTGAAAGTGGAATCAAAATGGGCATCGTGGCACTTTGCTGTGCCGGACTCAGTATTTTATTCTGCATGGCATTAAACGGGATTTCCGCTTTTTATGCGAAATATCTGAAAAATGTTTATGTCCGCGTTGTCGTTGCCAGCGTTGTGATTATCGTTATCACAAAGATTCTTGGAACCACTGATTATATGGGAGCAGGTACAGGACTGATCGCACAGGCAATCGAACACGGAAATGTCAGAACACTGGATTTCTTCTGGAAACTCGTACTTACTGTGCTGACTATGCGTGCCGGATTCCGGGGCGGAGAGATCGTACCATCCTTCTGTGTCGGAGCTGCTTTGGGCTGTGTGCTTGGACATATCCTTGGACTTTCGCCATCCATCTGTGCTGCAAGCGGAATGGTTGCACTGTTCTGTGGTGTGACAAACTGCCCGCTGACCTCTATCCTGATCGCATTTGAGCTGTTTGGATTTGAAGGGGTTTCGTATTATCTGATTGCAGTATCGATCAGCTATGCAGCATCCGGATATTATGGACTGTATAAAGATCAGACGATCGTGTATTCAAAATACAAAGCAAAATACATAAACCATCATACAAGGATGTAATAATTTAAAAAGCTGCCACTTTATCGAAATATATGTTTCGTAAAGTGACAGCCTTTTTAAATCAGGTTATTCTGTAAAAGTATAGCGGACAATATATCCTTTGGAATCTCCGGTTGTTATAATGACATCCCCGGAAGTATTTTTAGATACGTCCATTAATTTTGTCTGCCTTTTCAGATCCACATTTCTGGCTGTGAACAGTCCTTTATGATTTCAAATATGCTTCAGCGTTTCTCATACTTTTCAATCCAACACTCATGTTTCTTTGTTTTTTCGTCATAATTAATTCCCACCAGCAAAAGTTCTCCCGCGTAACATGCAACAGACTCTGGATATTTTCTGTCTTTAATCTGATCTAACGCTGCTTTGACACTTTTATCCCATTTCAGTTCTACAACAAGCAACGGATAGTAATTCTGGAATTCTGGTTTAGGAATAAACACAAAATCTGCAAATCCGCGCCCTGCCGGAAATTCACGAATTGGTTTGAAATAATATTGCATTGAACTTAAATAAACAATGGACAGAACGCTGCTAAGCGAATTTTCATTTGGAATAAAAGCCGTTTTAAATGTCCGGTCATAGGATAGATATCCGAGGTGGATCAGATACGTCAGCACATCATCTTTATTTGCAAAGCTGACAGTATCGTTCTGAAAAGAGGTGACATCAACTGGAACATGAGCTCCGGAAAGCATTTCAATCACAGCACTTTTCAGTCCATCAAAATCCATATTGATCAGAGGAACGATTGCCTCGTAGGATGCGGTTCCTGACCAGTAACTCTGGAATTCGCCTTCCAGCATCAGGTTTACCACTGCATTTGGATTGTATACATGGTATCTTCCAACCTGGTAACCATCATACCATCGTTTGACCTTTTCAAACTCCTGTCCATACACCTCGCATAATTTTTGAACCTCTTTTTCCGTAAATCCCACATACGGTGCGATCGGACCGGCATGTAGCATAGAGTAATCTTTAAAATTATTCAGAGCTGACTGTGTCTTTTCTTTTTTTACAGGCAAAATACCAGTCAGGTATGCAAGTTGAATATATTTAGTGGGCTCTGTTCCTTTGAACATTGCCCGCAAAAAGTTAATATATTCTTCCTGTGTGCGGGTATCAGCCGCCTCATCACGGATCAAAACATCCCACTCATCAATAATCACGATAAATTTGGCTCCGGATGCCGCATGGATCCGTGACAATGCCTCCGGCAGTGACCGGATTTCTTCTGGAAGTATATTGGGATAATATTCTTTTAGTTCGGAAATTGTTTTTTCTGAAATATAAGAAATAATCTGTTCCGGACAGCCTGCTGGTTCCATGCACCATTGAATATCCCAGTGGAGTACATCGTATTGATTCAGATGCTTCTCAAAATCTTCTGCTTTACTGATTTCCAGTTCGGAAAACATTTCTCTCGAACTGCAGCCCCTGCTGTAATACGCGGTAAGCATATTTGCCGTGATCGATTTTCCAAAACGCCGCGGACGGCTGTTGCAGATATATCCCTGCAAAGTGTTCATAACTTTATTGGTATAGGTCAAAAGCCCTGTTTTATCTACATAAATTTCAGAATTCAGTGCAACCGCAAATGCCTCATTTCTCGGATTCACAAACATTCCCATCGTCTCACATCCTTCCATTTCTGCACGTGTCATTATCTGTAATCTGGCTTCTGATAACGCCTTAAGATATTTTTTATTGTATCATTCTGCCATGAAAATAACAACAAAGCAACCGGATATTTTTGCATGCCTAAAATGAAAAAAATTTCTGTTGCAAATTTGCATCAGCGTTCTTTTTGTGGTAAACTACGATACGGAAAGAACATGTGCTTAATGGATTGCAAAGAGCAGGGGAAAGAAAAAATTATGACAGAAGAGACAAGGGAAATTACACCTGGAAACAGGATCATAGAATTGTGCGAAGAAAATCAGATTTCACAGAGGGAGCTGGCAAGAAGAATCGGTATTACTCCTTCGCAGATCAGCCGGATCATCAAGGGTGAGACACGGACGATCAACAGTGATATCCTGATGGCAGTGGCAAGGGAATTTGAAGTATCTACGGATTACATACTGGGTGTGGAGAACAGGAAGCGGGAGATTTCCGGAGAGGATACCAAAGGCGGAAAGGAATCGAAATTTTATACACCGATGTTGCTGATGAGTTCTTCTTTTCCGATTGGAGGCTGCATAGACTTTATAGAAGCCCTTCAGGATAAAGATGAAAAGAAGATGGCATATGCGGAGTATTATTATTTCAGCGGGCAGCATGAAAAGGCAGTAGCTTATACAGAATGTTATCTGGATTGTGAAAATGTGATGCTGAAAATGTCTGCCTGCCTGATCTATACTTTTGCAAATCTGTCCCTCAATCATATCAATTCCGCAAGGATGGGACTGGATCGTCTGAGAGAGCATCTGGCGAAAGTGATGGATGAACAGGCAGACATAAGAACAAGAGCCTTTGGTGTATTTGTGGCATCAGCGGCACATACTCTTTTACATCTGCCGATGGGAGATATTCCCCCGCTGTCTGACTACATCGGGGAATTTAAAAAGGGGAAGCAGCTCTGGGATGCCTATGTACTGGCACACAGAGCTTATCTGAATAAAGAATACGAGCGTTCCCTTGGCATCGTGGAGGCTTGTCTGATGACTACAAAAGAGATCTATCCGATCTCCATGATCTATCTGAATCTGGTGGCGGCGATAGATGCCATGAATCTGATGCAGATCGAACAGGCGAAGCGCTATTTTATGAAAGCCTGGGAGATCGCAAAGCCGGATAATCTTATTGAAGGAATCGGTGAGCATCACGGACTTTTGCAGGGACTGATCGAGACCTGCCTGAAGCGGGATTATCCGGAAGATTACCAGAAAATCATAGCCATCACTTACAAATTCAGTTTTGGCTGGCGCAGGATACACAATCCGGACAGCAAGGGAGATGTGGCAGACAATCTGACAACGACAGAGTTTACGATCGCCATGCTTGCCAACCGCGGCTGGAGCAATCAGGAAATCGCAGACTATCTGCAGATTACGCATCGGACAGTCAAACAGCATATGACCTGTATTTTTAATAAATTGAATATCTCTAACAGGAAACAGTTGAAAGATTATATGCTTCGATGATTGAAGCGGAAAAACGGACATTTTGACAGGAAATGTCCGTTTTTTTTTACAAATGGACGATGTGTATAAAAGAGAATTGAGATAAAATGAAGACAGGAGTGTATCTTTGCGATGCAGGAGAAAGATTTGTAAAAAAGAAGGAGGCGTGGTCTATGGAGAGAGAAAAGGCAAAACTTTCAAAGCGAATGAAAAAAGTGATCAGTACCGTGCTGGTGACGGCACTGACGCTTGGCAGTATTCCGGCGGGAACATTTCTTGGCGAAGCACTGGATGTTCACGCGGAAGCAGACTACAGTCCACAGAAGCTGGGTGTAGGTGTAATGTGCAATGACCTTACAAGTGGGGGCAATGCGGATAAGATATATAAGGCATTGGTAAGGACAAATTCAAAATCAGAAGACAGCAGCAACGGCAGTATTTACAACAATATCGGCATGCTGGGGTACAAATACAGTGCGTCAAGAGCCGGATCTGGAATTGCATACTGCGCAAATCTGCAGAAAAAATATCCGGTGCTTTACAAGCTGGGCAATCAGAAGCAGATCCAGCAGGGAGTCATGGCGTACATCACAAATGACAGACATACGAATATAAAACATGTAAAAAAGAGAACCCAGTATGGAAAAATCATCCTCGGTTATCCGACCAGTGAAAAAAATGATCTTTTCTGGGTAAGCCAGAAATATCATACAGAGGAACATAACAGTGATGGAAGCTGGACAGTTGGTGATACGGATAAATGGGCAACCTTAAATCCACGGAAAGGCTACAACCAGCAACTGGCAGTCTATATGACAACCGTAAAAGGCTGCGGAAGCTGTGGAAGCGCCAAGATTGAAAATGTGTCGCTTGCATTTAAAGACAGTACTTCACCGAAAATAGACAGCATCCGCATTACCGGAGCAAAAGATTCGGATGAAGAAAGGACATATTTCAAGGCAGGCGAGACGCTCTATGTCAGAATGCGTTTCAGTGAATACGTGCGTCTGGCGGATAATAGCAAGGGCAGCGCACAGTCTAAAAACATCAAACTGGCACTGTCACTTTCCAAAGCAAATACAGCGGATGTAACACAGATCAAGGCAGATCTGGTCAGCCTGAAAGATGATGTGGCAGTTTTTTCCTATAAAATACCGGCAACGGTTGATGTAGCCGGAAAAAAAGAAAATATGGATTTTACGGTATCCGGTCTGGCGGATATCAGTGCACAGGGCAGCCTGATCGTAGAATCTGGAAAATCTGGATTTAACCGGGCTTTTGTGGATGGAGGCGGAAGTACACTTTCTGATGGAAGCGCTACTATGAAGAAGCTGAAAAGTGCGGTTGGAAACACAGAATATCAGAAACTGAAAAAAACGACAAGTGCCATCACTGACCTTTCCGGTAATCCGCTGGATATTGGCAGCTTCCGGGTGAATGGCAAGACGCAGGGAACAAAGGTCACAGCCAGTGTGCTGGATGCGGTGAATCCGATCATTGCAAACGTTGCACTTGGGGTAAGCGGGCAGAAAAATACAACCCAGAATCCAGATGAAAAATATTATATCAAGGCAGGAAGCCAACTGAATGTATCGATCGATATCAGCGAGAAACTGAAAAATATTTCCAATGCGGAACTTGAGAAGATACAGGCAGTCCTGAACATCAAGGATAACAATGGCAGCAATGTAACCACAAAAGCAAAAAAGGGTTCCAGAAAATATAACAAGAAAACAGGTCGTACTACGATTGGTTTTGAGCCGGTGACGATCACATCCGATATGAAAATGGAAGTGCCGGCAGGTACACCGGACGGAAAATCTTTTTATAAGATTACAGTTAAAAGACTGAACAATGCATCAGTGCTCAGAGATTTTTCGGATAATATAGTTTCTGTGGCAGATGATCTGCGCACAGAGACAAAGAATAATTTTTATCTTGACAATGAAGCACCGGTCATCAAGATCGACGGCAATGTAATTGACGAAACGGCAAGTTACGAGATGGCGCCGATCAAGACAGAGAATGTAAAAAGCGAAGTTTATCAGGTTGTTTACAGCGTGGAAGATCTGGATACGGTAAGTAAACACAGCATGAAGCCGTTTGCATCCACAGTTCTGAATGCCGGCGGTTCACTGAGTGTGGATCTGCAGGGAAGTGATGCTGCAACCAATGCGTTCCTGTATAAGATATCAGAAAGCCCGATCACAGAATACAACAGCGGTTATAAAGCCGGACAATCAAAGGCTGAGATTCCATATAAACTGCTTAAGAACGACAGTAAAATTTATCTGGCACTGAAATTCAATGACAGCACAGATTATTCTGCCTTAACTTCCGGTATCAAGGTAAAAATCACGGCACACGATATCAACGGCAACACCGGAACAGCAACGGCAAACTATAATTACACACCGCGGGATAAGATTGCGCCGACAATCGCCTATGAGACTATGAAGCTGAAAGAAAATACCGACAGCAGTGCATACGAAGAAGTGACTGTACGCATCACAGATATCGGTGGTATCGACACGGCAAACATCTGTTACGAATGGGTGAAAGACGGAGAAACGGTTCCGGATGAATTCAGGAAGCCGGCAGACAGCAGTCTGATAAAAGTGATAAAAAGAGTAAATGGAAAAGTAACGGAATGTCTGGCAACGATACGTACGGAAAATGTAGCGGCAGGAAGCACCTATCAGGCAGGACTTTATGTATCGGCAAGTGATATCTCAGGAAATGCGGTGAAGAGCGGAAAACTGGCAGATGTTTCGATCGATATGAATCTTCCGACCGCAGAAATTGCCGTTCCAGGAGATGGAATCAATAAAAAATCATCTCTGATCGTCAGCGGACCATATACGACATCGCAGAGTGATGTGGGGATGTTTGTGGCAGTACAGGACCCGATGGAAGCAAATAAATATTTTGTAAGAAGCGTGTCAGGTAATTCTTCGGATATTGCGGCTGATGGAGAAGAATATCTGGATGCAGAAAAATTGCCGTTTTCTTCCTCTTATGACAGAAACGAACTTTCCAGATGGTCTTATGCAACAATCAGCGTATCCGGAAGCAGTTATACCATAGATACCATCAATGCACTGGATGCTTCCGGAATGGAAGTACAAAGAGACCGTTTCCTGGCGATCGCAGGTGACTGCTACTATGGAACTTTGTCTGTCATGATGGGAACCGGACTGTTAAGTGCGTTTACCACAAAGGGAAGCAAACAGACCTTTGATGCAACAAAAGGTATGGTTGCAGACAAAACTTTCGTCATGACACCTGATGTTTATGGATTTTCAGATAAAAAAGATGTTACAGCAGGGGAGTATGCTCTGGATACAACACCGGCAAATGTGATCACAATTACGGCAGGTACGAAAAAAGGTTACGGGCAGCAGGTATACCGCGATCAGATCGGCAGCGATTACAATCCGGAAAAAGACGGGGCAGAATATCTGTCCAGTCTGGCGGGAGCTGCTTTTAACATCAACCTGTCAAACCAGAGAACCAATACGTTTGTGACAAAAGACATTGATTATGAGTCAGAAAATACTTATGTTGTACTGAAAAAAGCAGATACCGGCGAAGAAGTATACCGCTGGGATCTGATAAGCGGAAAGACAACGCAGACTGTGGAGATTCCGGAAGAACTGACACTGGAAGATGGTCAGTACAAACTGGAGGTGTCCATCAGCAATCGTCAGGGTGATTCAGAAAATCCGGTTGTGACACGTGTTGATTACGATGATATCTGGCTTTTCAATTATGAACAGGATAGGCCGGAAACGTTTGGTATCTCCAAAGTGACTACAAATATTCAGTTTAAAATATCCGATCCTTATGCATCGGCAAGACGTGCACCGTACTATGGATTTGAAACCATCGGTGATTATGAGTTCCGGCGCACGATAGAAAAGGACTATATGCAGGATCTCTCAACGGATGCAGACCGCGGCGCATATCAGAATGATAAAATTTATCTTGGAAACTGCAAAACGTATGTATCGGCAGACATGGAGACAATCACGTATGACCGCACGATCCGGTTCTTTGTGGATGGTATGAAGGAAAGTGACAAAAACAATTACTGGATCAAGATCTGGAGCGGAGATAACGAAGATTCCGTAAAATGGTTCCCGCTGGAGAATTTTGATACAGAAAAGAACGTGATGGTCTTTGATGTAAAACCGGTAGATATAGAAGCAGAATATAAGAGCTCAGATCTGGATGATTTTTACAGCAAAGTTGCACTGAACAAGTTCCAGCCTCTGATCCCGCTTCTTGCAGGAAGCAACAGTATTTCCTACCGGATCATGAATGTGGGCGGTGTGAAGTCGGATATTCATACCACGGAGATTTATTATGAGACCGCAGCACCGGAATTTAAAATGGAAGTAGAAAATGACGGTGCGGCAAAGCGGAATATGACTGCACAGGTGACGGCACTTGCCAGCACGCTGGTGACAGAAGATCCGCAGATGTATGAATCTGCATTTGCCGGAGAGGAAGAACAGGCACAGCCTGTATCAGACAGAAGTTTTACCTATGAAGAAAACGGACGCCATCTCTTTTATGTGATTGATGGATATGGAAACTTAAGCTACCAGCAGTTCTATATCGACCATATTGACCGGAATGTACCAACCGCAAAATTTACTTCTCTGGAAACGGCAAAAGAGGAAAGATATCCGGATCTGGATTCGGATGAAGAAGCGGCTTCTTATGTCACACCTCCAAGTTTTGAGATTAACGTGACGGATAACTGGGATTTAAGAAAAGCCAATATTCAGCTTCGCATCGATGAAAATGATACACTTCAGGTCAGCAGCGAAGCAGGGGATCACTGGGGCAGTGATGACTACAGTATGGCTTCCGAAGATCTGGAAAGAGACCAGGACCAGAATTTAAGCCATGTATTTTATGAATATCAGAATCATGAGGATGGCTCTTACAGTTTGAAGATCCAGGGTAATTTTAAGGCGGATATTGACCACAGCAAAGAAGAAGGCGCTCATATCCCACACAAGATCGAACTGAAAGTTTCCGATGAAGTCGGAAATGAAACACAGCTCCTTTCCTCAGAACAGACAGGGACAGAGGAAGGATTTTACGGCATCAATGAATTTCCGCAGAAAATAACGGTGGAAGAATATCCGGAAGCACAGCAGGCGAGCCTGAATATGGGAACAAGAGCCCATATCCGGAAAATCAACGGCATCGAAGTTCCGGAGGTCATGTATACGTATAAGTATTTTACAGACCGTTTTACCCTGTCAGAAGCAGAACACATGGTGAAGCAGTTTGATGTACCGATAGACAATGCAAACTCGATCGTCAAAGATTATTTTGGCATTACCAAGGATGGTACGTATGAGATTGAGTATGATGATATCTGGGGTTATCCGTATACCGAAACGTTTACACTGAAAAATTTCTTCGGAGATTATTCCGCACAGACGCAGTACAGTACGACTGCAAAGACAACAGAGGATGTTGTGGCAACGATCGAAGGTGTCAGTGAAAACGCAGTAATATCCTTAAAAGAACCTGATAAAACAAGCGAAAATTATACCGTAAGCTGGAATAAGAAAAAAACAAAAGCAACGGTTGTATTCCACCAGAATGATACCGTTTTGTTTGAACTGACAATTCCAGGTGCGGCGGAACAGAAAACGGTAGAATACAAAGTCAGCGTGGAAAACATCGATAAAGAGGCACCAAAAGCAGAGGATATCAAGGTTTACTGGAATCTGAAAGAAAAAGGTGATATGCAGGAGGGAAATGTGCTGGATATCAGTACACTGACTGATGCCACGACCACGCAGGAGATTGAAGTGTGGATCGCCTCCGGCCTGGAAGATCTGTACGCAGTAAATGGAAAAGAACTGCGTCATACCTTTGCATATTCGGAAGATATGGAACGAAGCTACACTTTTGAATACAGTGACGAAGTGGGAAATGAAGGAACACCGATCACCGTGACGCTTCCGGATGAACTGGTCATGAAACCTTATGAAGAACCGGTGGAGGAAGAAGGCGTATTTCCTGCAGATACGGAAGCACCGGCGGTAGCGGCAGATGTCTATGCGATCTACGATGGCATGGCAAATTACTACGGAGCATGGATGCCGGGCGAAGATGCATTCTCCGATATCGAAAATCAGATCGGCGGCAGCGGAGGTTACCGGATCGTCTATACTCTGACGGATGTTGGCAAAACGAAACTGATCGTGCGGAACGGTTTACATGCCGACACCGGAAACCTGACGTATGACAGTGCTTCCGATGAGATTGACGGCGTGAAACTGGATCCGGTCAGCAAGGCACTTCTGATCACAAAACCGGCACAGTTGACGGTGATCGCCATTGACCAGGCAGGCAACTTTACGGCACATGATCTGGAAGTTGCGGCAATCGATGAGGAAGGACCGACCGTGACCGTACAGAAGGTTGGTCTGAGCTTTACCAGAATGCGTCTGAAGTTCTACACGGATGACAATTCAGACCGGAACAACGCAAAAGGAACGATTGTCCCGGTAACGGCAGGCCTGCAGAAAGGACTGGATGAGCAGGGCTACTATTACTACATGGATGTGGAAAATAACGGAACCTACCGTGTGATCTTCAAAGACCGCACCGGAAACCGTAAGACACAGGAGATCCAGGTGACGGAGATCGACAAAGATGCACCGAAGATCAGCATATCTTCCTGGAGTCCATGTTATGTAAACGAAGGCAAAGCTTATGAAAAGCTGGCACCGACCACACCGACGAACCAGTCAGTCGTTCTGAGCCTGGATTTCAACAAGACTACATCAGAACTGAAAGTATACTATAAACAGAATGATAACTGGGTAGAAGATCCGGGAACCTTCTCGAAAACCAACATCGAACTTGGCGGCAGAAAAGGAACGGTAGAATTTTTCGAAGCCGTACCGGGAATTGTTAAAATCACAGCAACTGCACCAAACGGTGTGACAAATGAACTGACAGATATCAATCTGGTAAAGATCATTGATAAAGAAGCACCGCAGGTTACAGTGACGCAGACCATGGAAAACAACCAGGCAAAAGTGGTATTCCGGGCAAATGAAACCGTCTTTGTAAATGGCTGCGGACTGAGCAGACAGTATGGCGGCGGCAATGACATTCCGGTGAAGATCACAGCCAACGGAACTTATACCGTTACCTTTGCGGATGTGGCAGGAAATGTTACGGAAAAACCGTTCGCGGTAGATACGATCGACGATATACCGCCGGTTGTCTATGCGGCAGGTATTCCGGAAACGTATGTACAATCCAAAGACTGCAATGTAAAAGTAACATTATCAGAAGCAGGAACGATCACATTTGGCGGCAAGGATTACAAAGTAAAAGAACCACAGGACAAAAACCAGGATGGACAGTTCACAGGAGATGAACTGGACTGGATCAGACTGCCGATCGAGACAAATGGCAGCTATCAGGTAAAAGCAACGGATAAAGCCGGTCTTGTCTCTTACCGCGTGCTGGAGATCAGCAAACTCGATGATATTGCACCGAGCATTCAGTTTGATGAACCGACGGTCAACGCATTCCAGGGTATGACAGCAGCCGAACTGGAAGAAATGCTGCTGGATGGATCTACCTTCCGTCTCTGGGACAATGCAGATGAAAATCCAAAAGTCAGCCTGAAAACTTCGCTGACAGACAGTGAGTTAAATGAACAGGGTATCCATGAAGTATACTATCTGCTATCTGACCATGTAGGCAATGAAAAGACGGTAAAACGTTATGTCAAGATGATAAGTTCTGCAAACCTGAAGATCACGGCAAACGGACAGATGATGCTTCCGTGTGACACCACGATCCTGAAAGCATCGGATGTAAAACTGAAGCTTGAGAAATCAAAACGAAACGGTGAATCGTTCAAGGTATATTATGAAAAGGGAATCCAGAAAGCAGGAGTTATGAAAAAAGCAAGTGTGACCAAAGACGGCAGACTGACCGGTCTCGAAGCCGGATTCTATACCCTGTACGTAGTAACACAGAACAAAGAAACTTATTTGACCTATCTTTATATTGATACCGAACAGTAAAGGGGGGCAGGTATATGAGTAAGAGAAAAAGTAAAATATTGATCAGAAGAGCCATCTGCCTGATGCTTTCGGCAGTGGTAGGATTTACGGCACTTCCGCTGGAAATGCTGGCAGCACCGCAAAGTGCCGGGGAGCAGCAGGAGGATGTTCTGTCATTGGAGAATGATTTTATATCTGTCCATATGTCAGGAAAAAACGGTGGATTTTACATCTCCAATCTGGAAGGTGACAAGACCATCAAATCCGATAACAACAAAGACCTGTTATATCATAACGATGAATATGACACTTCCTTTACTTCCTTTCGGATTACCAGAAATGGCGAGACAAAAGACTATATTTTTGGCGGCGATTATTCCTTTGAAGGGATGCAGTCCGGCGAAGTGAATGTTTCCAAAGATGCAAAAGGCCTGTCAGCAACGTGGACACTGGGTGAACTGACCTTCACCCAGCGCCTGGAGCTGGCAAACACCGGTTCAAACGAACATGGTATGGTGATGATCCATTACGATGTACAGAATCATGGCACAGAGGATGTCAAGGTTCAGGCAAGAATGCTGCTGGATTCCGCGATCGGAGATCAGGATTATGTATGCTATGAAATACCGGACACTTCCTACGAGAGCAGTTTCATTGAGAAAGAGTGTGTGATCGATGCGTCTCAGATTCCGACTGCATTTTATGCATACGATGACCGCTACAGTCCGGCGGCAACGGCATCGACTGTGATTTCTTCCAAAGGAATGTTAAAAAAGATTGCGTTTGCACACTGGAATTCTCTGGCAGCGACCGATTTTGATTTTGCCCCGGATACCACACTGGATTTTACCAGTGCAGGAAATGACCAGTACGGTACTGCGGACAGTGCCATGGCAATGTACTATGACCTCGGCACGATCGACGCAGGAAAAGAAGGAATCGTAAATACATATTATGGAGTATTCTCCAACGAGAAAACCGATCTGGAAAAAGATACCGTTACGTTCAATATGTCTGCACCGTCGGTTATGGAGCTTTCCGCAGATGGCAAACATTATATTTCCACCTGCAACCGGGAAGAAAACGGCAGTTTCAAAGAAGATGGTATTTTTGATATCCAGGCAACCCTGAAAAATATATCAGGAAATACTAATTATAAGAAAATTGTAGTTGCGGCATATGCGGCGGAAGGATTTACACCGCTAAGCGAAAAACAGGAAGATCTCCCATATGAAACCAGCTATGCAGTTCCATATCAGAGTACCTATATCAATTTCAATGACGGTACACAGATCAAGATTCCATTTTATTTCCGGGCAGATGTAGACAGTGCCTCCAGCTACCGTAAGATCACGTTCAGGGTATTTAATCTGCCGGACGATACGGATGCCAGACTTTTATACGAAAATATGTTGTATGAAACGTCGATGTACATTCTCTGTCCGGGCGGAAACGGAGAACTGCCACGGATTACCTTCCACAGTGCCACACCGCAGATCCTCTACAATGAGCTGACAAGACACCTCTATGTAAGTGGAAACAATTTCTCCATGCTGGAGGATAAGAGCCGTTATACGCTTTATGCACAGGGAGCGGCAGATAAGCAGAAATACGAGATCCCGGCGGAAAATATTTCCGTGGATACCCAGGAAAACAAACTGGATATTCTGTTTACAAAGGAAATGAAACCGGATACCTATCAGCTTACGTTTGAATGGACGGAGCCGCCGTCAGGAGTGGATAAGATCACAACCGGTGATGCCCTGCGCGTGGTGATGACCGGTGATATCCGCTACCGCAACGATTATTACGGTATTCTGGCAGTCGTTCAGGATAAAGGAAAAACAGGGGAAAATGCAACTTATCAGATAAAAACATATACAAGCGAAGACGCGTATAACAAGGATAAAAAGAATTACGAAGAAACGCTGCTTTTCTTCCAGGGAAGTTTCATAAAAGACGATACCTTTGATGCCGGTGAAAATGGAACGAATGCCCGCTATGTGGCGAAATCCATTGACGGAAACAAAGACAAAGTAGTGATCAACGGCTGTATCGATGCCCTGGACGGCACGGTGGAAGTTACGCAGAAAGACGGAACGATCAATACGGATTTTTCCGATATTACACTGAATGCTTCCGTCGAAAATACCAGAATCTACAAAGGCAATGCAGGATTTACCAGCATTGAAAACGGAACGGAATACGGACTTGTCCCTTATAATATGGACGGAGAAGAGCTGGAAGGGTTTGAAGATGAGACGATCACGCTGATCTATCCGGCGGCACTCAACGGACTGATGACACTGGCCGGAATGGCATTCAACCTCTCGTTTGCAAGACTTGGTATGATGTATGATACCGATGCAGGAAAAGCGAATGCAGTGAAGGTCGAAGATGCGGCAGGATTTGTGATGTCGTTTTCGGCACAACTGGATCTCAGCTTTTTGATTCCGGTGTCCAGGCGAAGTGAAACAGCGAATAAAAATGATAAGGTCACACAGAACGTTTTCGCAGACGATGGTGCAAAAGCAGATGCACTGAGAAGCGAGTGGAATAAAACCTACAGATCGACAGGCAGCTCATCCGGCTCCCTGTATCAGGATGGAAAGAAGAAAAATAATAACGATGACGATGATGATGATGACGATGGCAGCATCGATGCAAGCGTAGAAGTGAAAAATGTCCTTTATGGTATGAATCAGGGATTCCTTGGCGTCAACTTTGCAGCGGAAGTAGCACTGCCGGGTTATACAGAGGCGATGCCAAAGATCGAAGGAACGCTGGAAGTCAATACCGTAAATGACTGGAGCATGAACGTCGAAGGAAATGCTTCGTTCCTGCGTTCTATCACGCTGGAGATCAAACTGGGAATCAAGAGCAAAAACAAGATTCCGATCGTTGATAATCTGTATTTCTATGTGCAGGGTGTCAAACCGGGCATCAACCTGGATTCCTTTGGTGTATGCTGGATCCTGGGCGGTGGCGGCGGATTCGAAAATCTGTACGATACGATTTTCTGCTGCAGTCAGGTTCCGCCGATCCGACTTCTGCTGAGTGTATCCTTCAGCCTGTTCCAGGCGATGGAGGCCAGAGCAGACCTTTCCCTTGGACTGACGGGATTTGGCATTAAGGTATCCAACCTGAAAGTTGCAAATACGGATATTGAGATCATGGATTATGCAAAACTGGAGACCCAGTGGATACCATATTTTAAGACGCTGATCCAGTGCAGCATCAGTTATCTTGGCATCATAAACGGAAAAGGATATATCGTGATCGATGGAAGCAAGGGCGCACAGGAAGCTTTCGAAGCTTACGCAGAGGCACGCATCAACATTCCGGAGGTAATCCCGCTGATCGGCGGCATGCAGGTCGGAGGAGCGGCGCTTGGACTGAACACCAGGCGTATATGGGGTGCACTGAAAGTCCTGAAATTCTCGACCGGTATTTCCTATGCGTATGGCGGTGATCTTTCCTTTGGATCACAGGCAGAGGTAGAGCCGACTTATCCGGAATATCTGGAAGAAGCCAGAAATACGGAAGGACTTTCCGGCAGATGGTACGCAGTCGGATACGATGAGGATAAACAGGATATGCTTTACATGAGCATAGGATCCAATATTTATGAGAGAGCATCTTCATCAGGCGGAGCACTGGCAGATGCAGATGGAAATGTGGCAGCCAGCCTTCAGTCTGATTTTACAAAGACATACCACAATTTCACACTCGGAGCGTTCATAGAAGGCGGCGCACAGGTACTGAGTATTGCATATTCTGCAGATTCAAAAGAAGAAGCGGTAAAGGCAAAAGAAGGACTGCGGATCATGGATGAAAACAGCCAGAGCTATGCACTTCAGTATTATGACAACGACAAAACAGAGCAGGAAAACGAGAATGCAAATGCAAACTTCTCTTATAATGAAGAGAAAAAAGAAGCAACGATCGTTGTATCCTTTACAGATGCAAATTTATACAATAAAACTTATACGGTTACAACCGCAGCCGCATCAGAGCTGATCCTTTACGGAGTAGCGCCTCTGCCGGAAGTTACTTCGGTACAGACGGACAAAAAGCAGTACAGCAATACCGACCGCACGATCAACCTGACCTGGAGCGGCAATGAAAAAATGTCCGATCTGGAAAAACTGGATGTTTATATCATCGAAGACCCGGATGCAGATACCGAAGGCGGCACACCGATCGCATCATTCGAAACAGCAGAGATCGCAAAAGGAAGTGCAGCGGTCCAGATTCCGGAAACCATGGAAGGCGGCAGTTATTATGTAAGACTTGTTTACAGCCAGGAAGAAGTTACCACCGGAATCCTTGATACGGAAACAGCCTTTACTTACACAAACAGCAATCAGCCGGCGGCACTTGCTTCTGTGAAAGCAGAAAATGCAGGTGATCTGCAGATCCGTGCTTCGCTGGATAACATCACGGATACAAAATGTCAGGGCGCACTGTTTAAAGTATATGAAGTAAATGCAAAAGGCGAAAAAGAAGAACTTTCGGATTACAATATATCCGCAGTCAAAGATGAGAACAATCAGATCTATGCAGTGCTTGGCGGAACAAGCGAAACAAAAGTGACGAATGAACAGGGCAAAGAAACTGTGGAAACCACCGGCCTTACGGCAGGCACAAAATACGTGATCGGTGTGACACCGTTTAACCGGCTTCTGGACAGCGAAGGAAATCTGACAGGAATCATCTATGGAGAAGAAACGTTTGCAGATGTGCTCACCTTAAATGAACCGAAGAAGGCACAGATCACACTGGAAGCAGATCAGGAAAAACAGCAGGTCGGAAGAATCGAAAACACACAGGACGACAACGGAAATGTAAAAGAAGAGACAGTATATTATGATACTTACACGAAATCAGATATTACATTTACCGCACAGTCCGATATGGATATTTCCGGAACCTGGGTACTGGACGGCGAAGAAGGAAAAACAGGAACCTTTACACAGACTTCTTCGATTCCGATCGCCCTCAAAAAACTGGCAGACGGAGATCACACGATCCAGATTTACGGAACCAATGCAAACGGCGATGGATTTGAGAAGAGTTTTGTATTTGTGGTCGATACCACAGCGCCGACCCTGATGCTGACCTCCCCGACCAATGGCTCCGGGTTCGCAGAAGACGGAACGCTGACGATCAGCGGAATCACAGAAAGCGATGCTTATATGACGATCACTGTGGACGGAAAACCAATCGCCAGAGAAAAGACGCTCCGGGAACTGGGTGCAGAGATCAGTGATGAAAATGAATTTTCCTTCAGCATCAACGTTGGAAAGGGGTATTATAAGAAAGATATAGAGATTACAGTCAGTAATGAAGTCGGAAACAGTCAGAGTGCAAAATCTCGTATTTTTAATGAAGGTATGGGAAATATCAAAGCACTGGACCTGGTACTGAGTGCCGATACGACAGACAGCACAGAAAAACAGTGGGTATCTTATACAAACAAAAACCTGTATCTGCGTGATATGGATGGGGCAGAAGTGGCACTTCAGCTTTGCGGAATCACAAACGATGACCAGAGGATCGTGTTTAACGACCTCGATAACGTGGAACTGGAAGTGACTGTGATCGCAGGGGAGGCAACACTTGACGGCGATAAGCTGATCGTTTCCAAAGACGGACACGGATTTGTGGAAGGTAAATGGAATCTGGCCAAAGGAGCAGCGATGAGTGTTTCCTGTACCTATGGTGCCGAAGTACTTGGACAGATAAAAGAAGAAGACGGTTATCAGATGATCTACCATGCAAATGGCGGAAACGGCGTGATGACCGACCCGAACAGTCCTTATAAGAAATACGATACCGTGCAGGCGGCAAACTGCAGCTTTACACGCGATGGCATGGAATTTGTCTGCTGGAACACAAAGGCAGACGGAAGCGGAACCACTTACCGTCCGGGTGACAAATTCTATATCACAGAAAATGTGGAACTGTATGCTATCTGGAAGAAAACTTCCAATCCACCGACTCCACCGACTCCACCGACTCCACCGACGGAAAAACCATCCGTCGAAAAACCTTCGACCGATAAGCCATCGACCGATAAGCCATCGACCGATAAGCCATCGACCGATAAGCCGGATACACCGCAGGATGTGACAATCGGCAAAGTTTATAAGGTTGGAAAAGCAAAATACAAAGTAACCTCGAAAAATACGGTTACTTATGTCGCTTCCACAAACAGGAGAGCGAAAAAGCTGACCATCCCGGCAACCGTCCGGATCCAGGCAAGACAGTTCAAAGTAACCGGTATCGGTGCAAAGGTCTGCAAAGGAAATAAGAAGCTTACAACTGTGACGATCGGCAGGAATGTGACGACCATTGCAGCAAAAGCATTCTATAATAACAAGAATCTGAAGAAGATCAACATCAAGACGCAGAAGCTTGCAAAGATTGGAAAGAATGCATTCAAAGGCATAAACAAAAAAGCAGTCTTTGCCGTGCCGAAAAAAGTAAAGAAGAAATACAAAAAGAAATTAAACAGAAAGACCGGATACTTGAAAAAAACAATGAAGATAAAGTAAAATGATGTGGGTGTCAAAAGTCCCCAACTATGATGCCTACGGATTGTTCCGTGCGTTGCACTCCCACAATCCTCCCCAGTATTCGCATATCGTGGGATTATCATCCCACTTTTATGCTCATATCGGGGCGGGTCCCAAGGTCTTTCATCCACCTATGAGCAAGCTCATGTGGATTTAGACCTTTTGACCCTGGCATCGTAAAATAAAAAAGAAATCAAAAACGGAACGCCATAACTCCAGAACGAAATCTTCTGCGTGTTATGGCTGTTCTGCTTCCGGAAGGAGAGAAAGCAGATGAGCGGAACAAAAACAGACAGAAAAGACAGAAAGATCAGCAGAGCAGTACCGGTACTTATTGCTGCTGCAGTGATTGCAGTGATCGCAGCCGTGTTTCTGACATCCGGGATACGGCAGCGCGAAAAGGCAGCAGAACTTCTGGAGGCGGCAAGGCAGGAACAGCAACAGGTCGCAGAACATGTAGAACAGCCGGATCGGGATACGTATCTTACCGTAGATGGAAAAGTAGTGGTTGGATTTATAAAAATTCCATCGCTTTCCATAGAGTATGCCGTTTTAAATACCTTTGATAAACGTACCGCAGCCTGCTCACCGGGCATGGATGGTACAACTATGCCATGGGATGCCGAAGGCATGACGATCTATGGCATCCGGTCCTTTACCGGAGCTTTAAAAAAACTGGAGACCGGAGAGGAACTGATCTTTGAAGATTTGGCCGGAGAAGAATATTCCTATCAGTATGTCACGGAGACAAAAGAAAAAGTGATCGATCATGGAATCCGGATCGTATGCGCAGGAAAAGATAAAAAAGAGCGGGCAGCGTATCAGTTTGTGCAATCATGAAATACTAATTGATAATTTTTGCTATATACAATTTTATTGTTTAATATCTACAAAAAATTCCTTCGTATATATTGACAAGTTATGTGATATTTTGTAAAATTAAGGAAATATTTGGTATAAATCAGTACACTTAATTGCAGGCAGAAGTGCTCTGCGAAAAGGTGAAGATACCAGGGTGAGCTGTTTATGTGTTATCATAAGACGATATCTCCTTTTAGATAGATGGTTGATAGTTTTAGACAACTCCATTTTGCCATAGATCTTAAGGAGGTATTTTTTTGACAAAAAATGCTGCTCTGGTGTAACTGTTTATTCCATACTATAAATGAGCAAGTTCGTGATTTTACATAAAAAGAAAGACACCTTAAATCGTTCGTGTTGTATAATGAAAGTGACGAAACAAACATTGCAACATTTACGAAAGAAGGTGCCTCTTGCAAATACTATACATCATTCTACATTCATATACAACCAGTTTAAGAAATTAAATTTATGCAAATCTTTTTCGAACAGAGTGATCGGTCATCTCAT